>CAYFSL010000006.1:64891-67821 GCA_964345835.1 uncultured Peptoniphilaceae bacterium
CCAGCTATAACTAACCCTATTTAAGGTTTAGATTTAGCTTGAGAAAGCTTTTTATCATTTAAAAATCTAAAATAATGCCATGAAAAAACTTACCCAAAAAGTTGATTTTTGGTCTAACTTTTTGGGTAAGTTTATAAACTGCTTGCTACGGTTAAAAGTTGTAATTAGAAGTCCAGAGGTTTTTTTAAGGCTCCTATAGTTAAAACAAGGGAGACACATGCCAGGTTAACCATTTGGAAGGTTCCTCCATTTGAGAAAAATGGTAGGGGTATTCCAGTAACAGGCATAATCCTCATGGTCATTCCCACATTTTCAAATATGTGGATGAAAAACATAGCAGCTACCCCAACTGATAGGCTGGCTCCAAATAGGCTTGGAGATCTAAGGGCTATGAATAGCATCCTAATAATCATTATTAGATATAAGCCTAAGACTACAGCTCCTCCTATAAAGCCGAACTCCTCTATGAGAACAGGGAAGATATAGTCAGTGTGCTGAAGGGGTATATAGTCATTTTGTGCCATGGGGCCTTGCTTATACCCCCGGCCAGTTAAGCCTCCCGACCCTATAGCTATATAGCCCCTCTCCATCTGAAGGCCTGTCCCTAGGGAGTCTCTAGAAGGATCTATAAAGTTTAGGATACGCTCCTTTTGGTAGGGAGCCATCTTATTCCATATTAAAGGGAAGGCAATGGTTCCTAAAAGGATAATAACTATTAGGAAAATGGCAAGGACTGTAAGCAGGGTTTTGGTGTTTATGCCTGATGCAAAAAACATAGCTGCTGTAATAAATAGTACAACGGCTGCTGTACCAACGTCTTCCTGCTTTACAATAAGGGCAACGGGGATAAGGGCTAGTACAAAGTAGGAAATGACAAACTTCAAACTATTGGCATTGGCCTTATTATCATCTATGAAGGCCGCTAAAAAAAGTATCAAGAAGACTTTTACAAACTCTGATGGCTGGATGCTCACTGGGCCTAATCTTATCCATAGATTTGCTCCCCACTCTTCTTTTCCTGTACCGAATAGTATGGTAGCCAATAGAAGGCCAGCAATAATTAAGTAGATAAACCATTTTAGCTTCTTAAAAAGGTCAAATTCTAAAAAATAGATTAAGAAAAATATGAAAAAACCAATAATTGTGGCGATTATCTGGGATTTGATATTTCCTCTAGCTGATTGTATTGCTGAATCTAAGACGAATAATCCGAAGATTACCAGTGCAAGTACTGAAAGGATTAAGATCGAATCCAACCGTCTGAAATCTTTTTTGTTGCTGTTAAACATGATTGCTCCTTATATCTTATGTTACAATAATAAAGGTATTATAACTTATAAGAGGTATTAATAAAAGAAAAATGGCTGATAAAAAAAGATATTATTTAAGGAAAGATGAAAAATTAGAGGCTATCAATACAATACTAGCCACTTACCCGGATGCTAGGGCTGAACTTAATTACACCAATCCTTTTGAGCTCCTTATAGCTACAATCCTATCTGCCCAGTGTACAGATGTAAGGGTAAACATCGTGACAGAGGACTTATTTAAAAAATATAAAAGACCAGAGGACTATGTAAAGGTTGACGTAAAGGAGCTTGAACAGGATATCAAGACCTGTGGTCTTTATAAAAGCAAGGCTAAAAACATTAAGCTTTGCTCTCAACAATTGGTGGAAGAATTCTCATCAGAGGTTCCTAAAGACCTTGAAGACCTCCAAAAACTAGCGGGTGTGGGGAGAAAGACCGCAAATGTAGTAGTGTCTAATGCCTTTGGCACCCCAGCTATTGCAGTTGATACCCATGTGTTTAGGGTGGCAAATAGGATTGGACTGGCGAAGGCCAAAGATGTGATTGAGACTGAAAGACAGCTACAAAGGGCAATACCTAGAGACAAGTGGACAAGGGCCCACCATGCCCTTATATTTCATGGAAGGAGGGTCTGCAAGGCTAGAAAGCCTGATTGTGAGCTATGTCCTGTGAATGAACTTTGCATATATTATAATAAGGGGATTAAAAAGCTATAGGATAATATATGAACAAAATTTTATATAAGTTTAAATAAAGTAAAAACCACTGACTAACAGAATACTAATTACTCTAAAGCTAAGGGAACAGTTTGATATGTAAAAAGGAGGCTAGATTTTTTTCTAACCTCCGTGAATTTTTACAATAACTCTTCACCAACACTATTTGACAAAGAGCCCTTATTCTTTAACATTTATGGAATCAGGGCTAAAATATTAGCGCTTATCCGCTAAAAAACGAGATTATAATAATTATTTAAGTTTGATTGCCAACTTATAATATTCATCTATATTCTCAAATTGCTTTTGAGCTTCATTGCTATTATAGAATTTAAAAACTACTTCATCTTTAGAAACTGAAAGATTATATTTTAAAAGCATATTGGAACCGCCTTCTTTTGCTTCATTGACCTTAAGATTAATTTTTTCAAATGAATTTAGCTCAGCCATATCTTCGTCAAAAGCCCAATTACCTACAAGATCTATTTGAGCTAGGATAATTTCAAAATCCTTTCCACCTTTCAAATCTATTTTTATTTCATCAGAAATTTTTTTATCGCTTAGGTAGTCCACTTTATTGATTTCTTTTCACTCCACCATTTGGCTCTAGTAGTATCAAAATTCTATCACCACCATAGTTATCCATCCATTTATTATAACCTATTAGGGCAACAGAGTGACCTGTTAAACCTAAATGCATACTTGTAGCTATTTCTTTGAATTCATCAAATTCTTTTAATGCATATCTATGCTTTGGAAATATATGTTTAGCATAAGACATAATATCAGGCTACCTATTAGGTAATATTTTAAAAATAAAATAAAGATGAGAAGAGACCATTTTAGAATTTTTTTGTTACATATAAGTAACAATTGACCGTGAAAGCAATAAAATATATGCAAA
>CAYFSL010000007.1:0-39904 GCA_964345835.1 uncultured Peptoniphilaceae bacterium
GACATCCTATTGCCATCTGTTAAGATTGTATAATAAGAAAATAGGGCAATAATTAGATATCCAAGTTTTTTCCTATAAAACCATAAACCGGTAAATATACATATAACAAGGGACATGTTAAATCCATAGACCAGGCTATAATTTATTCTTATTTCATTACCTGAAGGTCCTTCTGTCAACCAATATCCTCTTACTTGAGCCATTCCATACTGAAGAATAGAAATTAAAAATAGTAAGCTTGCTCCTACAAAAAGCATATTGACTAGGTCACTTTTATCATCTTTGTCATACATTAAAAGTATATAATAAAGAGCAAATATCCCTCCTGAAGGAACAAAGACCTTGTGTACACCAAATTTAGGCCTAAAGTAAATATCTTTAGCCTCTGGATGCGAAAGTATCGAAATAGCAAAAAAGGCCATTACTAAAAAGTATATTATAAAAAATGGCCTAACCCTCCTAAACCTCTTAACCATCAAGGGGATACTTAATATAAAGGGGATGAAGGAAGTTACAGTAACCGCAAGCTCATGTCTTACCCCTAAAAATTTAAACAGCCTCACAAAAAAGGCTATATTAAGTTCATGGCCAATAAATAATCCTACTGCTAGAAGGGCCAAAAGCCTTATCCAGCCGTCCTTAAGTTTTGGGTAATCCCTAACCCTATCTATTTTTTCTGTCATAATTTCTCCTAATTATCAGTTGTCTATGGACTTTATTAATCCCAAAGTCCATCTTTATATAAACTGTCTTCAAGCATTTTTCTGAACTCTTCTCTCGCTGGCTCTAGGTCTTCCTTGTAGGTAATCCCTATCCAGCTATCATTTGTTACTAAGGCCTTAATATTGGCCTTATCCTCTTCAAGCATTTTCTCTACCATGGTTGGCAAAACATATTCTATAGTATCTAGTTCATCCTTGTGTTCATTTAAAAAAGCATGAAAATCTTTTTGTAAATATTCCATAAGGCAAGGATATCCCGCCCATGTATTCATGGAAACTATCGATTCCCTACTAAGATGATGACCATCTTTTTCCGTTATAATTTCCCCATCTTCTAACCTTATGCCTTTGGTTTCTTGTATCTCTATTAGGTAACCATCTTGGCTAACTTTACATACCCCCCTAGTAACACTTCCATTTAAACTAAGGGTATTACTTAACTTATAGGCGCACATGGCCATTTCGTACCTGCTTGATTGTTTGTTATTTTCATCTAAAAACTTACTCATCAAGTGAAAGGCTTCTTTTCCATAATAGTCGTCGGCATTAATTACTAAAAAGGGTCCGTCTACAAGATGTCTAGCACTTAAAAGGGAATGGACAGTGCCCCATGGTTTTTTTCTTTCTTTTGGAACTATTATTCCTTCGGGGACATCTTCTAGTTCCTGAAAGGCGTAATCAACCTCAACAAATTTAGAAATTCTATCCCCTACTAGCTCCTTAAAATCTTTCTCTATATCTTTTCTTATAATAAATATTACCTTGTTAAATCCAGCCTCTATAGCATCATAAACAGAGAAATCAATTATAGTATCCCCTTTTGAAGTCATCTTGGCTAGTTGCTTAACACCAGCACCATATCTTGAGCCAATACCAGCAGCCATTACAAGCAATATCTTGTTCACAAATTTCCCCTTATCTAGCAAATAAAAATATAATAAGTACAATACTAACCAGCAAATATACAAGGGCGAAAATTAAAAATTTAAGTTTCCTATCGACCTTATAGTTATATACCTGGGTAAATGCCATAAAGGCAAATGAAAGAGCTAGTCCAATAAACGAATAGAATCTAGGTGAATTCTTTTTGTTTTCAATGATTATCAATACTATGGTAACAATAATCATAAAAGTTGACGCCATACTTAAGCGTAACTTGTTCTTTAATTGGTCATTCATTATACAATATCCTTTAATTTTCCTGTTAATTTATAAGGTACCTTCCTAAGGTCTTCGATGTTTTTCGCCCCCAATAAAAGCATTATAACCCTGACCTTGTGCATAAGCTCTTCTAGATAGCTCTTGGCATAGTCATGACCTCCATGAAGGATATACTTTAATAGTTCTCCTCCTATTCCAACGTAGTCAGCACCGAGAATCAAAGCCTTTATAACATCCATGGCAGTCTTTATACCACCACTTGCTATAAGCTTTACATCTTTAGAGGCCTCTCTCGCATTTATAATTGACTTTGCAGTAGGAACCCCCCAATCATACAAGTCGGAATAATCCATCTCAATATTCCTTAGATTTTCAATCTCTATTAGGTTGGATCCTCCTGCTCCTGAAATATCAATCATGCCCACTCCTGCATCTACTAGCTTAGTGACAGTATCCTTTGTCATGCCTGAACCTATTTCTTTGACAATGAGATTATGTCCACAAGTAGAAGCTATATTTCTTATATTATCTAAAATCCCCGTGAAATCTCTCCTCCCATCATCTCCAACAATTTGTTGGGCTGCATTTATATAAAGAGCTATTCCATCAGCTTTTATTGAATCTACAGCCCTATTTACATCTTCGCATGAGGCTGAAGCATGAAGGTTTGCAATAACTATATTGTTCCTATCTCCTCCATCATGCTCACCTAAAAACAACTCAACTGTAGAATCATCCTCAAAAATGGCTTCCTGGTTACCAACTTCCATAGGGATTCCTAGGTCCTCAGAAATATAATAAAGGATCTCATTTATTTCAACACTTTGTTCACTCCCACCGGTAATAGCATTAATAATAAGTGGAAATGGCAATTTCCTACCGAAAAAATCCACGCTTGTGTCAATGCTATTGAAGTCCATCTCAGGGAAGGAATTATGTTCAATATATACATCTGAAAATAAGGTATCGGCCTGGTATGAACTTACCAAAACATTTTCGACCCTCTTATCATTTTTATTAATAGTCATCTTAACCTCTTTTTTACCACATTATAACCACCAACAAGTATAATTCTTTGTAACCTCCTGCTACAAGGCTATTGGAATATTATACTTCTTTGTAGATGGATTATAATTCAGTAATTTAAAATCATCTATAGTAAAATCTCTCAATTCCTTTACTTCGGGATTAACCCAAAGTTCTGGCCCATCAACACCACTATCTTCTTCAATTATCTCTTCGACTATAGCCTTATGCCTATCATAGATATGAAGGTTTTGGACAAGGTGCATAAACTTACCTGCCTTGTAACCAGTTACCTGACATACCATCCTAAGTAAGGCATAATATTGGAAAGAGTTGATTCCTCCTGGACCTGCAGCCGCAAGAAAATCGCCACTCCTTTGTACCAGGGTCATATCTAGGTAATCTCCTCTAACAGTCCACATGGTCAAAAAAGCACATGGAATTAATGTCATATCCGCTAGGTCATCTACATCATATAGGTCAATAATCAACCTCCTGTTAAGAGGGTTTGTCCTTAGTTGTTCTATGAGTCTGTCAACCTGGTTGATGTAGTTTCCAGTTTCTGGAGACTTAAAAGTCTTGGAGGTTTGATAGCCATAGGCTGTTCCCAAAGACCCTTCCTCATTCATCCAGCTATCCCAATAATTTACATTGTACTTGTTTTTCAAGTTGTTGACATTATTGCACTTGTCCTTGTAAATCCAAAGAATTTCCTTAATAGCCGTCTTCCAAGCAATTTTTCTCAGGTTGGTAATTGGAACTTCACCGACCTCATATTCAGCAATCTCTTGGGTTAGGTATTTGGTATAAGCACTCTTTGTTCCATCCTCATCACTCCATACTGGCCTTACTTGAGTGTTCACGTCCTTTTCACTATAACCTTCTTCCAAAATTCTCTTGGCCTTATCTATATATAGCTTGTCAACCCTACTCATTTTATCTCTCCTGTGATAATTGCATCTTCTTAGCCTGATCTTCAGTAATCAAGGCTTCTATCATCTCATCTATATCCCCATTCATGAAGCTATCAAGTTGGTAAATTGTTAGATTTATCCTGTGGTCTGTAACCCTTCCTTGAGGGAAATTGTAGGTACGTATTTTTTCAGACCTATCTCCAGTTCCTACCTGGGTCTTCCTATCGTCTGACATCTCTTTTTGCTGTTGTTCAAGTTTAAGATCATAGAGCCTTGCATACATTATATTCATAGCCTTAGCCTTGTTCTTAATTTGTGACCTTTCATCCTGGCAAGCAACAACTAGCCCCGTAGGAAGGTGGGTAATCCTTACAGCTGAGTCGGTTGTATTTACGTGTTGTCCACCAGCACCTGAAGCCCTATAGTAGTCAATCCTCAGCTCTGTTGATTCATCTATTTCGACATCTATCTTACCAGCTTCCGGCAATACTGCAACAGTAGCTGTAGATGTGTGGATTCTTCCGCTAGATTCAGTTTGTGGAACCCTTTGAACCCTGTGTACACCTGATTCATACTTCAGTTTAGAATATGCTCCATGTCCCTTTACCATAAAGATTGCTTCTTTAATCCCACCAGCTCCCTGGTCAGAATACTCTACATCTTCAGTCTTAAACCCTTGACTATCGGCATACATATGGTACATCCTATAAAGCTCTGCAGCAAAAAGACCTGCCTCATCGCCGCCGGCTCCAGCCCTTATTTCAATGAATACATTCTTATCGTCATTTGGATCTTTAGGTAGCAAGAGGATTTTGATTTCTTCTTCTATAGCTGGAATTTCTTCCTCTAGAGATGATATTTCTTCCTTAAGTAAATCCACCATCTCGTTATCGTCGGAAATTTTAAGCATCTCCTTGTCTTCTTCCAATGTATTCACTTTTTTTTCATATTCTGAATATTTGTCAACTAATGGTTTAAGTCCAGCATACTCTATATTAAGCTCTTTCCATTTATCCATATCCGCCAAGACCTCAGGATCCGCTAGTTTTTTTTCTAGCTCATAATAATAATCCTTAGTCCCCTTTAATTTTTCAAACATACTTACCTCTCAATCTAAAGTTAAAAATGTATTATTTTTTATTATATCATTAATAAGATTAAAAATATATCAGATTTAGCCTTTACAAGCAAGCAGCTACTACCCTATCATGGCCCGCATAATCTTTAATTATTTCGACTTTAGAAAAACCTTCTTCTTCTAATAACTGTTTTACTATTGGACCCTGGTCATAGCCAATTTCAAAATAGACCCTTCCTCCATCATTTAGATAATCTCTGCATGACCTGACTATTTTTTCATATATCTCATATCCTTTTTCTCCCGCTAAGAGGGCTAACTTAGGTTCTTCATATAGTATTTCGTCTAAGTTGTCATAATCCTTTTGGCTTATATAAGGTGGATTTGATACTATTACATCAAATTTCCCTAAAATATTTTCAAAAAGGTCGGAATGGATGAAGTTTACATCGGCTGATAATCTTTTGGCATTTTTTCTAGAAATATCAAGGGCCTTGACCGATATATCCGATGCGTACAATCTGGCTGTTTTCTCCTCAAGCTTCAAGCTTATAGCTATAGCTCCGCTGCCACAACCAATGTCTAAGACCTTCTTCTCCTTTATACCATCTGATAATATCTTTTCACAAAGTATTTCCGTCTCTGGCCTCGGTATAAGGACGTCTTGGCTAAGGGCGAAGGTCCTCCCATAAAAATCCCAATAACCAATTGCATATTGGATAGGAAGCCCCTGGTCACAAAGATTAATAACTTCTTCTAGTTGTCCCAGGGTATATTCATCTAGAACTTCTTCTTTTTTCGCCATCAAATAGCTATAACTTACATCCATTATATATGCAAGGGCAATTTTCGCTCTCTCAGGGCCAAATTTCTCAAATGCATCCTTAACCTTCATTACTTGGCCCATATATCATCGTCCTCATTTTCTGGAATTACAAGTTTCAAAGCCTCTATAGCTACTTCAATCATATCATCTGTTGGTTCCTTAACAGTCCCTATATACTGGATAAACATCCCTGGCTTAGACAGCCCCCTGGCAAGCCATGAGTCCGATCCCCCCATCCACCTATTGAGTTCAAAAGTGATTCCTACTAGGATGGGAAGCATTATTATCCTTGTTAAAGCCCTAAAAAGAGGGGTTGGCCATCCAAAAAAAGTTAGGACCAAGGCCGATATAATTACCATGTTAAACATAAAGCTGGTTCCACAACGGGGATGAAGCATGCTGTTTTCCCTAACATTTTCAACTGTGAGCTCTTCTCCAAACTCATAGGTTGCAATAGTCTTATGCTCTGCCCCATGGTACATAAAAACCCTTTTTATCTCCTTTATATTGGAAATAACTAGTATATATATAAGGAATATAATTACCCTAATTACTCCTTCAATCAAGTTCAAGGCTAGCTTCGACCTAATTATTGGGCTAAATAGGTTAGATAACATAGATGGTAAAAGCAAGAAGGCAAAAAGTATTGCAATTACAAGTAAAAAGCTCCCTATATAAAAAATCCCATCTAATAATTTATCTCCAAATGAATTCGATTCTTTTTCTTCCTCTTCAAAAAAGCTTGTTGAATAATCTATCGCCTTAGCTCCATTTCTTAAGGCATCATAAAGGGCTCCAATCCCTCTAAAAAAGGGATATCTAAATATCTTGTATTTTTTTGATAGGGATTTTACATCCATCATCTTTGTTACAAGCTCACCATCAGGCTTTCTAACCACAACAGATGTCTCGTGGGGGCCTTTCATAAGGATACCCTCAAAGAGGGCCTGCCCCCCTATGCTAGTCTTTTTACAGACTTTTTTTTCTCTTTTCTTCATAATTTATCTCCACCTTGTATATTCTTAAAGGCTAGACCCAGAATGGACTGGGTATAAGCCATAGTTTCTATATAATAAAAAAAGGTTAGCGTGTCACTAACCTTTACTTTCTTATTCCATGTTGTATTTCTTCTTAAATCTTTCAACTCTACCACCACGTTCAACGAATTTTTGCTTACCTGTATAGAATGGATGACATTCTGAACAGATTTCAACTCTTAACTCTTCTTTTGTTGATCCAGTAGTAAAGCTATTACCACATGCACATGTTACCTTAGCTTCAGGAAAATATGTTGGATGTATATCTTTTTTCATCTATCTCACCTCTTTACTTATAAATTATCATATAGCTATAGTATTATACCATCTTAAAATACAAGTTTCAAGGCAATATATAAGCTATTACTGAGTTTTATTATATCAAAATCGACGAGAAATACAAATAAATTTTACAAGATTAACTCAACAAGCTACTTTGTGGTATAATCTCATTAGTTAAAATAAATGGAGGGAGTATGAAAGATTTTAAAGAACAACTAGAAAATTATGCCAAGCTTGTTATCGATGTTGGCATAAACACAAAAAAAGATGATACTGTGCTTATCTCTTGCCCAATTGAAAGGGCAGACTTCGCCAGGCTACTTGTGCAAAAGGCCTACGAAGCTGGGGCAAGCGAAGTGGTAGTAGATTGGCGAGATGACCAACTTACCCTTCTAAGATTCAAGCATTCTCCAGTTGAAGTTATGGAAGATATTCCCCAATATCTCTATGATAAAATGGAATACTATTACCTTAAGGGAGCCAAGATGATAAGCGTTCATGCCGATAATCCCGAGCTTCTTAGCCAGATAGATCCAGATAAAATCCAAAGAGTCAGCATGGCCTCTAGCCTCAAGTTTAAGCCTCTTATGAAATACACCATGAATGACATTAATTCCTGGTGTGTAGTCTCAGTTCCAACAGAAGACTGGGCTAAACAAGTATTCCCAGAATCTAAAACGCCAGTAGATGACCTTTGGGACATTATATTTAAGGTTACAAGGCTTGATAGGGACGACTATATCGAAGCCTGGAAGAGCCACCTAAGCCTGCTATCTAATAAGGCACAATGGTTAAATAATATGAACTTCAAATACCTTGTTTACAAGGCGGAAAATGGAACCGACTTAAAAATCGAACTACCAGAAGGACATATATGGATGGCTGCAAGCTCTGCCAACGCTAAGGGCGAAGATTTTGTTCCCAATATGCCGACCGAAGAGGTCTTTACCCTTCCAAAAAGGGATGGAGTTAATGGTAAGGTCTACTCTTCTAAACCACTTGCTTACAACGGTAACGTAATAGATAATTTTTATCTGGAATTTAAGGATGGAAGGGTTGTAGATTTCGATGCTGAAAAGGGAAAAGAGGCCCTATCTTCAATCTTCGAACAAGATGAAAGAGCTAGGTATCTTGGTGAAGTTGCCCTAGTACCTTACGATTCCCCTATTTCAAATTCCAATGTCTTGTTTTTTAATACACTATTCGATGAAAATGCTTCATGTCACCTTGCATTTGGCAAGGCCTATCCAACAACTATAGAAGGTGGAACTGATATGACTGATGAAGAATTGCTTCAAAGAGGAGTAAATGACTCCTTTATCCATGAAGACTTTATGGTAGGTACAAGGGACCTGTCTATCCTTGGAATAGGTCATGATGGTAAGGAAACTCCTGTTTTTGTAAATGGTAATTGGGCTTAGTCTATAATTTTATGGAGGATAAAATGGACAACACACTTGATATTAAAGAAGAGGCTAAAGAAGTGAAAGAAAATGTTTCTGATATTTACGACGGTTTTGGTATCCAGCTGGGAATAAATCTTACAAGAGTTACTGAGTTTGCAGCTTTGAGATGTGCTACAGTCCTTGGTCAAGGCAATAAGGAAAGGGGAGACGAACTAGCTGTTAACCAGATGAGGGAAGTCTTTAAGAGGCTAGACATTAATGGACAAATAGTTATCGGCGAAGGGGAAATCGATGAGGCTCCAATGCTTTATATTGGTGAACAAATCGGAGACGCAAAAGCTCCTGGTCAAGTTGATATAGCCGTTGACCCTATAGATGGAACATCTGCCCTAGCCTACGGAATGCCTAATGCCATTTCAGTCCTAGCGGTTGCTCCAAAAGGACATATCCTTGCAGGCCCTGATGTCTACATGAAAAAAATCGCAGTTGGTCCTAAGGCTAAAGGAAAGGTAGATATAAATAAACCTGTTGAAGACAATATCAAGGCTGTAGCTAAGGCTCTAGATAAAGATGTCTCTGAAGTTACAGTTACTGTACTTAAAAGAGATAGACATGACAAATTAATTGATTCAATTAGAAAAGCTGGAGCCAGAATAAAAATGATAAATGAAGGCGATATCTTACCGGCAATAGAGACCTGTCTAGAAGGTGGTACAGACATGCTTATGGGAATTGGAGGGGCTCCAGAAGGTATTATAGCTGCCGCTGCTGTTAAGTGCCTAGATGGAGATTTCCAAGCAATCTTTTGGCCTATGGATGGAAAGCAAGTCAAAAGATGCAGAGATAAGAATGTTGACCTTGAGAGGGTCTACTACATTGATGACCTGATAAAGGGCGACAATGTAATATTTGCAGCGACTGGGGTTACAGGAGGCTCCTTCTTAAAAGGAGTTGAGTATAATGGTAAAAACGTTGCCAATACAGAGAGTCTATTATTGAGATTACCAAGCGGTACTTTAAGATATATCAAGGGAACACATAGACTTGATAAAAAATTTGATGATAATTTCTACAATTTTTAAGCTGGCAAGCTTTTAACTTGTAAAGAGTAGTGTTATGATTTTACTTACACTATACGGAGGGAAATATGCAAGATATATTAGTTATTTACGGAGGCATGAGCACTGAACATGAGATATCTTTGAGATCAGCTCAAAACATAATCAACAAGCTGGATAAAGATAAGTACAATGTTTTCATGGCCTTTATTACAAAAGAAGGTAAGTTTGTACCTTCAGGCCCATTTACCAAGGATATTGAAGCTCCAGAAGAATTAACTAGGGAGTCCTATCTTAATAAATTGGAATCTGTCATGCAATTTATTGATTTTACCAATTCACTTGACCATCCAATAGTAATTCCTTGCATCCATGGGTCATCTGGAGAAGATGGTCAAATCCAGGGTTTTTTAAGGACTCTAGGACTTAGGTTTATAGGAAATGATATCTCATCCTCCTCTATATGCTGGGACAAGGCAACCACTAATAACATCCTAGAAGCTTACCAAATTCCACAGGCTAAATTTTTTGTTGTTGATAGGAAAAGATTTGATAGGGATGAAGAAAAGGACTCTATCGTGTCAAATATTTTCGACACTTGTGGTGAGTCTGTCTTTGTTAAGCCTTCTAGAAATGGATCTTCTGTTGGCGTCAATAGAGCAACTAGAGACAATATAGTTGAAGCTCTAGAAGAAGCCTTTCTTTACGACAATAAGGTTGTGATAGAAGAAGAGATAAAAGGGGTTGAACTAGAAGTTTCAGTAGTTGGGAATAATAATCCAGAAGCTTCCCTTCCAGGTTCATACACTACTGAAAGACCAGTATTTGACTACACCGCCAAATACCATGATACAAAAACTATCCGAAATACTCCCCACCAGCTTACTGACATCCAAAATAAGCAGGTTAGACAACTAGCTATTGACGCCTATATAGCAACGGGTTGCCAGGGATTTGCTAGGGTTGATATCTTCATGGAAGAAGATGGATCCTTTTATGTAAATGAGATAAACACCTTCCCAGGTATGACAAATTCTTCACTTTCAGCTGATTTATGGAAGGCTACCGACGGAAGAAGTTACTCAGATATTTTGGATAAATTAATCGAACTAGCTAATGAAAAGTTCGACCAGGAACAATTATTAAAAAAAGGAATTTAAGATGTTAAACCTTACGCTAAAACAAATAGCTGACTACTCTAAGGGCAAATTAAATGATTCCAAGTACGAGGGTATTGTTGTAGACACAATTTCTATTGACACTAGAACCATATCCAAGGGTGAAATGTATATGCCCATAATTGGAGAAAAGCTTGATGGTCACCTATTTATAAACCAGGCCTTTGAAAAAGGTGCCATAGCAGTATTTTCTGAAAAAGGCAGAGTTGATGTGGATACTAATAAACCCATTATCTTTGTAGAAAATTCTAACCAGGCTTTTGCTGACCTTGCCAGCAATTATAGGAATTCACTTAAGGATATAAAAATTATTGGAATTACGGGTTCAAACGGCAAGACTACAACTAAGGATTATATAGCCCTTACCCTAAAAAAATCATTGAAGGTGGCTAAAACCATAGGAAATTTAAATAACCATATAGGTGTGCCAAGGACCCTGCTTAGGCTGGGACAAGACACAGATGTAGGGGTTGTTGAAATGGGGACGGATGGCTTTGGCCAGATAAATTATCTGACCCATATGGTAAAGCCTGATATAGCCATTTTAACTAATGTGGGAGATGCCCACCTCCACCTACTTAAGAGTAAGGAGCTTGTGGCTAAGGAAAAGGTAGATATAGTAAATGGTCTCCCTGACAATGGCATCTTCATCTATAATTATGACAATGAATATATTAAAAATGAAGTTAAAACAAGAGAGATAAAGCAAAGGATAATAACCTTTGGTCAAGACCCTGAATCGGATTATGTGATCGAGATTGTTTCAACTGGTCCAAATGGAAATACCTTTAAACTTAATGGTGAGACCTATATGACAGCAAGCATTGGAAGTCACCAGATTTATAATGCGACTTGTGCGATTATAGTTTCAAAACTCTTTAATATTGACCAGGAAATAATCAAAAATCAACTAGAAATCAATGAGAGAAGCTCTATGAGAAGTGAACTAATGACTTGCAAGGGCTTTGATATATTAAACGATTCATATAAGTCAAACCCCCAATCCCTTGTTTCCGCTTTAGAAACCCTGGATATCCTAAGTGGATATAAGAGGAAGATTGCAATTATCGGGGATATGCTTGAACTAGGAGAAAATGAAGAAGAAATTCACAGGCAAATAGGTAGGATGATTGACCCTAAAAAGGTGGACTACCTCCTATGTACCGGCCCTTTAAGCAAGTTTATAGCTGAAGAGGCAAAAAAACGTTTCCCTTTTGAACATGTCTTCCACCTGGATAAGAAAAATGACCTTATAGACAAGGCTAAATACCTGATTCAGAAAAATTCTTTGGTCCTTGTTAAGGCTTCAAGGTCATTGAGGCTTGAAGAAGTTGTTGATTCCTTAAGATATATTAATCTATCATAAAAAGACCTGCTAGATTTTTCCAGCAGGCCTTTTTATTTATAATCTTTTATTTGACATATTCAGCCCATACATAGGCCTTTTGTCCCTTGTAGCTTACTTGTAGCCAATTATTGTTTTTGCTGGATACCCCCCATACTTCGGATCCTTTATCTAGGGTTGTTATTATCCTAGCTTTAGTAGATGGCATACTTCTTAGGTTTTATTCTCATTTTTACCTCCATAAATTTATTTCTAACCTAATTAAATTATATAGAGGAATTAATATAAACGTTTGCATTGGCTAAATATGATGAAGTAGTCTTCATATTAAACCCATTTCATAAAAAGGCCCTTTAACAAACTAGCTTTTAACATAAAAAAACCAGAACTTAGTTAAAACTAATTCCTGGTTTAATCATCTTATTCTTTATATCATATTTTTAATATTTCTACATATCAATCCTACTAACGACCTCAACATATACCCTATCCTTATCATCAGTTAGGAGAGAATGTCCGCAACCTTTAAATTTTATTAATTCTGCTCTTTCGCCAATAAAACCAGCACTGGTTTCAGCATCAGCTATAGGGACCACTATGTCTTCATCCCCATGCATGATAACTATTGGACACCTCAACTGGTAAAGCCTACCACTTCCGTTATTTACCCCGTTGAAGCTTGTTGTCATATTAAAATTAGCAAGGGCATGTATCACGTCTACAATGTTTCTCTGCTTCATAACCGCTTCTACAAATTTATCAAAATCTTCTTCACTCGGTTCATTTTTAATATAGATTAGCTCCCAAAGAAGCTTAAAAAAGTCCTTGTCCATATTCTGAATGGCTAACATATGTTGACCTGCCTGTAAAGGGTCTGTTTCAATATCTTCCCTTTTTGAAACTCTTTCACTTATAATCGTACCAAACCTAGACACCTTTTGTTTGTAAACTTTTAAGCCTTGAACACCAACAGAAGATAGAAGAAAAATCCCCTTTACCCTATCTCCATTGTCAACAGCCGTCTCGAGGGCTACTCCTCCACCTGTTGACCAACCCATAATATATAGGTCCTTCAAATCAAAATGCTCTATAAAAGCAGTCACATCTTTACTAAAGTCTTCCAAGGATTCAATCTGCCTGTTGTAGGAGCTATCTCCAAAGCCAACAAGGTCTAAGGAGTATACTGTAAAATGCTTCTCAAACATTTCCATTAGAGGTTGGAAGTGAATTGAGGAGCTCATATTACCATGTAGAAATAGGAGGGTCTGCTTGTTTCTCCCTGCCTTCCTGTAAGCAATAGTCTCACCAGTCGGAAGGTCTACATAATTCACTCTGTAATTTTTCATAATACCTCCATATAAACAAAATAGAAGCATGAACACTTGTTCATGTTTGCTTGATATTACCATAAGTAGTTTTTCATTGCAAGTTAATTATAGTTTGTCAACAAACTCCTTGCAAAACTTATCTAGATTATCTGTAAGTAGGCTGTGCCCCATGCCTTTAAATACAACCATTTGAGCCTTACTTCCAAAATATTTCTTACTTAGGAAAGCCTGGTCGATTGGAACTATTAAATCCTTATCTCCATGGAAAATGACTATAGGAGCTTCTATAAGGTCAATCCTGCCAGACCCTTTTACAACCCCATTAAAATCATTGCTAATATTAAAGCTAGCTAGGCAGACATTTACATCTATTATATTTCTCTGCTTCATAATAGCATCTAAATACTTTTCGTAATCCTCCTCACTTGGCCTTCTAATATTGTAAATTGTCGCATCCCATACATACCTAAAATACGCCCTATTGGCAGATTTATATGCTCTTAAGGCTGGAAGAACCAGGACTGGATCAAGGGCAATATCTTCCCTCTTAAAAATCCTCTTATCCATAATAGGATGGTAATTAAAGTCCTTTTTGTAAACTGGGTATCCTTGAACGCTTACTGATGATTGTAAAAATAGCTTTTCTATCCTTTCAGGAATTTCTGCAGCCACTTCCATAGAAACCCCTCCTCCTGTAGACCAGCCCATAAGATAAACTCTTTTTAAGTCAAGCGCCTTTATAAATTCAACTATATCTCGACTGAAGTCCCTCAAGCTCAATACCTGTCTATTATAGCTACTATCCCCAAAGCCAACCATATCAGGAGCATATACCTTGTAGTCTTTTTCTAGTTTTTCCATGAGAATTTGATAATGGACAGATGAACTCATGTTTCCATGAATCAAAACTATTGTCTTACCCCCACTACCTGCCTCCCTATAGGCAATCCTCTCACCAGTTGCAAGGTCAATATAATTAACCTTATAGTCTTTCATAAATTCCTCCTTAGTATATATAAATCCTGGAAATAACCTTTATTACTTTCTTATTAAAATTCTATCACTTATAAAGCAATTCATGAAATAATTTAGGTGACTTGATAAATAAAGAAAAGACTATCCCGCTTTAAGCAAGTGATAGCCTTTCCTTCGTCATAATATAGAGGATTGATCTATGAAGATTCTATATATTTTATTTACTTGGTAAAAAGCCCCTTTTCAATAACCCTTAAGGCGAGCTCAGCTATTTCTTCAAGGTCTCTATCTTGGTCAAACATAACATATCTCAAGCCTAGAAAATTTGACATTCCCATTAGAATCCAAGCAACTATTTCTGAATCCAAGTCTTCCCGCATATCTCCAGATTCCTTGGCTTCTTCTATACCTTCTTGATAACGACTAGCAAAATTCATATAGTATTTGAAAAACTTATGCTTGTCTATGTAAAGGGACTCCCAAATTATATTGTATATATGGGGGTTTTCCCTTACTATTTCCAAGAACACTAAGAGACCTTCTCTTTCCGCCTCCCTACGGCTAGTCAAGTTTGCAGTCCTCTTAGCAATCTGACTCCTTATATAACGGCTATAGCTCAGCAAGAGGTAGTCATAAATACTTTTCTTGTCTTTGAAATATATATAGAAGGTGCCAACAGAAACACCTGCTTCTTTGGAAATATCTTTGACAGTCGATCCGTTGTAGCCCTTTTCTCTAAAGACTTTTTCCGCTCCTTCGATGATATTGTTTAGAGTTTTTTCACCTTTTTCAGTTTTTGGTTTATTAATAAGTTGCATCTTAGCCCTCCTTCTAGGAAGACTAAAGCTTATAGTCTTCTTTATTATTATTAAAAAATCCTAAGATTGCTGCTGTAAATAGGCTAGGTTTTTCATACATAATCCCATGTCCACTGTCTGGCACAAATATTAATTGAGACCCCTTTATACCTTCATTTAGCTCTCTTTGTTGATAACTTGGTGTTACAAAATCATATTCGCAGCTTAGAATCATAGTTGGACAGCTTACTTCACCTAATCTATCCCTTACGTCATAGCCTACAGATGAATTTGTCAAAACCTTCAAACTCTCTATCCATTCCTTATCATTAAATATTGGAATTAGTTTTTCTTTTCTAGCTTCCATCCATGCCCTATTTTCCACAAAAAATTTAGGAGAATAAATAAAAGGAATTGTAGTCAGATAGTAGGATAATCCATCTTTTGCAGCCTCATTCCAGGCATTTCCAACCTCTTCCAACCAATATGATGTGTTCGCACAGGTATTTGATAGGAATAATTTTTTAACCCTATGAGGGTATTTTAAGCAGTATTGAAGAGCTATCTCCCCACCATAAGAAATGCCAAAAAGGTTGACCTTTTCAATGTCCAAGTGGCTCAAAAGGGCTTCGACTAAATCCACTTGAACATCGTGGTAGAATTGTTCATACTCCCTAGAGGATTGCCCCTGTCCAAGAAAGTCAACTAGGATTAGTTGGTTATTATTGCTAAGGGGTTCGATGAATTCACTCCATGATTGGGTAGACATCATTATTCCATTTAGGATTAAAATTGGGTCGCCTTCCCCATGTATTTCGTAAAAAATATCGTAATCCTTATAGTTAAATTTCATTATCTCCATTCTCCCATTATGCCAAGGTCTACAGCCTCTTTCATCAACTCTTCTCTAAAGTCTGGGTGGGCTATATTAACTAGGGCAAGGGCTCTTTCCCTTACAGTTTTTCCACTTAGTTCAGCTACACCATATTCTGTAACAACTATATCTACATCGGACCTGTGAAGGGTTACTGCGGCTCCTGGTGTCAGAATTGCACCAATCTTTGATTTTTCTTCTTTTTCTCCAGTTTCTGGGTTTTTAACCATAGCTGTTGAGTATAGGGCAATTATAGACCTACCTCCTTTTGAAGCTACAGCTCCTCTGGCTGTATCAGATTGACCACCAGTTCCAGATATTTGTCTTGGACCTATTGATTCTGATGCTACTTGACCAGTTAAGTCTACTTCGACAGCAGTGTTGATTGAGTACATGTTATCATTTTGACTAATAACAAATGGGTCATTTGTATATCCCCCATTCATGATCATTACTGACATATTGTCATCTACAAAGTCATAAAGCTCCTGGCTACCAAGAATAAAGGTTGTTACGATTTTACCCTTATTAATGGTCTTTTTCCTTCCATTTACCACACCCGCCTTAGCAAGCTTAGCTATTTCTGAAGTAAGCATTTCAGTGTGAACTCCCAGGTCCTTCTTGTCATATAGGAACTTGGCAACAGCATTAGGTATTCCACCTATTCCCAATTGGATAGTTGCCCCATCTGGAACAAGGTCAGAAATTAGTTTACCAATCTTCATGTCTTTTTCACTAGGCTCAACATCAGGAAGGGTTGGGATTGGATAATCTGACTCAATGAAGTAGTCAACCTCATCTATATGGACTTCTGCATCCCCATAAACCCTTGGGAAATTTGGATTTGGCTCAAGGATTACATAGTCAGCTAGGTCTATAGCCGCTCTTTCATAGGTGTTACCTGTAGAAAGCGATACATATCCATGCTTATCTACTGGTGAGCAAGATCCGACATAAATGTTAGGTCTTCTGTATCTAAATCTTGCAGTAGCTGCCTGATGAAGGTTGTTTGGTATATATGATGCATTTCCGTTTTTAAATACCTTTCTAAATGCTGGTGCGAAAAACCATCCATCCAAGTTGAACCTTTTAGAGTATTCTTCCTTAAAGAATTCATAATCACTCATAGGCAGACAGTTTGAAAAATATACGTCTTTGATATTTTCATCTATTGTATGAAGGACAGATAAGAAGTTTTTTCCTTCGCCCGCTCCCAAGCCTGTAACTATATGGTCTCCTGACTTGACAAGCTTGACAGCTTCTTCTGCTGTTATAAGTTTTTCTTGGTATTTTTTCATAATTTCTCCTCTTTAGTTTTCAAAAAAAGGGCACATTTAAGTGCCCCTTATATCTCTCGACCCCATAAGACGGTTGGCACCCTACATATCCTATATGCGGGTCCTTGATTATTAACTTTATCTCAATCTTATTTGATCTTATCTTCTTTATTATTTGCTCTTAAGAATTGAGTCCATTGATTGAAGTGGTTTTATCGCTTCCCAACCAGTTGGAGCAGTAGGGTTTACCTTTGATAGGTTCATGACAGTTGTACCTTGTCTCTTACCATTAGTAAAGTCAATTTCACCACCAAATGGGTTTAGGATAGGTTCTTTTTCTAAAGCATCCATGTATGATTCCCAAGTTATATCTGTTCCTTCTGGAATTCTCTTCAATCCTTCTGTAAAGAATAGACCAGCTATCCAACCTGTAATCGCATAAGCGTTGTCATGGTATTCTTCTGGCATATATTTCTTGTAGTTTTCAAATTCCTTAACAGCTGTTTCTTGTTCGAAGTCTACCCAACCATTTCCTAGGATATCAAACTTCTTAGATTCTTCAGCAACCGCTTGAGCTATTACTGGAGCTACGTTAACGTAAGTTGTAATAACTGGAGCAGTGTTACCTTGGCTAGCTAAAGCTTTGATTATTGTAGGGATTGTTTGTTGGATTGCTGCACCAATGATAAAGTCAGGCTTTTCTGCTAATAGAGAAGTTACAGCTGCTGATACGTCAGTTGCACCTGGCTCTACTTGTTCAGATACTAGCTCAAGACCAAGTTCCTTAGCCTTAGATTGAGCTCCCTTAAGCATGTCCTTACCAGCGTCGTCATTTGTAAAGATTACACCAATCTTTTTAGCCTTGTAGTCTCCTGCTCCTCTGGCAACCATTATTTCACCTTCTGTGATGTAGATAGGTTGAACTGGGAATAGGTTTCTATCATTACCTTCCGCCTTTTCATTATATAGTTCACCGATACCAGTTGCGAAGTAAACCGCTGGTATTCCATATTCCTTTAAGTCATCGATTGTAGCAGAAACTACTGGAGTTCCGAAGTGTCCTACAATTGCGAATACTTTCTTATCTTCTACCATAGCTTGAAGTTGAGCCTTACCCTTGTCAGGTGCAAACTCATCATCAGTATGTACAAACTTAATTGTTCTTCCCTTAACTCCGCCATTTTCATTTACGTACTTGAAATAAGCTTCAATACCTTCGTTAAAAGGTACACCAACTGATGCGTAGGCACCTGATACTGCCGCTGTATTTCCAACTAGGATTTCCTTGTCAGTTACCCCTTGAACCTTCTTTGATTCACCTGCTCCACCTCCGCAGGCAGTAAGCATTAGCATTAAAGCTAACAATAAGGATAATAATTTACTTGTTTTTTTCATGTCTCCTCCTAAATAATTTTTTACGTCCCTAAATATGCTTCTACTAATGAGCTGTCATTAGCCAGCTCTTCCGCCTTACCTTCCATGCTCACCCTTCCAACTTCCAATACGTAAGCATAGTCTGCTATCTTCATTGTTTGGGCTGCATTTTGTTCTACTATTAATACGGTTACTCCCTTATCAGCTATTGTCCTTACCGCATTTAGGATATCCTTTACAATCAGCGGTGCAAGACCTAGGCTGGGCTCGTCTAATACTAGAAGATTAGGTGATGCCATTAAGGCCCTACCTATAGCTAGCATCTGTTGTTCCCCGCCTGAAAGGGTCTGAGCAATTTGATTTTGTCTTTCCTTTAATACTGGAAATAGCTCATAAACCAATTTATAGTTTTCTTCGATTACCTTCTTGTCCTTTTGTGTATAGGCCCCTATTTTTAGGTTGTCTAGTACACTAAGGTCTTGAAATATCTGCCTTCCTTCTGGTGATTGAACAATTCCCAGCCTTGTAATTTTTTCAGCTGGAAGCCTTGTTATATCCTTACCCTTGAAAATTATTGATCCTTTTGAAGGTTTGATTACACCAGAAACCGTTCTTAAGGTTGTAGTCTTTCCTGCCCCATTGGCACCCAGGATGGCAACTATTTCTCCTTCACAGACATTCATGTTGATCCCTTTGATAGCCTTAATAGGGCCATAAGCTACTTCAAGATCCTTTATCTCTAATATCTTATTCTTCATCTTCACTCACCCCTAAATAAGCCTCTTGGACCTTCCTATTAGCCTGGATTTCAGCAGGAGTTCCAATTGCCAATTTCTTTCCAAAAGATATAGCACAAATCCTGTCGCATATCTTCATTACGAGTCCCATGTCATGCTCTACAAGCATGATTGCACAGTCCATTTCCCTACTGATTAGCTTGATGGTATCGGCTAATTCTGCCGTTTCTTTATCATTTAGTCCTGCTGCTGGTTCATCCAGGATTATAAGTTTAGGATGAAGCATCAGGGTTCTAGCAAGCTCAACCTTCTTTTGAACACCGTAAGGCTGTCCGCCTGCTGGCATATGCATAAGGTGGTCAAGCCCTAGCTTAGTCAAAACTTCGATAGCCCTTTCCTCAAGCTCTTTATCTTCCTTCTTTACTCTAGGTGTGTTGAAAAGCACATCCAACAGGTTAGACTTATATCTAATGTGACCACCTATCATAACATTTTGTAAAATGCTCAACTCTCTAACTAGCTCAACATTCTGGAAGGTCCTAACTATTCCGTGTCTTATGACATCGTGAACAGCAAGATCTTCAAGGTTTACCTTTTCTCCCTTGTTATTAATAAATTCCAGGTTGCCGGTATCAGCTTTATAGAATTGAGTAATACAGTTAAAAACTGTAGTTTTACCTGCTCCATTTGGACCGATTAGTCCGTAAACTTCTTTTTCGTTTATATCAAAAGAAAGTGAGTCAACGGCTTTAAGTCCACCAAAGGATATTGATAAGTCCTTTACATCTAGTAACTTCGCCATCTTATGTCTCCTTTTCTAATTTTTCTTCAGCCTTGTTCTTCTTGAACTTAGCCATAAGCTTATCCTTAATTCCAGCCAATCCACCTGGGAAGTAGATTACGAAGATAATCATAAGTATCCCCTTGATTACAGGTATTATGGACTCAATCGCTGGTATTGGAAGGTGCTTTAAGAACAACTCACTTAAACCGTAGACTACAAATGAGCCAACTAAGGTTCCATATATTGACCTAAACCCACCTATTACAATCATCGCCAAAAAGTCTAATGATAAGTTCAAGCTCCAAACGTTTGGTATTGATAGCCTTACATAGTGAACATATAGGACACCGGCTACCGCTGCCAAAGCATTAGCTATACCAAAGGCAATTATCCTATGCTTAAATATGTTGATTCCCATTGATTGGGCAGCTGCTTGAGAACCTCTCATAGCATTTAAGGCTCTTCCTAGGTGACCCTTGGATAGGTTATATACCAAGATAAACACTATTATCATTACCACAACTATTAAGTAGTAGGTCTTCACCCTATCCAATTCTAAAAACCCTAATAATGTAGGATAGGAAGCTTTTGAACCAACTGCTCCACCTGTAAAGGCGTCAAATTGAAGGAAGATTAACCTAAATATTTCCGCAACCGCAAGAGTAACTATACCAAGGTAAATACCTTCGAATTTTAAGGAGAACACCCCAACCACTAAACCTAATAAGGTTGTTATAGTAACTGACAAGATAAAAGATAACTCAAATGGTAGGTTCATCACCCTAGTAAAATAGGCTGATAGGTAGGCTGCAAGCCCCATAAAACCTGCTGTACCTAGGGATACAAGTCCAGAAAAACCTAGTAGGACATTTAGCCCCAAGGCAGCTATGGTAAAGATTAATGTAAATCCTATTGTAGTAACGCTTGATGACTTGATTAATCCCATGTGTGACAGGGTTGGAACCAAGGCAAAAGCAAGGCCTAAAATGATAAATTGAAAATATGCATTCTTAAATATCTTCTTCATACTACACCTTCTTTACTACTTTCTCACCAAATAGTCCAACAGGCCTAAAGAATAGGATTGCTATCATAATCATATAAACTACCGGCTTACCCCAGACGGTACCATTTGGTAAATACACCTGTAAGATGTTAGTTGCAATTGACAGTATGTAGGCCCCGATAACTGGTCCATGGAAGGTTGAGAAACCTCCAAAAACCGAAGCCATAAAGGCATTTATCTGAACATCATTCATAAAGATTGTGTTAACCGCTGAGAATGGGGCGGTCATAACCCCCGCCATGGTTGACAATACTCCCGCAATCGCCCAAGCAATCATGGTTATTGTCTTAGTTGGAACCCCCATCATCTTAGCTGTCGTTTCATTTGACGCTGTAGTTCTAATAGCCAGTCCAAACTTTGTCTTGTTCAGTACAGTAAATAGGATAAACATTATCGCAAATCCAAATAGTATGTTGAATATACTATTATATGTGATGTTAGCTCCTGATAAATTTATACTTCCACCAGGAATTATCTTAGGAAGTTGTAAGTCATAAACACCAAACAAAACAGGTGTCATACCTAATACTATGTTCATTATTCCTAGTGTGATTATTTGCTTTCCTACTGGATTAACGCCTTTAGCCCTTCTAATGATTACCACATCTATAAGTATCCCTATTAGAATAGCACTCAAAAGTCCTATTGGGATTGCTGCATATATACTCATTCCCTTACTAACAACTAGGGTTGTGATTAGGTATGTATTGAACATCCCCAATACCCCCTGAGCAAAGTTAGTTGTAAAGGAAGTTCTATAGACAAGTATGATACTTAGTGATGCAAGTGCATATATAGAACCATATTCAAGGCTTCGTAGGATTACTCCTATGAAACTACTCATTTTCTACCCCCACTTAACTATGTTTGCCGCCCAAACATATCCGATGCCGGCCGCTATTGTTGCAATTATATCTCCATCTTTTACTAGACCTTCATCCCTAGCCACCTTCCAAGTTAGAATTTGGTCAACTTGACCGATATGGCCATAATCTTCTAAGTAAAGGGATTGGTCTTCTCTTAAACCAAGTAGTTTAAGCATACCTAGGTGTCCTGATCTCTTAATATGTAAAATATTCAAGAAATCTATGTCTTCCTTCTTTAGTCCAGACTTTTCAAGTGACTTATCAATACACTCTATCCAGTTAGGCATAGAAACTTGATTTAGTCTGTCTTTCATCTTCTTTGCCTCTAATAACCTAAGAGACTTATAGGCTTCATCGATATTGTCCCTTGTTATTGGATTAAGGGTACCACCGATCTCAACTCCTGCTGTCCTAGATAGGGAACCATCAGATATTACATGAGAACCTAGAAGTTGGTTCTTTTCATATCCTCTTTGAAGAATTAAGGCACCGCCACCTGCTGCTAGGTTATACATCATGGACATATCTGGATCCTTAAAGTCTACGAAGTCACCATTTCTATATCCACCAGCTACTAGAACTGTGTTTACATCAGGGTCAGCTAAGATAATATCCTTAGCTATCTTCATTGTAGCTATTGTAGAACAACACCTATTTTGTAGGTCGATTCCCCAAGCATTAGTTGCCCCTATGTAATCTTGGATATATAGTGCTGATGTTGTTAGCGGATACTCTTTCCACTCTTCACCAAAGCAAAGGATTACATCGATATCTAATGGGTCTATTCCCGCATCTTCAACTGCCGCCTTCGCTGCCTTAGCTCCCATCTCTTGCGTTCCATCATCTGGGCCTGGAATGTATTTTTTCTTGATTCCCAGCTTTTCAATTACTGCCTCTTCAGACCAGGTATTACCGGTTGCTTCTGAAATATCCTTAGCAGTCATATAATTTTCTGGTAGGTAAACACCCAAACCTCTTATTCCTATGACATCCTTACTCATTTAATTCCTCCTATTAAATTCTTGACACAAACTCTCTACAAAATCTATCCATATCATCGGTAAATAGGCTGTGGCCCATCCCCTCAAAGAATACTAACTCCGCCTTATCTCCAAAATAGTCCTTAGTTGTTTGAGCAAATTGCTTAGGAACAACCATGTCATCAGCTCCGTGTAACAAGATTACTGGAGCCTTAACTAAGTCAATTCTTCCACTTCCATCAACAACTCCATTACTATCATGGGTCATGTTAAACACAACCAAGCTATAATCTAAATCAACTAAATTCCTTTGTTTCAGTATAGCGTCTAAGTAGATTTCATAATCTTCCTGGCTTGGTTGGACCTTGTTGTAAATTGTGAGATTCCAGATGTATTTGAAGAACTCTCTATTATTAGTTCTGTGAGCCTCTAGCACAGGAAGCACCTGTACTGGATCGCTTGCAATATCTTCTCTCTTATAGATTCTTTCGGTTAGGATTGGTTGAAGGTTTTCATCTTTTCTAAACATAGGATATCCTTGGATACCTACTGATGACTGTAAAAAGACTTTCTTAATTCTTTCAGCTATATCAGCAGCAGTTTCCAAAACAACTCCGCCTCCTGATGACCATCCTAAAATTGTAACATCTGTCAAATCAAGGGCTTCAATAAATGCTGTTATATCCCAACTGAATTCATGTAAACTATTTCTTTGCTTGTTATATGTACTATCACCAAATCCTGGCATATCAGGGGCATAGATCTTAAATCTTCCTTCTTTTTCTAGCCTTTCCATCAAAGGTTGAAAGTGAACTGAAGAACTCATATTTCCATGTACCAAGACTATTATCTGGTTTCCATCGCCAGCTTCCCTGTAGGCAATCTTTTCGCCTGTTGGTAAGTTTATGTAGTTTACTTTATAATTTTTCATTAGCGCCTCCTATCTCTTATTTGACAACATGATCGACATTAAACCTGAGACCTCATTTACCTGAGCGGCTGTTTACGTGAGTCACTATTCATCTTACTTTCAGTATAACATTCCTTGCCCCCATGTCAAAGCTTTTTTTTATTATTTTTCCAAAATCGAAATTTTGAATTAATTTGGTTGTTGATTACCAAGTTGTCACTTGGGCGCCTAGAGTGACAAAATTATACTAAATCCCTTGATATCAACGTTTTCACGCCTATAAAATTTTCGATTTTAAGATATTATTATTTGCTCACCTTACTTTCACTAGTTATTTTTTAAATTTTTTTGACAATTATAAACTTTCGCTTTTGAATTAAAATTTTCTCTCGGTAAAATTTGATGTCTTTTTTTTATAATTTTTGTATCCTTTTTTTACTTAATATCTCGTAAATCCATTTATTATTTTTGGTTATTAATTACCATGATTAATATTCTTTCATTTTAAGTCATAGATTTCTCCATTTTTTCTCTAAGTTTTAGTCTTTTTTCCTAATACAATAGCGAATATTATTCATCAATTTTCCTTTCTAATTTCAATCTTTCTTGATATCCATGATATAAAATTCAACTAAAAAAGCACACAAGCTATGCTTGTGCGCTTCCTATCTAACTCAATTAAGATGTATTATTTTTTTTGTTTTTTTATCTCTTCTAGCATAATAGCTAAGGCATCGTCAAAGTAAAACTTACCCATTTCTATTTCCATCTGCTTTCTGTGGTCTTCCAGGTAGTTGATTGCTTGTAATAGACTCTTTCCGTCTAAGTCATCTTCCCTTTTCATGAGAGCATATCCACAATCTTGAAAGGACCTTGCATTATCAACTTGGTCCCCCCTAGATCCCTTTTCAAAGGGTATTAAAAGCATGGGAATCTTATAATATAGAAATTCAAATATCGCATTTGAGCCCGATCTCGATATCACTATATCTGCCGCATCAAGGATATCATTTAGCCCCTCATTAATATATTCAAATTGGAAATAACCATCTTTTTTTATAGTTTCATCCATTCCATTTTTACCACAGGCATGAATTACATTATATCTTTCCGATAACTGATCCAGGTTATCCCTTATGAGTTCATTTATCTTCTTAGCACCAAGAGATCCCCCCATTACAAGGAGGTTTTTCTTTCCGTTAAAGATATCAAGCTTTCCTTTTAGCCTGCATTTGTCTCCATATAATAGTGATTCTCTCACTATTGGCCCAATAAATTTCGCCTTGTCAGATCCGATATGGTCAACAGTTTCTGGAAAAGTTGTAAAAAGGGTTCTAACAAAAGGCTTAATCAACTTGTTGGCTAAACCTGGTGTAAGGTCTGATTCATGTGATATGCACGGAACCCTATTGACCCAGCCTCCAAAGACCACTGGTACAGAGACAAACCCACCTTTAGAAAAAATGATATTAGGCCTTATCTTAAATATTTTCCAGATGGCTTGAAATGTCCCACCTACAACCTTAAAGAAATCCTTGAAATTTTGCCAGGAAAAGTATCTTCTAAGTTTTCCCGTAGCAATCGATATATAGTGTACACCTTCGATTTCACCAATGAGTTCTTTCTCGATTCCATTCTTCGACCCTAGGTAGTATATTTCATAGCCCTGGTCTTTTAACTCTGGGATTAGGGCTAGGTTGACTGCCACATGGCCAGTTGTACCTCCACCTGTTAGGATAATCCTCTTATCTATCTTCTTATTTCTCATGCTAGCTCCAACTATTTAATAAGGTCTATTCCCAAGTATGGTCTTAAGGCCTTCGGAACAGTTACTGATCCATCTTCATTTTGATAATTTTCAATAATGGCTGCAAAGGTCCTACCTACTGCAAGTCCAGATCCATTTAGGGTGTGAACTAGTTGAGCCTTGCCCTTTTCATCTCTGAACTTTAGGTTGGCACGCCTTGCTTGGAAGTCTTCAAAGTTTGAACATGATGAAATTTCAACATATCTTCCATATGATGGCATCCAGACCTCTATATCATAGGTTTTGGCTGCTGAAAATCCAAGGTCCCCTGTTGATAAAACAACAACCCTATAAGGAATTTCCAATCTCTTTAATATTTCTTCAGCATCGGCCGTTAATTTCTCTAATTCTTTATATGAATCTTCTGGCTTAACTAATTTCACCATCTCTACTTTATCGAATTGGTGGTTCCTTATTAGCCCCCTAGTGTCCCTTCCTGCTGACCCAGCCTCTTGTCTAAAGCATGGGGTGTAAGCTGTATAATAAAGTGGAAGCTCTTCTTGAGGGATGATTTCTCCAGACCTATAGTTAGTAACAGGAACTTCAGCAGTTGGTATTAAAAAGAAATCTTTTGAAGGTAGATAAAAGGCATCTTCCTCAAATTTAGGAAGTTGGCCAGTACCTGTCATTGAATTCCTATTTACCATAAAGGGAACCCATAGCTCTTCATAGTCTTGCTCTTGGGTATGGATATCGAGCATAAATCTAATAAGAGATCTTTGTAGTTTAGCCCCCATCCCCTTAAAAATTGAGAATCTAGCCCCTGTAATTTTGCCAGCCCTTTCAAAGTCAAGGATTCCCAGGTCTACCCCAAGATCCCAGTGGGCCTTAGGTTGAAAATCAAAGTCTCTTGGAGTTCCATATTTTCTTATTTCAACATTATCGCTGTCATCTTTGCCTATAGGAACATCCTTGTTAGGTGTATTTGGTATATAAAGAATTGTTTCTTGGATTTTTTCCTCAATTTCTTTAACCTTGCTATCTAAGTCCTTTACTTGACCTGATAGTTCCTTCATTTCCTCCATAATTGGAGCAAGGTCTTTACCCTCCTTTTTTAGTTGTGGGATGCTTTTAGAAACCTTGTTTTGTTGAGCCTTCTTAGCCTCAACATCTACTAATATAGCTCTCCTTTGCTCATCAAGATCTAGCAGCTCATCAATTGGAAAGTTTCCACTCCTGCCTTTTAAGGCTTCTACTACTTCTTCTTTATTATTTCTTATTCTTTTAATATCTAACATAATCTCTCCTAAAATTTCGGTCTTTGCACTAGGGCTTTTTTCACTGATTGAAGAGGGATTCCAATATTTTCTACTACAACATGGACTCCCTTTAGCCTATCTGTCTTTATTAGTCCTTTTTTCATAAATTGAAAGCAAACAATTAGATTGGGGGTAACACAACTTGTATCGATATGACCTGTGTCTGGGTCTATTCCCGAAGGAAGGTCTATAGAAAGGGTATAAATCCTCGACGAATTTATCTTATCTATAACGAAGTCATATACCCCATCAAAGGGACCTTGATACTCTATTCCCGTAATTGCATCTATTATGGTGTTGACCTTGTTTAGATTGTTCTCGAAATCAGAAAAATCTCCCAAGGTATCTAGATAGCTTATATCGGCTCCTAACTTTATTAGGATCTCCAGCCTATCCTTGAAGATTTTTGAAGATGTTTTTACATCCCCCAAGATGAAAATATAAACAGTCTTTTCATGTGCCAAAAGATACCTAGCTACCACTAAGCCAATAGCCCCATTAGCTTCGACTCCACATATGATAGCAAAAGTATTTCTTCTATATAAATCGATATTCTTTATAACCATATTAGCGGAGGCTTCAATAATCAAAGACTGGTCTATTCCTACTTCTTCGATAGCATGTCTTTGCATGGTCTCCATCTCTTTTTTAGTAACAACTTGTATATCCATATAGTCACCTTCAATCCAATTTTAACTATCAAAATCCTATAAATCAGCCATCCTTAGGTCATTTCCATAAAAATATACAGGCTCATAATTGCCCATTATCCTAGAGCTTATCCTCTTCTCATAATACATTTGCAAGTCAAATATAGCAATATTAGACGATATTATTGTCGTCTTTCCAGCCACTAACCTCTTATTAATAAGCTCAAAAAGGTTTGACTTTATAACTTCAGTTATGAGTTCGGTCCCCAAATCGTCTATTATAAGGACATCAACATCATATATCAACCTAGCCTTGGCCTGGTTGTCTTTTTTATCTTCTTGGTACATAAACTGATAGCTAGCAAGAAAATTTAGCATGTCATTGGAAGACTGGTAAAGAACTTCAACCCCCCTATCCATCAACTCTTTGGCTATACAGTTAATCATATAGGTCTTACCCGTACCAACATCCCCATAAAAATAAAAATTTGGAAGTCGATTAGGGGACTTATCCAAGAATCTTTCTATTTGTTTTTTTATAGAAAGGATATTTTCATAGGGACTAACTGGTTCATCTGCCTGCCTATTTTTTCTAAAAAGATTTGGATTAAAGTTGTCAAAGTTTTCCTTTTGTATGATGTTATGTATCATGCTTTGGTCATACAGTCTTTCAGATATTAATTTGTTTCTGCATATACAGGATTTCTGCTTGTAAAATCCTGTATCCTTACATATCTCACAATCATAGGTCAGCTTCAGATAATCTTCACTGAATCCCAATTTTTTTATACAAAGCTTTTTCTCCCCTCTCAACCTATCAATTTCATCAGTTATCGACTGATAATCCTGGTTGGCCATCAAGGCCTTTAGTCTTTGTATATTTAGTTCTTTTATCCTATCTGTTAATACCCTAAACTCCTCGGACTTGTCATATAAGGCTCTTTCCTTTTTCTTAAGTATTTCCTTATTTTTTTGCCTTCTGGATTCTAGGATTTCTTCAATAGATTTAGACATTAATCCTCCTCCAATAGGCTCTTTCTCTTTTTCATCTTTTCTTCTATGAATTTGATCCTCTCTTCCCTGGACATCCTCTTATCATCCTCTATGCTAACCTTCTTTTTAGCTGACTGAGGCTTAGTCTGGGTCTTCTTATCTTCTTTAGCCTTGGCTTTTTTCTCCAAGAGCTGGTTGAGTTTTTCTTCATCTGTCGCCCCATCCATGACCCAGTTTCTTATTACACCAGTTATTACACCGATGTTTTTAGTGTTGACTTCTACAGAAGCCAAGGCAAAGGCATAATTGTAAAATTCATAGGTCAAATTAAAATCTTTTATTTGCTGGTCAATTTGCTCGATCTCCCTATTACTTAAAGGAAATTCCAGGTCCGTTCCAGATGATATGAACTCTTCTATATCATTTATTAGCTTTTTAAATCCATCATTTCTATAGTCCTTAGAAGATTCGAAATCTACCTGTCCTTCCTGGTCAGGCTCTTCTTCAACCCCTAAAATCTGGTTGATATATCCGCTTCTTAAACTTTTAAAAATATACCTATCGCCCTTTATCTCTACGAGGCCTAATTCCTGCCAAAATCTCCAGGCATCTATTACTTGCCCTTCGGTTAGCTTCATTTCAAAGGCAATATTCTTGTTGTCTATCTCCTGTCTGTCATTAGAATACACTTGAGAAAGAGCATATAGATAAACTTTAATCTGGTCACCATTTGCCATGGCAAGGTAAGTGTGAATAAACATATTTTCCACAGGAGTAAAGCCCAGGTCAATCATAGTCTTGTCAAGTTCAATTTTCATGGTCTACCTCCTATCCCTTCTAAGTAATCTTTTCTAGACAAACTCATCTTTATTATCTCGTTATAGATCCGTCCATTCCTAATCTCAAAGCAATCCCTTACTTGGTCATAGGCAGGATTATCCAGGTCTATTTGCTGGTTTTCAAACATTTGATAGCTGGTTGCATATTCTGAAAAGCCCATCTTTTCATATAGTTTAATAGCTCTTTCATTCCAGCTATTGACCTCCAAGACCATCCTAATCATCTTTAATTCATTAAAATAATAGTCTAAAAAGTCTTTTAATAATTTGGTCCCATAGCCCTTAGACACAAAGTTGGGGTCTAGGACGATTCCAAGCTTGGCCGACTGGGTGAACCTATTTATCTCCTTAATCCCCATATATCCAATCATGTGGCCATCATTATTTATGGCTACATAATATTGGGTCCTAAATGGAAATCTCTTTGAATTGTACCAGTATCTTGTCTCAGCTTCCGTCATATCTGAATAGTTGTATCCATAAAGGATGGGGTCATCAAAAGTCCCCCACTCCCTTAAAAGATATCCATCCTTAGCTTCTAGGTCTCTAATAATATAGTCATCTCTTTTAATTTTCATTGGAATCACCATATACTATGTCCTTAAACAAGGTATATTCTTTTACAAAGTATAGGTTTACACTACCGGTTGGACCATTTCTATGCTTACCAATTATTACTTCAAGATTGTTTTGTAGGTCGCTTTCCTTATCATAGTAATCCTCCCTGTAAAGCATCATTACAACGTCAGCGTCCTGCTCGATTGCACCAGATTCTCTTAGGTCGGAAAGCATAGGCTTTTTATCAGACCTTTCCTCGGTCTTTCTTGATAGCTGAGAAAGAGATAAAATCGGTATATTAAGTTCCTTAGCCAGGGCCTTAAGTCCTCTGGATATGGTGGATATCTCCTGTTGCCTGTTTTCAACTCTTTTACTATCTGTAGTCATAAGTTGCAGGTAGTCAATTACTATCATATCTAGTCCACTTTCCTGCTTCTTCCTCTTAGCCTTGGCCCTTAATTCCGTAAGAGATATGCTAGCCGTATCGTCTATATATATGTCTAAGTCTTTTAATTCTTCCATCCTTACAAAAAGCTGGTTCCATTCATCTTCACTTATATGGCCAGCAATTATATTTGATAGCTCTACATAGCTCATCATGGAAATAATCCTTTGAGTAATTTGTCTCTTGCTCATTTCCAAGGAAAATACAGCTACCTTCTTGCCAGCTTTTGCAGCGTTTACCGCCATATTTATCCCTAGAGCTGTCTTACCTACTGAAGGTCTTGCTGCTAAGAGGATAAAGTCAGAATTTTGAAGGCCGCTTAGCATCTTATCTAAATCTCTAAATCCAGTAGTTATACCGGTCAAGGCTGAAGGGTTTTGACTTATCTCTATAAGGTGTGAATAAGTATCAGGTACGACTTCAGACAATCTGACCAGGCCCTCTTCATCAGAGTATTCACTCATTCCAAAAAGTTTCTCAGAAGCTGACCCAATTATCTCTTCCGATTTATACTTACCATCATAAACATCGGAAATTAGGTCATTACCAAAGCCCAACAACTTTCTAAGTGTAGCCTTTTCTCTTACTACATCAATGTAGGTTTCAATATTTGCAGAATAGTATGAGGGGTCCAGGAGGTTAAAAAGATAGTCCATCCCACCTATACTTTCGAGGTCAATTTTCTTTTCTAATTCATCCTTAACAGTTACAAAATCAACTGGTTTATTGGAAAAATTCAGATTTTTTATCGCCTCAAAAATCTGCCTATTCTTAGGGTCATAAAAATAGTCAGAATGCATCTTCTCAAGCAAAATATTTATTAAATTGTTATTTGATATAGCAAGTCCTAAGATAGACCTTTCAACCTCAAGGGCGTTTGGAACTTGCCCCTTAATATTTTGCTCCATAATCCCTTATTCCTTTTCTACTATTACTTCAACTTCTGCTAAAATTTCAGGGAATACTCTTATGCCAACCTTGTGGCTTCCTTCTTGCTTAATATTGTCTTTTAGTTCTACTTTCTTTTTATCAATATCATATCCGAATTGCTCGTTCAACCCCTTGGCTATGTCTTGAGCTGTAATAGAGCCGAACAATCTTCCATCTGCTCCACCCTTGGCCTTTAGCTTTAGGCTAGTCTTTTCAAGTTTATCCTTCAACTTCAAGGCAAGGTCTTGATTTTCCTTAAAAATCTCAGCCTTTTTCATTTGCTCTTCTTCCCATTGGGCAAGATTTTCCTTTGTTGCTTCAATGGCAAATCCTTTTGGGAATAGGAAGTTTCTGAAATATCCTACCTTGCTATTGACAAGTTCTCCCTTCTTTCCAAGTCCTTTAACATCTTCCAATAAAATAACCTTCATTATTCTTCTCCTTCTTTATACTCTTCTATACCCTTAATCAATTCTTCTTTAGCTTCTTCAATAGACACATCCATTTGAGTTGCAGAAGCTGTCAAGTGACCGCCTCCACCAAGTCTTTCCATTATTAATTGGACTGAAACATCCCCCAGCGACCTTGCACTTATATGGGTTCTTCCATTTGATCTAGTCAAGACAAATGAAGCCTTAACACCCTCAGCATTAAGCAATTCATCCGCTGCCTGAGAGGCAATAAGCGATGAAGATGACGAGTCATGGTCATAAACCCCGATTGCCATATCTCCAAGAATCATTTCAGCTTTAGAAATAATATCAGCCTTGGTCCTTATAAGGTCGAGATCATCCTTGAAAAGTTCCTTTACTACCATGGAATCTGCCCCATGTCTCTTTAGCACTGAAGCAGCCTCGAAAGTCCTTACTCCCGTCTGCATAACAAAATTCTTTGTATCTACAGTAATACCCGCAAGGAGACCTTCTGCCACTATCCTATCTATATTTAATCCTCCATCCATATACATTAACATCTCTGTAACTAGCTCCGATGCAGATGATGCATATGGTTCCATATAAATTAGGGTTGCATTATCTATATAGTCCTTACTCCTCCTATGGTGGTCTATTACAAAGACATTATCAGTCTTTTCAAATAGCCTAGGCTCTTCTGTCGAATTTCTCCTATGGTTGTCCGTTACAATTATAAGGGAAGATGGCCTAATAAGATTATAGGCTTCCGCAGGGGAAATCCTCTTACTTTCAAAGCCCTCAATTTTATCTACTGCCCTCTCATACAAGTTCTTTATAGCTGGAGTAACTTCCTCGAGTACCAGGTAGACCTTCTTGTTCTTCTGGATCACAGCATGCATAAGTCCAAGAGCTGACCCAAATGAATCCATGTCTGGGTTTTTATGGCCCATTACAAATACTTCTGTCGACTTGTCAATTAATTGACCTAGGGCATGGGCTATAACCCTTGCCTTTACCTTAGTCCTCTTTTCTGTCGCCTTGTTCTTTCCACCTATATAATTTAATTCCTCTTTATCTTTAATTACAACCTGGTCTCCCCCTCTACCAAGGGCGATGTCGAGAGCTGCATTAGCAGATTTTTCAAGTTGTCTTGGGCTTGATTCATTCCTACCTATCCCCAAAGAAAGGGTAGGAGGGATTGTGTTCCCAAAATTAATATCCCTTATCTTCTCTATAAATATAAATTTAGCATCTAGCATTTGCTGAAGTTGACCACTTTCAACAATCCCAAAATACTTATCATTTTCATATTTTTTTACAATAGCCCCATAATCATGAAAATACATAGATATATACCTATCTATTTGGGCAAATAGTAGGGGTCTTTTCTCATTAGAAACAGTCTGTACTAACTCATCGTAGTTATCAATCTGGATATTGAGTATTATAAGCTTCTCATCCTCATAAAGGTCTATCAAGTCCTGGTGGTCTGTTATATCTAACATATACAAAAGGGTAAGTTCTTCTTCCTTGTCATCTTTGGCGGTAGTGGTATATATCTTATACTTCCTATCCCTCAGACTAAATACCCTTTCTCCATCTTGATCTAAACTAGAGCTTCCAATTGATGGCAAAACATCAGCAAGCTTCTTGTCCACTAAGCTACTTTCAATATCAGTCATGGACTTGAACATGCTATTATACCACATAAGACTACCTTCCTTATCCAAGACAGCAACTGAAAAGGGCATTTTAAAAACAGCATTCTTTGAAATGCTATCAAAAGCAACATCAAGGCTATCAATGTAGTTTCTAATTCGTCTTTTTCTTTCCTTTTCTAACACATAGGTCTTATAGGAAACGAAAATAGTTAATACACAAGCTACTAGGGCCACATACTCATTATAAAAAAATAGGGTTATAGCCATAACAAAGCATATAGCTGGAAGTAACCAAGCCTCCAGAGAATACTTATTTTCCTTTCTTTCCATACAGGGACACCCTCCTCCTTATATTAAAAAACAAATCAAAAGCTCCAACTATCTGATAAAACATTATATTCCCCCAGAAAAATACCATGAAAATGGGTAGCGTAAATCTTAAAAATTTATTGCCTGAGATTTCAAAAATATAATCTGTAAGCAAAAATCCATTTGCAAAGTAGAAAAACCCTAATATTGCCATCGAATTACTTATAAAAACCTCTGCATAGTCATATTGGAAAATATTTAAGATTATAGATATTCCTAATAAGACGCCCGTTGCATACTTTAGGTTGTCATCCGAATGATAGCGGTTAATTTTTACATGGGCAGGCTTTATCCTTTGGTCATTTCTAAAATATTTAACTATTATAAACGAGTTTATAAATGAAGACACATATGAGATTATGAAGCTTATAGCTGGCAACAGCAAAATAAACCTATCCATTGCTAACCTCAAAGTCTTTTCAAACTGGATAACCATATCCTCACTTATATCTATACTCGAAGGTATGTCATCTATTATTAACTTGACTAGCCCATCTAGAAATTCCCTCATTGAGTCTATGGGATTTACCTTTGAAAAATAAGATACTATAGCTAAAAAGCCCAATAGGCACCCCAACTTGATGAAAGCTAGCTGTAAAACCGTCTTCCTAAGTCCCCTATCTACCTGCAAGTAATGACCTAAAAATAAACTTCCTATAGTAATATATATTGCTAGGTATATCAGGGTAGCTAGTTCAGTAAAAAAGCCTGAAATCACAAAGCTAACCGCCATAGCTACCAGAGCAGGATACCTTCCTTCACTAAGAAAAAGAAGGACAAATGGTATAAGCATAAAGGCCGTAGCAAATTCCCCTAAACTTTGGTATAGGTATATCAAAAGGCTGGCTAATAGGGCAGCACTTAAAATATTCAATATTAGTTCTTTACTAATCTTTCTTTTCATAAAAACTCCTATTAATATAATATCTTATATTATATCAAATATCGCCTATAATAAGTAGGTTTTATGGTATTCTCCCAAATTAACCACTAAATTTTGTAATATTATTCCAGTAATATAGTATAATCGTTAGTATATAAAACTTGGAGGTTGCTATGATATTAATGTTAGCGGTAGATGAAAATTTTTCAATCGGTCTAAATGGGGACCTTTTATTCCACTTAAAAAAAGACCTAAAAAGATTTAAGGAAACAACCATGGGAAAAACTCTAGTCATGGGAAGAAAAACCATGGACTCACTTCCTGGCGGTCGTCCTCTTAAGGGAAGAAGGCATATTGTAATTACCAATAACCCTGACTATTCCAATGAAGACGCAGTTGTTTTAACCGATATTGATAGGCTATCCGACCTAATAAAGGAGATGGGAGAAGATGAAAAAGACGTCTTTCTAGTAGGTGGGGCTATCCTTGTTGACCAGTTGCTTAACAAGTGTCACAAGGCCTATATAACCAAGGTCCACAAAGTCTATGATGATTTTGATGCAGCAATACCCAACCTAGATAAATTAGATAATTGGAGGCTTGTTGACAAGTCAGACCTTATTGAAGAAAGGCAGGGAGATGAAACCTACAGCTTCCACTACTTAACATATGAAAATACTGACTATATAGAAAATGATTAACCCCAGCTTAATTTAGCTTTTTAATAGTGAGTATTTTAACCTTCTTAATAGAATCTAAAACCCCGAAATCCTGGTTGGCTTTCGGGGTTTATTTCTACTTTTCTATAATAATATCTTCAATTTTAACATCTTCTAGAGGCTTGTCCATCTCACCAGTCTTAACATCTTGGATTTTTAGGACAACATCCATTCCTTCGACCACTTGTCCAAAGACAGTATGCCTGAAGTCCAGCCAAGGTGTTCCTCCTACTTCCTTATACTTTTCTATAACAGCCTTAGGAAAAGTTTCTCCACCTACTTCTTCCATCTGACCAACTAGGTCGTCTGGCACGGACTTTGCAGTAACTATAAAGAATTGGGAGCCATTTGTATCTGGTCCAGCATTAGCCATTGATAGGGCTCCATAGAAGTTCCTATATCCCTTGTTAAATTCGTCTTTAAAGCTTTTACCAAAAGCACTTTGACCACCACTACCAGTTCCTGTTGGGTCTCCTCCCTGGATCATAAAATCTTTTATAACCCTGTGAAAAATAACCCCCTTGTAATAACCCTTCTCAGAGAGTTTAACAAAATTGTCAACAGCCATTGGGGCAGCTTCTGGATAAAGAACTATCCCTATATCCCCCATATTTGTCTTTATAGTCGCTTTAACTTGTCCTTCTTCAAAGGCTTCAAATTGTTTTAGTTTCATATTTTCTCCTTTAACTTTATCATCATCTTTCTTATCGTCCTTATTAGCGTCTTTTTTATCCTTACTCTCAGCCCCTTGTCCCTGGTCTTCAGATGACCCTGTTTTTCCCTGGCCACCACCATTAGACGAGCAGGCAGAAAAAATAAGACAGGATAATAAGAGTATGAGCAAAAATTTTTTCATAATTTCACCTCCGAAATATATCTTCTTGATTATACCAATCTTTAACTTGTTTTTGAATTATTAAAAACTTAAATTTATACCGATTAAAAAATCCAACTCCATCTTTGGAGCTGGATTTATGTTTAATTTGATCTTATTCATAGAATAGGTTTAGCATAACCTGTAGAGGGTCTTCCCCCCTATCAATTTGCCTGCTATTTAGATCAAAGTCTATGTATTTGCCACCTTTTACCACCATCTCTATTGTGACAAGATTATGGTTGCTTATTATGTCTGCTACGTTGTCCTTGTGGATAATAGGCAAATAGCCTAAATCACCCATGGTCTTGTGAAAAACCTTTATAGGGTGTTGGTCAAATTGATTGTCAGCCTCCATTTCTAAATGAACTGTGTTAACCTCACTATAGCTATACTCATATAGTCTTTCAGGATTATAATAGTCGTCGCTTAATATGTCCGACTCCTTATATCCATCATACCTTTTATCATCATCTAGGTTGTCATTTAAATAATCATAAAGGATCTGGTATCTAATATCACCATCCTTATTTACGTGATATAGACCTACCACACTTGTTGTATATGTGAATATATGAAAATCTATATTCTTTTCTAATTTAGTTATCATGCGATTGACTCCCCCGATGATACCGATTTCATTTTTCTTCCCTTCCACTCTTACTCACTTTTTATAATAGCACAAAGCAAGCCATCTGTCACTTCAACTAATAAAAAGAAACGATTTCCTTTCCGTAATAGAAAAAGCCGCGAATAACGGCTTTCTCCAGCACTATGACTCCAAAAAATAAGTTGGAAACCTATTTCGAGGTAATTTCAATTATAATTATTTTTAGCTTTTAGGCAAATTTTAGACATTCTTTTTATTAATATCTAGCATTCATTAAAAAATTTTAATAAAATTTTTGACTTATTTTATAAATTTTTAAGCTTCTAAGAATTTGTAGCTAAATTACATCGCTTCCTTAATCCACTTGTCAGCCGCTTCTATCCAGGCATTTACCCTTTCAGGCATGTTTCTTCCGTAGTTTGTTAGGTCGTCTGCGGTTGAATATCCATGTCCCCCTCTATTAAATAGGTGAAATTCCACATCAACCCCTATATCCACTAACCTTTGTACATACTCTACAATCTTTCCAGCTGGTACTAAATCATCATCTAATGAATGGAAAACAAATGTCCTTGGCATGTCCTTATGGGCCATTGCATATCCATCCTTAATTTCCTTATAATTTCTAAATATTTTTCCTACTGCATTAAAAGCTCCAAGCTGGTTAATCCCATCTACAATTGGTCCCAGGCTGATTGCGGGATAGCCTAGTAAAATATTTTTTATCCTGAGCTCGTCCCCAGTCATCCCCATGTCCTCTTGGAATTGTTTGTTATCTATAAGGGCCCCATAGGTACCCACAAGGTGACCACCAGCAGAAAAGCCTATAGCGGAAACCTCATTTTCATCTATTCCCAGCTCCTCTGCATGAGTCTTTATATATTTGACCGCCCTAGCCATATCAACAAATACCTGAGGGTATTCAGCCTCTTCAGCTACATGGTAATTTAATACAAAGGTTTGGTAACCCTTCACAAGGAAATTGTAGGCTATTGGAAGCCCCTCCCTGTCCGAACAATATAGGTAAGAGCCACCTGGTACCACTAGTAGGGCTGGCTTCTTTTTGTTAATCCATGGAATTTTTTCTTCAAATAATGGGAGGTTTGCTAGCTCCAGGGTAGCCTTCCCATCTTCAGTCAATTTAATAATATCTCTTTTCATCACTGCCTCCTATTAAACTTTTTAACAACCAGCTAGTTTAGTTAAACACTTCCCTGATAACATCATTGATGCTATCAACCTCCCTAACTTCTATATTCTTAAATTTCTTTTTATCAATGTTAGACCTGGCTATATAGACCTTTTCAAAGCCCATCCTGTCAAGCTCTGTAAGCCTTTGTTCAACCATAGGAACCCTCTTAAGTTCGCCAGTTAGGCCGACTTCTGCTACAAATACATCCTTGGGAGAGATACTCTTTTTTATTACAGATGAAACTATACTCATCATTATAGCAAGGTTAACAGATTGCTCTGACAATTTAAGCCCACCTGTCGTCTTTAATATAACATTTTTATCATATAGGTTAAAGCCTGCCCTTTGTTCAAGGATGGATATGAGGGTGTTTAGTTGGTCCTTCCTTAAACTATCTCCAATTCTTATTGGATAAGGTGTAAAGCTTTGGGATACAAGCGACTCGACTTCTACAGTCAAAATCCTTGACCCCTCCTTAATTACGCTTAAAGCCGATCCTTCAACCCCCTCTTTTCTAGAGGTTATAAAATATTCTGAAGGGTTTTTAACCTCTTTAAGACCATCTTCCCCCATGCTAAATAGCCCTATCTCACCAGTATAGCCGAACCTATTTTTTGTAGTCCTTAACACCCTTAAGTTATTATCCGAATCCCCTTCTAAATAAAGGACCGTATCTACCAAGTGTTCCAGAGTCATAAGACCTGCAAGTTGGTCAGCCTTGGTCATATGCCCAATAATAATTCCTGCCCTGGGTCTTGCTGCCGACTTGCAAACATTTACAAAGGCATTAGCACATTCTATAGTCTGAGTAGGAGAACCCGCCCTCTGACTAAACTCTGAAAGATATACCGTCTGAATAGAGTCAAGAAATACTAGGTCAGGATCTACTCTTTCAACCTCACTTAAGGCTAGGTCCATAGAATTCGTTGATATGATATAGATATTGTCAGATATTTCCGGCATAATTCTAAGAGCCCTCTGCTTTACCTGAGACTCTGACTCTTCTCCAGAAATATACATGATTTTATAGCCCCTGTTAGCTAGCTTATCAGCTAATTCAAGTAAGAGAGTCGACTTTCCTACACCTGGTCTTGCCGTTAGGATGCTCACACTATCCCTTACAAGCCCACCTCCAATAGTCCTATCAAACTCCTCAATACCTGTCAGAATCCTTTCCAGACTGTCTATGTTTATTTCATTTAATTTCTTTGATTTATTCTCAACAAGGGGCTTATCCTTAGTGACCTTCTTGTTTTTTCCTGTGTCTACCTGGACCTCTTCAAGACTATTCCAGGCCCCACAAGAAGGGCATTTTCCCGACCAGGCTATGTGGACTTGGTCACAGGAACTGCACTTATACATTATCTTTTTCGCCATTTACCCTCCTAACAAAGTAAATCTCGGCTTTTATAAGCAAAATCTCTATAAGCCACAAGATTTCCATTTTAATAAAATTTCACCTAATAGTTATTATACAGGATTTCAAGCTAAAATACTCCCAAGTTCTCTTCTTTTGATCAGGTCACAAAAAAACCGGAGCTTTATAGCCCCGGCCCATAAGTTAATAATTAAATTTATTGACAACCATCTTAGGCTGACCTTTCAAACTCCTAAATTCTAGCTAAGGAAGAATTTAGCTACAATCTCATCAGCATTTTCTATCAGCCACTTACCATCTTCCTTAATCAATTTAAAGGTCAT
>CAYFSL010000007.1:40004-42830 GCA_964345835.1 uncultured Peptoniphilaceae bacterium
CATTGACAAGACTAGGGCTAGGGACATAAATACCAACAATAATTTCTTAAAAACTCACAAAAAAGCACCAGATTTACCGGTGCTTTATCTTTCTATTCTTCTTTTAATCCATCCTTGTAGACTATATTTACCGATCCATTTCTCATCCCAATAGTTATTAGGTCTGACTTTTTAACTTTTCCATCAAGAATATCAAGAGCTAACTCATCTTCTATATAGGTCTTTATAGCCCTCTTAAGTGGACGGGCTCCGTAGTTTTCATCATAACCTTTTTCAGCTATGAAGTCTAAGAGCTTATCCGTATATTTAGCCCTGTAGCCTATATCCTCAATCCTATCTAGTAAGTCGTCAAGCTCTAGAGCTACAACTTCCTTGATATCTTCCTTATTCAGCCTATTAAATACTATTATATCGTCAAGCCTATTTAGGAACTCTGGCTTAAATAGATTTTTTAATTCCTCATTTACCACGGTCTTGATAAATTCAAAGTCGGCCTCGTCATTGTCCACTGAAGCAAAGCCTATATGCTTTTGCTTTGATAGCTTGGAAGCTCCGGCGTTTGAGGTCAAGATTATAATTGTGTTTTTAAAGTCAACCTCGGTCCCCTGACTGTCAGTAAGCCTTCCTTCGTCCAGGATATGAAGGAGGATATTGAATACATCTGGATGGGCCTTTTCTATCTCATCAAATAAGACAACTGAATAAGGGTTTGACCTTACAGCATCTGTTAATTGGCCTCCCTCTTCATACCCTACATATCCAGGAGGTGACCCAATCAACTTGGATACCGTATGTTTTTCCATATATTCAGACATGTCAAGTCTTATCAACTTGTCTTCACCACCGAAAAGTTCATTGGCCAGGCACTTTGCAAGATAGGTCTTACCTACCCCCGTAGGTCCTACAAAAATAAAGGATCCAATAGGCTTGTCCTTGCCCTTTAAGCCTACCCTGGCTCTTTTTATAGCCTTTGAGACCTGGTCCACAGCGTAATCCTGTCCTATAACATATTCTTTTAGGGTCTTATCAAGGTCCCTATATTTTTCCGACTCCTCTTCTGTCATCTTCTTTACTGGAACCTTGGACCAGTCAGCTACTATATCTCTGACCCTTTCAACATCAATCTCTGCAGTGTAGTCTTCATCAGCTTCAAAGGCTTCAGTCAGCTCTTCTAGCTCCCCTTCCTTACGGAGGATGCTATCCCTTAAAAAGGCCGCCTTTTCAAAATCTTGGGTATTTATCGCCCTCTCCTTTTCTTCCTGGTCTAACTGGATTGAATCTCTAAGGTCTACAATTTTTTCAGGAATTTTATAGGTATTGACCTTAAGTTTAGAAGCAGCCTCATCTATTACGTCTATAGCCTTGTCTGGTAGGAACCTGTCGATTAGGTACCTATCAGAAAGCCTTACAGCCTCTTCTATAACCTGGTCGGATATTTTAACCTTGTGGAAATTTTCATATTTTGACCTGACCCCTTTAAGAATATTTATTGTCTCCTCAACAGTTGGCTCTTCTACCATTATTGGTTGCATACGCCTTTCAAGGGCAGGCTCCTTTTCTATATATTGCCTGTATTCATTGATAGTGGTAGCCCCTATAACCTTTAGGTCTCCCTTGGATAAATAGGGTTTCATTATATTTGATGCATCCAGACCACCTTCGCTTGATCCAGCTCCAATGATAGTGTGGATTTCATCGATAAATAGGATTACATCATCTAGCTTAGCTACCTCTTTAAGGGTATCTGTTATCCTCTTTTCGAAGTCCCCCCTGTATTTGGTGCCAGAGACCATATTAGTCATGTCAAGGGAAACAATCCTCTTTCCCTTCATAATGTCGGGAACTTCATTTTCAGCGATTTTTTTTGCAAGTCCTTCAACTATAGCAGTCTTTCCAACACCCGCTTCCCCTATTAGGACTGGGTTGTTCTTAGTCCTTCTAGTTAAGACTTGAATGATCCTTGCTATCTCCTCTTCCCTTCCTATTACTCCATCAATCTTGGTCTTAGCCTTCAAGGTAAGGTCATCACCAAATTTATCTAGGTTTGGGGTCTTACTTTCCTTATCCTTGGTCTTGTCATTTTTCATGTAAAATTCAAGAATATTATTGACCTCTTTAGGATTTACATTAGTTGATCTCAACATATCCATAGCTAGTCCATCTGTCCAAAGAAGATTCTTTAATAAGTAACATGGGAAATTGTTCCTATCCCTATTCTTCCTCATATCATAATTGGTCTCATCAAGAAGACTTTTCATCTCACTAGATAATTCTGGATTGCTATATTGCCTATCCCCCTTAGGTCTCTTAACTAAAAGGTATTGACTTAAAAGATCATAGTTGGCCCCAGCACTGCTTAGAGTCCTAGATTCAGGACCTCCGCTTTTCATCAAAGCTAGAAGAACATGCTCTGGCCCAACGGTATCGTGATTTAATTTAACCGCCTCATCTGTTACAAGGTCGATAAACTTCCTGAATGGTGAACGATTATCTCTCATTTTCCTTCTCCAATTCCATTATTATCATAATTCTCTTGTTTATATCTTTTATCTGGTCTCTTACACTAGCTGCTGCTAGGTAATCTTCTGCATCAACATAGCCCTTAAGCTGCTTCTTCTTTCTATTGACTGAACTTCTTAGCATCCTTATCTCCCTGTCAGACTTGGTCTCTCTAAAGTCTGTTTGCTTGTAGCCAAGGTTAGACTCAGTAGGTTCATACGGCTCAAATTGAGGCTCTTTATGACCTTGTCCCATCTTGTCAAATACAGCCTTTAAGTTAATATCTCCCATTTGGCTGGCGAAATCTTCAAAGTTGCCAATTTCAAA
>CAYFSL010000007.1:42930-47884 GCA_964345835.1 uncultured Peptoniphilaceae bacterium
CCATCTATAAGGACCATGACCTTCATCTCGGCATCATCGCCGCAATTAAAGCACTTCATAAAGCACCTCCTAATCTCTAAAAAGGGCTAGTAAAATATTTTTAAATATAGTCGCCCTCACTTCATTTCTCTTTGAGACTTCCACATTCCTAAGTCCCTTATCATCAAGGGCGTGGTAAATCAATAAGGCCTCTCTTCTCGTTAGGGCCTCTTCTTCAACCAGGGTTTTAAGGACCTGGTCCGCCTTATCCAGGGTTATAGAGTCATCTATAGTCTCTGTAAGCACGCCATTTATCAATTCATCTTCTGTAAGATTTATCTTATTTATCTTAATATAGCCTCTTCCCCCCCTCCTACTTTCTACATAGTAGCCTTTGTAGGGAGTAAACCTGGTGGTTAAAACATAATTTATTTGCGAAGGGGCACATTGAAACCTGTCGGCTAGATCATTTCTACCTATTTCAATATAACCATCATCTTGCATTTCTAACATCTCAAGTAAAAATTTTTCAATATCAGTTGTCAATCCCATTTCTTCACCCTTGTCTTTCTTTGACCTTCAACTTTATAAAAAAAACTCTATATAGAGTACATTAATTTTACCATTGTTGACCTTTATTGTAAATAGCATTGATAAAAAACATTTATCTTAATATTGATATTAACTGCGGTAGCTAAAGTTAGATAAAATAAATAAGCTCTGCTAGGTTCGACAGTTATCCTTGCAGAGCTTATATCTTTTTATTTTAGAATGTAAATAACTTACTATTCATCTTTCTTAGCATCTTCAATTATCTTGTCAGCATACATAGCTGGGACTTCCTCATATCTGACAAATTCCATAGTGAATGATCCCCTACCTTGGGTCATTGACCTTAAATCTATGGCATATTCAAACAACTCTGAATATGGGGCTTCAGCCACTATTTGTTGACTACCATCCTCTTGAGGATCCATGCCTAGGATACGACCCCTCTTCTTGTTGATGTCACCCATTACATCGCCCATATAGGCTTCTGGGATGTTGACAACTATTGACATAACTGGCTCAAGTAGGATTGGTTGGGCAGCCTCTATTCCCTTCTTGAAGGCAAGGGAAGCCGCTATCTTAAAGGCCATTTCGTTGGAGTCAACTGGATGGTAAGATCCATCATATAGGGTTGCCTTGATTCCTGTAACTGGATAACCTGCAAGTACTCCCTTTTCCATGGACTCTTGAAGGCCCTTTTCAACCGCTGGGAAGTAGTTCTTTGGAACAGCTCCACCGAAGACCTCTTCGTCAAATTCAAAACCTTCCTCTATTGGCTCAAACCTGATAAATACATCCCCGAATTGTCCTGCCCCACCGGATTGCTTCTTATGCCTTCCTTGAACATCTGACTTACCCTTGATAGTTTCCCTATATGGAATCCTTAATGGGATTATTTCCGTCTTAACCCCATAAGCATTGGCCAACTTATCAAGAACAACTTGTAGTTGGACATTACCAAGGCCAGATATTGTAAGTTGCCTTGTTTCTGGATTTCTTTCAGAAGAGAAGGTTGGGTCTTCTTCCGCAAGTCTTTGAAGGGCGTGGCCAATCTTGTCTTCGTCATTTTTAGTCTTAGGCTTGATTGCAAACTTAAGGGCAGCTTGAGGGTATTTTATCATCTTGTAGACAATTTTGTTAGACTTAGAGCAGATGGTGTCTCCTGTTTGAGTTTCTTCTAACTTAGAGAATGCTCCTATATCCCCTGCTACAACCTCATCAGTGTCAATTTGGTTCTTTCCTCTTAAGTAGAATAAGCCAGCAGCCTTTTCACTTACATCCTTGCTTGAGTTATATATTTCTGTATCCTTAGTTATCTTTCCAGATACCACCTTAAAAATGGATATTTTACCTACGAAAGGATCCATTATAGTCTTAAAGACTACTGCCGAAAGATCTTCATTTATATCGACTTTTCTCGCCTCTCCTTCTTGGACCCTAAATCCTATATTGGCTCTTTCATCGTTAGGGGCTGGCATGTACTTAACTATACAGTCCATAAGAAGGTCTACCCCTGTACCAACTGTAGCTGAAGCTGCAATTAGGGGTACAACAGACCCATTAAGCATACCTGCTGTGATACCATCCCTAAACTCTTCTTCCGTAAATGGTTCGCCATCAAAGTATTTTTCCATCAAGGCATCATCAGTCATGGCAACAGCCTCTTCTAATTGGTTGTAAACTTCGTCAACTTCAAGCTTTCTAAGCTCTGGTATTTCAACTTCTTTACATGAGAAGCCATCACATTCATAGGCTCTTTTTTCAACTACATCTATGATGCCTTTAAAGTCATCCCCCTCGCCAAGTGGTAGGGTTAATGGGGTTATCTTCTTACCGAATTGAACATGAAGGTCAGCAACTAATTGGACAAAGTTTGAGTTCTCTTTATCAACTTTATTAAGAAGGATAATCCTTGGTAGTCCTATCTTTTCACAATAGTTCCAATATTTTTCAGCACCTACTTCAATCCCTGATGAGGAATCCATAACCAATAGAGCAGCTTCTGCAGCTCTCAAAGACCCCATAACTTCTCCTTCGAAGTCAAAATATCCCGGTGCGTCTAATAGGTTGATCTTTGTGTCATTCCATTCAACGGGAACAACGCTCATAGAAATAGATACTCCCCTGTTGATTTCTTCCTTGTCGAAGTCGGAAATGGTGTTACCATCTTCAACCCTTCCAAGTCTCTTGGTTACACCTGTCTTAAATAGCATAGCTTCGGTAACAGATGTCTTACCACTTCCGCTATGCCCCACCAAGGCCAAGTTCCTAATCCTATCAGTCTTATATTTTTTCATAACGTCCCCCTATATGTAAATTTGTAATTGTTTTCCTAGATGGTGAAAGATACTTGCACCATTACTCAATAATTATATAACAAAGTAGGCCCTCTTTCAAATATATTTGCCCTTTCCCTGCCTATTATGAGTATCTATCCAGAAGAACTTAATATTACTTTTATTACCCTTAAATTTATGATTCCTACATATAATTTATGAAAACTATTTCACGTATATTTTGCTTAATTGTTTTTTATTTAAAATATTTAATTCTTATTAATTTTTAGCTTAGTAAAATTTAAAAATTTCCTTACTCGTTTAATTAATAAGAGTTAACCCATAAGTAACTAACCGTCCTATTTGTCCTGGTTTTAGAGTTAACTGTCAAGATATTCTCCTAGGAAAATTATTCAATTCCAAATTTTGTGGTATCATTATTTATTATAAGAGTAATTAGGAGGTAATTATGGATTTAGAAAAATTAGAGATGAAAAAAAAGTCTATTTGGCAACAAATCGACCAAGATGAATATAAAGAGATCCAGGCCTATGGCGAAAGATACAAGGACTTTTTAGACCAGGCAAAGACCGAAAGGGAGGCTACTAACTATATAGTTAGGGAGGCGGAAAAAAGAGGCTTCATCCCACTGGAAAAAGCTGTAAAAAGCCCTATTAAAAGGGGAGACAAGATTTATCTTAACAATAAGAATAAGTCTGCTGTCCTTTTTGTCATGGGGGAAAATATTGAAGAAGGGATGAATATTGTAGGTTCCCACATAGATGTTCCTAGGCTTGACCTAAAGCAAAATCCCCTTTACCAGGATGGGGAACTTGCCCTATTTAAAACCCACTACTATGGTGGAGTTAGAAAATACCAATGGCCAACAATCCAGCTTGCCCTTCATGGGGTTATATTTAATAACAAGGGAGAAAAAATTGACCTTGTGATAGGTGAAGACCCTAATGATCCAGTATTTTATATCAATGACCTCCTTCCCCACCTGGCAGCCGACCAAAATCAAAAGAAACTTGGCGAAGGGATTGAAGGAGAAAAGCTTAATGTTGTAGTAGGTCATTCAAGCTATGGGATTGATGAAAAATATGCCGATAAAAATCCTATTAAAATGCTTATATTAAAACACCTTTACGACAAATATGGAATAGTTGAAGAAGATTTCCAAATAGCTGAAATAGAGGTTGTACCAGCAGCTAAGGCAAGGGATGTCGGCTTCGATAGGTCCCTAATCGCTGCCCATGGCCACGATGACAGGGTATGCTCCTACGCCAATTTAGAAGCAATCTTTGAAGTTGAAAACCCTCAAATAACCGCTGTATCCCTTCTTGTCGATAAAGAAGAAATAGGGTCTGTGGGCAACGCTTCAATGAACTCTCATTTCTTCGAAGATGCAGTAGCTGAAATCCTCCACGCCAATGGCAACATGTCCAACGTGGCTGTCCGTAGGGCACTTAGAAATTCTAAAGTCCTTTCAGCAGACGTTACCGTAGCCATTGACCCAGACCATAAAGAGGTTTCAGAAGAAATGAATTCAGCTAGGCTTGGCTATGGTATAGCTATGGCCAAATACACAGGAGCCCGTGGTAAGGGCGGTTCAAATGATGCAAATGCCGAATTCTTACAAGAAGTCAGGGAAACTTTTACTAAAAATAACATCATCTGGCAAACTGGAGAACTTGGAAAGGTCGACCAGGGTGGTGGTGGAACAATCGCCTATATCCTTGCCAACTACGGAGCTGAAGTAGTCGATATGGGGACTGCTATGCTTTCAATGCACGCCCCTGTTGAACTTGTCTCTAAGGCCGATGCCTACATGACTAAGAAAGCCTATAGGGCCTTTCTTAAATAGGAACTCACAATAATTTAGATGAGGACTTTTAAAATTTTAAAAGCCCTTTCTGGACAATTATTCAAATAAAAATAGCTTTCTCTTTATGAGTTAGCTATTTTTTTGAAGCTATTTTGCAACAGCCTCTTTACATATTTATATTATCCTGTTGTTTATATTATCTTGTTGTTTTGATATAGATATAAATCCCCTATATCTCAATCCCCTTAATATAGTCCTCTATATCCCCTTCTTCTGTAAATAAGGGGTCTAGGTGGTCTAAAAAGTGCCAGCCCCTTCTTTA
>CAYFSL010000007.1:47984-49744 GCA_964345835.1 uncultured Peptoniphilaceae bacterium
CTTCTTTAATAAGTCACCTGTATTACTAGGGTCATCTGAATAAAGGGTGATCTTGTTTGCAAGCCCTTTTTCGCCTGAAAGACCAAGCGCCTTTTGACTAGACCTATAATCCATAAAAACCATATTTTCACTAAAATCTGATGTAAGTCCAGTATACTTTTCTTGTTTTTTACCAGAAAATATACCTACAATCTCATATTGGTATTCCTTATTTAGGCTGGAATTATCGGTTGAAAGACTCTTTAGAACCAACTTATCATTTACCTGCAAGTTATTTTTCTTGGCAAAGTCTTCATGAACCATGATTTTTCCAAGGTCGCTACTAGCTATATGCCTCCCCTTAACAAGGGAAAATACCCCACTGGTAAATAAGGGATTGTCCTTAGTATTACTTGTAGCCTCTAAAGCCATTAAATTTTTTAAGTTCTCGGGTTGATAATCCACAGAAATTTTTTGTTCCCCTTCTACAACCTTAGCCTTTGTCGGCTTAGTAAGACCTTCATATTGGTAAATTCTTTTTTCCAGACCACCAATCTTTTCAAGCTTCTTAAACTTGTCTATCTCGAAGTAACCACCATCCTTTTTAGTCAACTGGATGGATGAATTAGAAGCCTTATACAAGGACTTCTCCAACTTGTTGCTGGATTTTAAAATACTCAAGCAAGAAAATAGGCAGGATAACACTATAGTCAATATTATAAATATTATTATGGCCCTATTCTTCTTCCTAGTAATATAGGCAAAGGCGTTTTTAATCACTCTTGGCCTCCTTTCTAACAGTTATCTTATCTTTAATCTAGCATTTGTAACAGCTAGTCTATTTATCATTTCAAAGCTATCTTACACCCTATTTATGAAATGTTTATGAAATAAAATCAGAAGAAAAATTTTTCAATCAAGGAAAAAATTTAAAAGAAAAACTACCACAAAATGAGTTAATTCATTTTGCGGTAGCCTTTTATTTCAAATATTCGTAATCATATATATTATCTTGTATTATAGACCTCATTAATAGTCTAGTACCCTTTGGGCATATGGTCTATAAGGGTAATGCCATACTTGCGGAACTTTGGATATATGGTCAAGATAGGTTCCCCTATATCCTGAGTGCATGACATAGGCTTTACCATCAATCATACCTGCATATATCAAGGCGTGAGTAGCTTGTAGGTGCTTCATTCCTGGATCTCTAGCAAATAATAAGTCTCCAGGATGTAATTTAGTATTGTCATTGTTCCAGTAGTATCTTTGTCCTCCATAGTAATTTTGCGTCTTAGTGTATTGAGCTATTACCATTTGAAGCCCGTAGTCACCAGCTGGCCCCCAACCCCTTTTAGCAGGACCACTTCTAGGTCCCATTTGTTTAGCTCTATCCTCATTACCATATTCAGGACCAGGTATGGTCACTCCGACATCTTTATATGCAGCATATAGAAGACCTGAGCAGTAAACCCCATTTTTAAGGTCTGTTCCATACCAATAATACTTGGTTCCTATAGCTCCTAAAGAAGCATTAACAGCTGCTTGCTTTAAAAATCTCTTAGGATTTTGGTTTAAATATCTGTTGGACAAGTCATATTTTGTAGGCCCGTGGAATGTAATTGTCTGAGTATGAGTAGTACCATTTATAGTCTTCTTGCCAGTAGACATCTTGCCAGAAGGTGTAAAATAGTGGATCCTATATCCTGTATTTTTTACCCCCTTGTACATATACCTATATTCTGGATCGAAGTAGTAGTAGGCTTTGTTTAGGCTACGCC
>CAYFSL010000008.1:0-27183 GCA_964345835.1 uncultured Peptoniphilaceae bacterium
AAATGATGAAAAACGTAAAAAATATTGGCCGCAATATTTTTTACTCCCATTCAATCGTTCCTGGGGGTTTTTGGGTGATATCGTAGACTACCCTGGTTACCCCTTCAACTTCATTGACTATCCTTGTTGATATGATGTTAAGAAGACTGTAAGGTAATTCTACAACGTCAGCGGTCATGGCATCTTCTGTGTTTACGGCTCTTAGGGCGATGGCATTGGCATAGGCCCTCTTGCCATTTTTAATGCCTACGGCTTTTACTGGTAGGATGGCTGCGTAGTATTGCCAGATTGAGCGAGATAGGCCAGCATCCTTGATTTCTTCCCTATAGATGTAGTCCGCTTCCTTTAGGGCTTTTAGCTTGTCTCTGGTGATTTCTCCAACCACTCTTACCCCAAGACCAGGTCCTGGGAAGGGTTGCCTGTAGACCATTTCTTCTGGCATACCTAAGTAAAGGCCAAGCTCACGGACCTCATTTTTATAAAGGGCTTTTAAGGGTTCGATCAATTGTTTGAAGTCGACGTCTTCTGGAAGGCCTCCAACATTGTGGTGGCTTTTGACAAGTTCTGCCCCCTTTCCCGATTCAATAATATCCGGGTATATGGTGCCTTGGGCTAAAAAGTCTACCCTGCCTAGGGCTTTTGACTCTTCTTCAAAGACCCTGATAAATTCTTCGCCAATTATTTTCCTTTTTTCTTCTGGGTCTGAAACTCCTTCCAACTTTGTTAAAAACCTTTCGGAGGCATCAACCTTAGTTACGTTAAGATTTAGACTCTTGTAGATTTCCATGACCTCTTCTGGCTCTTTCTTACGCATTAGGCCATGGTCTACAAATATACAGTGGAGTTTATCGCCTATTGCCCTTTGGATTAGTACAGCTGTAACAGAGGAATCTACCCCACCTGATAGGGCCAGGATTACCTCCTTGTCTTGGACTATGTCCTTGATTTCTGAAATCAACATATCTGCATAAGCAGCCATGTTCTTTGTATTTGTGAAAGTATCTCTTTCAAATGCTTTGCCCATAAATTACCTCTCTAAGCTTATATATTTAAATATTTTAGATATATAAAAAGGAAGCCTAGGCTTCCTTATTTACATTATTTATTAACTGCTTCTTTTAATGACTTACCAGCCTTGAATACTGGTGCAACAGATGCAGGGATTTGAATCTTTTCTTCAGGGTTTCTTGGGTTTCTTCCTTCTCTAGCCTTTCTTTCTCTAGTTTCGAAAGTACCAAAACCTACTAATTGTACCTTGTCTCCTGCAACAAGTGCAGCTTCAACAGATGCTAAGAAAGCATCTAAAGCTCTTGTTGAGTCAGCTTTGTTTAATCCACTTCTTTCTGCAATATCTGCTACTAATTCAGATTTGTTCATAAATTCCTCCTAAAAAATAAGTTCTTTTTAAACTGTATTTCAATTATACCATAAAAGCTCACAGTTTCAATCTTCCAAGGTCATTTTATCAAAAAATTTATGATATTGTACACTAGATTTATTTTTTCTCTAAATAGCTACTTATTTTATTTTTCTTGAGATTCTTCCTCTATTTGTGGCTCGTTTTCGCCCTGTGAATTATTCTCATCTTCTGGCTTAATCTCCTTACCCTCTTTATCATAGAATTTTATCTCAAGCTTTTTTGCTTCCGCACTTATATAGCTTTCATAGCTATTGGTCAAAGCGCTATTTTTAAGCTCTTCTTTGTGGTCTTCTAAGCCTACAGCCTTGTCATTAAGGTAAATTATGTGATAGCCAAACTGACTTTTTACAGGTTGAGAAAATTCACCCTTTTTAAGCTTAGCAGCTGCTTGGGCATAGTTTGAGTCAAGCTCTGAACTATTGAGCTTACCAAGTCTACCATCGTTACTCTTAGCAGTCTTATCAGTAGAGTACTTGTCTGAAAGCTTCTTGAAATCTTCTCCAGCCTTTAACTTTTTATAGACTTCATCAGCCTCTTCCTTAGTCTTTACAAGGATATGCTTAGTGTCAACCCAGTCAAGTTCATCCTTATTAGCTTCATACACTTTCTTTAGGTCTTCATCTTTAACTGGATGATTCTTCACAAACCATTCATTGTGTTTTTCATTTTCTAGGTTAGATTTAATATTTTGTTCAAATACCTCTTTTGTAGTATTCATAAAGTCAAGGTAGTCATCATAGGCTTCCTTACTTCCTATCCTATTCACAGCTGCATCAATGGCCTTTTTATACTCTTCGTCCGTAATTTTAATATTGTTTTTCTCAAGGTCCCTTCTTACGATATAGTCCCTTTGGAAAATTGATACTATTTGGACATTTAATTGTTGTTGTAGGGCAAATACTTGGGCATAAAGGTCATAATTTTGGTAAAATTCCTTCTTGCTAACTTCTTTACCATCAATCGACATATAGGGTTTATCACTGGTCCTAGATCCTGTTTTTCCACCTGCTCCACATCCTACTAGCGCTAGACTTAAGGCAAGTCCAACTGCTAATACTTTAGTTTTTTTCATCACTTTCTCCTTTTATTTTCCTAATAAGTTTTAATAAGTCAAGGCTTCTTTTGATTATATTCCTATCCTTCCTAATTATTATCTTCTTCTTGTTAGAAAGGTCAAATCTCATAAATTCCTTGTAATTTTTAGACAACTCTTCCAAGTCCTTCGGACTAAAAATATTAAAGTCTTCATATATAAATTCGACTTCATTTTCAACTTCGACCATCTCGTCAAAGGATAGCTGGTCCATGTAGGCCTTTAATAGGGCTATATTTACCAGGTTTTCAACTGGTTCAGGAATATCTCCAAACCTGTCTATCAACTCATCAACTATGGCTTCATGGGCCTTATCTCCATCTATAAAGCTTATCTTCTTATACATGTTGATCTTTTCACCCTCATCCTCAATATAGTATGAAGGGATAAAAGCATCTATTCTAAGCTCAATTTTGGCCCTGGATTTTCTAGTTTTTTCAACCCCTTTAACCTTGTCAATCGCTTCTTTTAGCATCTTGACATAAAGGTCGTATCCAACAGCCTCTATGTGGCCACTCTGACTTTCTCCAAGGAGGTTTCCAGCTCCCCTTAGTTCCAGGTCCCTCATGGCAATCTTATATCCAGACCCTAGTTCATTAAAGTCTTTTATGGCTTTAAGCCTTTTTTCCGCCACCTCTGAAATTGCCTTGTTCTTTTCGAAGGTGAAGTAGGCATAAGATGACCTATCAGACCTTCCTATCCTCCCCTTTAACTGGTAGAGTTGGGATAATCCCATCTGGTCCGCATTATATACGATAATTGTGTTGACATTTTGTATATCTATACCAGTTTCTATTATGGTTGTAGTAAGTAAAATATCGATTTCTTTTTTTATAAAGCTATCGAGAATTGAATCAACCTGCCTTGGACTCATCTGCCCATGACTTATTGCAATTCTCGCTTCTGGGACCAAGTCCTCCAGGTGCTTTTTCATGATGTTTAGTCCCCGAACCCTATTGTATACGAAGTAGACCTGGCCATCCCTGGAAAGCTCCTTAAGGATTGCCCTCCTAATTATAGCAGGCTCGTATTCCATCACAAAGGTGTTAATAGGTAATCTATTTTGTGGGGCTTCTTGAAGGAGGCTCATCTCCCTTATTCCTGACAATGACATCTGTAAAGTCCTAGGAATTGGAGTTGCTGATAAAGTCAAGACGTCGATATTTTTTGATAAGTCCTTAATTTTTTCCTTGTGACCTACCCCAAATCTTTGCTCTTCGTCAACAATCAGGATTCCAGGATCCTTAAACTCTATTGAGTCCGCTAGTAGGGAATGGGTCCCTACTATAAAGTCGATTTCTCCTGACTTAAGCTTCCTTTTTATATCATTTTTCTGGCTCTGGGTCTTAAATCTTGATAAAAAGTCAATTCCTATAGGAAATTCCTTAAACCTATCGACCATATTCTTAAAGTGTTGTTTGACAAGAATCGTTGTTGGAGCAAGCATTATAGCCTGCTTTCCATCCATGACCGCCTTGAAGGCTGCCCTAAAGGCTACCTCGGTCTTCCCATAGCCAACATCCCCGCAAAGAAGCCTATCCATAGGCTTATTAGACTCCATATCCTCCTTTATTTCAGCTATAGCTGTAAGCTGGGAGGGGGTCTCCTCATAGATGAAGTAGTCTTCAAATTCCTTTTGCCAAGGGGTGTCTTTAGAAAACTTATAACCTTCTATCTTAGCTCTTTCAGCATAGAGCTTAACCAGGTTGTCAGCTATCTCATCGATAGCCTTTTTTGCCCTAGACCTTGTTTTTGCCCATTCCGTACTATTAAGCTTGGATAGTTTTGGCTCAATATCTCCAGACCCCACATATTTTGATACCTGGTCCATGTCGCTTGTAGGGATGAATAGCTTGTCCTTGTTTTTATAGAGCAACTCTATATAGTCCCTCTTAGCCCCCTGGACTTCAATGTTTTGGACTCCCAGATACTTGGCTACCCCATAACTTTCATGGACGACAAAATCCCCAATTTCAAGGTCGGTATAGTTAATGAAGTCCCTATCATTGATTATCTTTTTCGTCCTCTTGAGCTTTTTTCTTGCCCTTGAAAATATTTCGTAGTAGCTAATAAACTCTATCTTAGCTTCTGGGTATTCAACCCCCTTATTGATAGCTTCTGGACATATAAAAATCCCGCCCTTATCGGTATCTGCAGACTCAATGAGGTCTTCGAGCTTATTAGGATATATATCTTCTCCTGCCAACTGGTCCAAGAGATTTTTCTTTCTATTTTCCCCATCAGAAAAAATAAAAACCTTGTATCCCTCTGAAAGTCTAAAGCTTAAATGGTCTATAAAGTCTTTCCAGGATGAATTGAAATTGCTAGTATCAATCGTAGTTATTTCTATATGGTCCTCATACCTAACATTTTTCAAAGACCTAGAAATCAGGCTTATATTTATAAATTGCCTGCTAAGGATTTTTGAAAATATTTCCCTCTGGCTAAAGTAGCTTTCACTATGCCTTGAAAGAAGGTAGCCAGTTTCAAGCCCATACTTGTATTGGTCGTATAGGAAGCCTTCTATATCCTTATATTCTTCAATTATCCTGGTTAGGTCAAGGCTTATGACTAAGTCGCCTTCGTCAAGGTAGTCCAAAATACTAACAGATTGACTACCATCATAAGGGATAATCAAGTCAGTATTTACATCGTTGGTCTGGTCGATTAATTTAAGACACACCTTATTGAACTTGTCATAGGCCTTCTTGTATACTTCCTCTCCATATGCCTTTTTAGTCCTCTCCAGGTCTTCTTCAATCTCCTTAACCACCCTATTGACATTCACCCTGGTAAATTGGTATTCATTGGCAGGATAAATCCTAAATTCATCAATATTATTTATAGACAACTGTGTAGATACATCAAATGCCCTCATGGAGTCGATTTCATCTCCAAAAAGTTCAATTCTTACAGGGTTATCATCCCCCACCTGGAAGATATCAATAATATCCCCTCTTATGGCAAATTCCCCCTTAGCTTGGACTATCTGCTCTCTTTCATAGCCCATATCAAGGAGGCTTTCTGCCAGTTTCAAAGGATCAATCCTGGTATCCATATCGATATCTATAATCATGGATTCAAAGGTCTTCTTATCTTCTAGCTTATTCATAAGGGCAGATGGATAGGAAATCACCATCCCATAAGCTCCCTCTACAAGGGCCTTTATAGTCCTTAACCTCTGCATCCTATTCATATAATCGTAGTTTAATTCCTGCTGAAAATTTATCTCCTGGTCAGGAAAAAAATAGACCTTATCTGGAAAATGTTCCTGGAGGTCTTCAAATATTTTTCTTGCTTTTTTGTCATTTTCTGCCAGCACAAAAACAGGTCTTTTTTCACCTAGTAGGTAGTTAAGTAAAAAATGACCCGTAGCTTCATCTGTGAGCCCGCTCACATTTATATTTTTACCATCTTCAATGCCCTTGATTAAGCCATCAAAAACATCGAGCTTTTTAATAACTTCTAAATTCATAATATCAAATATAAAACCTGGTCCTAGCTAGTCGATCTTAACTGGATTTACCATATTCATAGCATAATCCAAGCCCTGGTCAACAATATCAAAGACTGCCTGGCAAGCAAGCTTTATCTCCTCATCTAGTACCTTCTTTTCATCCTTGTTGAAGTTGCTTAGTACAAAATCAGCCAAGTCCATGTAGGCAGGCTTACTCCCTACCGCTATCTTAATCCTAGGGAAATCACTGGTCCCAAGTAAGTTTACCAGCGACTTTAAGCCATTGTGGGTGCCAGCCGACCCCTGTTTTCTTATCCTGACCCTTCCAAACTCAATATCTATGTCATCAACAAGGACTATGAGTTTTTCTGGCTCTATCTTGTAGTAGTTAAAAAATTGGCTTACCGACTCACCAGACGAGTTCATAAAGGTTTGGGGCTTTAATAATATAAGCTTCTCCCCTTTATAATTAGCCTGGCCATACAAGCCCTTAAACTTCAACTTATTTACAGACACGCCCAGCTTTTCGGCTATCAGGTCGATAGCCATAAAGCCTACGTTGTGTCTGTTGTTCTCATATTTACTACCTGGGTTGCCCAGGCCAACAATTAAATACATTATTTATTGAATAATCCACTTACTGATTGGTTGGTATTTATTCTTCTTATGGCTTCTGAGATTAGGTGGGATACAGTCATTACCTTAATCTTAGGTGAGATTTTTTCAGGGTTTAGGTGGATAGTGTCGGTAACTACACAAGCCTTAGCCTTTGAATTTTCAATCCTCTCAATAGCATTTCTAGAGAAAAGTCCATGAGTTGCACAGATATATACATCCTTAGCCCCTCTTTCTACTAGAGCATCTGCAGCATTTGTAATTGTACCAGCTGTATCTATCATATCGTCTATTATGATACAATTTTTCCCCTTTACCTTACCAATGATATTCATTACTTCTGATTCATTAGGTCTTGGCCTATTCTTTTCAATAATCGCTATTGGTGTATCAAGGATATCAGCTAGTCTTCTAGCCCTTGTAACCCCGCCAAGGTCAGGAGATACAACTACAAATTCTTCGCCTGGTTCCTTTACCATATCTTCAAAGTAATCAGCTAGGATTGGACCTGCAGCAAAGTGGTCAAGAGGTACATCAAAGTAGCCTTGAATTTGGGCTGCATGTAAGTCTATAGCTATAACCCTGTCAGCACCAGCTGCTTCTATAAGGTCAGCTACAAGTTTAGCTGTGATTGGCTCTCTTCCCCTGCTCTTCCTATCCTGTCTTGCATATCCATAATAGGGTACCACAAAGTTGATAGTATGGGCTGATGCCCTCTTCAAAGCATCGATAACTATCAAAGCTTCCATAAGGTGTTCATTTACTGGCTTAGATGTTGATTGTATGAAGTAAACGTCCATCCCTCTAACGGTTTCTTCAACCCTAACACCTGTCTCGCCATCGGCAAAATGACTTATTGTAAGTTCGCCAAGTTCTACTCCTAAATCATCACATATAGCCTGTGCTAGTTTAGGGTTACTTGACCCAGAAAAAACCTTTAAGTTATATAGACCGCTCTTATTATCCATTTCTCCTCCATTTACTTTTTTGCTTCTTCCTTAAGTTTATCCCTTTGTTTCTTTTTCTCAACATATCCTTCTATGTCTTTTCTTTCTGCTCTTTCTACAACCAAATACCCTGGTCCAACATCCTTAGTCACAGTAGAACCTGCTGCAATATAGCCTTCTTTAGCTACATGTACCGGAGATACAATGTTGACATTTGATCCAATAAAGGCTCCATCTTCTACCTTAGACCTATGTTTGAACTTGCCATCATAGTTGGCAAAAATTACTCCACAACTTACATTTATATCCTCGCCTAGGTCAGCATCTCCAATGTAGGCTAGGTGGCCCGCCTTTGTGCCGTTTCCTACAGTTGAGTTCTTAACCTCTACGAAATTACCAATATGGACATGCTCTTTAAGATGTGAATTGGGTCTTAGTCTTGCGAAAGGTCCAATATTAGTATAAGCTTCTACCTCTGATTTTTCAATGAAAGAAGTATAAACATCTACATTATCATGAATAATTGAATCTTCTATCTTGGAATTAAAGCCGATATTGCAATTTTTGCCTATCCTGGTCTTTCCCAAAATCCTAACTCCAGATTCTATCCTTGTATTGCTTCCAATTTTTACCCCTGGTTCAATTGTTACCGTTTCAGGGCTTTCAATAAAGACGCCTTTTTCCAAAAATTCTTTATTTATTGACTTTCTCATCATGGAGTCAGCCTTAGAAAGACTTAGCATATCCTTTACCTGGTAGAGTTTTTTTGAGGATTTTACCCTCATTAGCTTGGTCCTCTTTTCCTGTAAATCAATCGAATATAGGACTTCTTCTAGAGTCTTGTTACCTGACTTTTCTAACTCCTCTTTAAGTCTATCTGCCTTTATAGCATATAGGGCTGATTTAGTTTCCGCCTGCGCTACGAGAGCATCTAGCTTGTCAGATTCTAGCCTATCAAAGGCTCTTGTAATCATCTTTCCTGTTACAAAAGGCATATTTATATAAAAAAATAACAAGAAATCGTCATCATTAAGCCCTTCTATAAGGTCATCCTCACTAGTGTAGCTAAATCTTCGGTCATGGTCTTCTCCCTCCCCTATAAGAAGGACATCTTTTACTCCCGCTTTTTCACAAGCCATAAGGGGAAAGTCAACCAGACTCTTGTTGACAATCTTATTATCAAATGAAAAATTTTCTATTTGGTCATTGAATAATATTACTTTTTTCATAAAGCCTCCAAAATATTGGACTTAAGTAATCATAAGCATATGATTAAACTATTTTCCTAGTTAATTATATACTTTATATTCCCATTAGTAAAATATTTGCGAGCCTCTAAGCCCTATCTTCCTTGCAAATATTCAATTTTCTACTATACTTTTAATATGAAAAGATCAGATTGTTTGGCAAAATTATTCTATTGGGGGTAAAAAGTATTCTACAAGCCCTCTTTAATGTATAATAGATATGGAAAATAAAAAACCAATATAAAAAGGAAAGCTAAAAGAAAAACTAATATAAAATGATAGAAGCAAGTATCAAATAATTAGCTTGCAAAATAGTACAGTTAGGAGTTTTTATGTTTATTTTTGATTATAAGTATTCTCAATATAGAAAAATTCACTTTATAGGAATTGGTGGAGTCAGCATGAGTGGTATAGCCCTACTTCTTTCAAAGGAAGGCTATGAAATTACTGGGTCCGATAGGAGCGAAAGCAAGTACCTAAAGCACCTATATGAAAATGGTATAAAAATCTTTATCGGCCAAAAGGCTTCAAATATAGGCGACCAAGACTTATTTGTCTACACGGATGCTATCCTTCCTGACAACGAAGAACTTGTTGCGGCAAAAAAGACTGGTAGGCCTGTGGTTACTAGAGGAGAATTCCTCGGTGCCCTTATGAGAAATTACGACAAGGCAATAGCCATATCTGGTTCTCATGGGAAGTCAACTACCACTTCTATGTTGTCCAAAATTTTAGTTGATGCAAGGGCGGATGCTACTATTCTTCTTGGTGGACTCCTTGATGAACTGGATGGGAATGTAAAAGTTGGCCAGGGAGAAATCCTCCTAACTGAAGCCTGTGAATTTAAGGGAAATATTCTTTATTACTATCCTTCAACTGTTGTCATCTTAAATATCGATGAAGACCACCTAGACTACTACAAGGACTTAAACCACATAGTTGAAACCTTCATAGGTTATATGAAGAATTTGGACGAAAATTCTAAGGCCATAATTAATATCGATGACGCAAATACCCATAGGCTCCTAGAACATGTAAAGGGTGAAGTTATAACTTTCGGCCAATCTGAAGATGCAGAGTATAAGATAGTTGACCTAGACTATAGCCCTGATGGGTTCCCAAGATTTAACCTGGTTAAAGCTGGTAAATCCTACCCTATAGCCCTTGATATCCTAGGTGACTACAACATCTATAATGCCGCAGCAGCAACTATAGCCGCCTTGGAAAATGGTATTAACTTTGAGACTATTCAAAAGAGTCTTTTGGGCTACCATAACCTCCATAGGAGGATGGAAACAGTCGGCTACTACAATGATGCAACTATAATGACCGACTATGGCCACCACCCTGTAGAGATTAAAAATACCCTTAAATCTTTAAGGAAAACGCCCCACAACAAGATAATATCTGTTTTTCAGCCCCATACCTACTCAAGGACCAAGGCCTTATTAGACGATTTCTCAGAGGCTTTTTATGATGCAGATGAGGTAATTGTTACAAAAATATTTGCAGCCAGGGAGAAGTTTGACCCTACTATAAAGTCAGAAGACCTAGTAAGAAAACTTATCAAAAATGGGGTAAACGCTATTTACTTAGAAAGCTTTGAAGAGGCCAGAGACTACCTTAGAAAAAGACTAAAAAATGGAAATATCTGTATGACAACAGGCTGTGGTAACCCCGATGAACTAGCTGAAATGATTGTCGGAGAAAAATAAATAGATTATGAAAATCCCAGGACTTCTTGCCCTGGGATTTTACTCTATTCTTTTTAGTTGAATTTTATTATTGCCTTGGCCTGAATCTTTTGTCCAGCTTTAAGGCATATATACCCTTCTTGTCTCTTAGAATCTATGGTTTGGTCACTAGCTTTACAAGTAGATTCTTCATCACAGCCAGCCAAAAGGGTTAGCCTAGCTGATTGGCCTAAGTCCTCTAGCCTTGCCTTTGATAAGTAGATAGTTTCTATATCTATGGTTCCTACATCAGTTTTTATACTAGGCAACTTGTAGCAAAGTCTCTTGTCCTCTAGTCTTTTACTAGTCATCTCAATAGATGTAGCCTTGGGATTTATAGATTTCCTAAAGTTAATGATGAGCTCTGTCTTTATATCTAAATCCTCTTGTCCCTGGTTATCCAGGTAGACTTTTAGTTCAATAGAATTTGACTTGATTTTATATCTAGAACTTATATAAAAATCTTTCTTCTTGCTATTATAACTAACAGAGTCCATAAACATGGACCTGTTTGACATGTCCATTACTACCCATTCCCTGTCACCAGTATAGTCTTCTTCTTGTCTACCATCCTTACCGATTAGCGATATATTAAACCTACACCCCTCATCCAGGCTAAGATGATCATTAAATCCTAAGGTATCTTCTACCCCTATACCAAAGCTTTTACCATCCCTATGTAAAAGTTCCTTGTCCTTGTATTTAAGCTGGTAAATACCTGCTCCCTTTGACCCTATCCCTACATTAAGATATTCATTTCTTAAAGAAAATTTCATAATCCTTTCTCCCTCCAAATCTTGGTCACTCCCTATGATAATACCTTAAAATAGCCTTCTTTTCCAATATTTATTATCCTTTCCTATTTACAAATTCCTCAATTAGCCTATAATACTTTTAAGGTCATTTTGACCTGCCAGTTATTTTAATTTATTATTTGTATTAATGGAGGAGATATGAAAGACAAAAAAATTTACACCATTGAAGAGAAGGTTCCTTTCAAGATGTTAATTCCACTGGGTCTACAACATACCTTTGCTATGTTTGGAGCCTCTGTTTTGGTTCCAATTCTTTTTGGAATTAATCCCGGAATCGTCCTATTGATGAATGGAATTGGTACCCTACTATTTATATTAATCACTAAGAAAAAAGCACCTGCCTATCTAGGTTCTTCTTTTGGATTCTTAGCTCCCGGAATTGCTATCATCCAAAACCAAGGATTTGAATATGCCCAAGGAGCTTTTGTTGTAGTTGGACTTTTAGGCTGTATCCTAGCCCTTGTAATTCATAGGTTTGGCACCAGATGGATAGATATTGTCCTACCACCTGCAGCTATGGGAGCAGTTGTAGCCCTTATAGGTCTAGAGCTTGCAACAAATACGGTTACTGGAGGATCTATTGGAGCCAACCTTATGACCGATACTGCAACTAAAGCTGACTGGATTGTTTTTGCAATAACCTTGTTAACAGCAATCATAGGATCAGTTAGTTTCAAGGGGTTTTTCTCAACAATCCCAATCCTTATAGCCATCGTAATTGGTTACATTGCATCCATCTTATTCAACCAGGTTGATTTTACCCCTGTAGTTAAGGCTCCACTTTTTACCTTTCCAAAATTTGCCCTAGCTAAATTTTCCACACCTGCTATAGTGGCTATGCTTCCCGTATTATTGGTTATAACAGCAGAACATATAAGCCACCAGGTTGTAACTTCTAATATAGTTGGCAAGGACCTAATTAAAGATCCTGGCCTTCACAGGTCAATCTTTGCCGATAACTTTTCTACAGCCCTATCAGGTCTTGTAGGAGGAGTGCCTACGACAACCTATGGGGAAAATATTGGGGTTATGGCCTTAACTGGGGTATATTCAGTGAGTGTTATAGGGGTTGCAGCAATATTTTCTATCCTTATGGCTTTTATAGGCCCTCTTTCAGCCCTTATTAGTACTATACCAGGCAACGTAATTGGAGGAGTAACCTTCCTCCTTTATGGGATGATTGCAAGCTCTGGAATTAGACTTTTAGTAGATAAAAAAGTTGACTATAGTAAGTCAGAAAACCTAGTCCTATCTTCAGTCGTCTTTATTTCAGGACTTAGTGGTCTTAGCTTAAAGCTTGGTGATATGGAGTTAAAGGGTATGGTCCTAGCTTCCGTTGTAGCGGTGGTCCTAAGTCTCTTATTATACCTATTAAAAAAAGCGGGTTTAACAAATGAATAGTTTAATGCTATAATCAAAAAACGCTTGTTAAATATAGGAGTCAAATATGTATGATAAAAAGCAAATGATTATGGATAAAATGACTAAAACTTGCACCTGTAAATCAATTACTAAGTACAAGATAAAGATGTTAATTGAAGAAGGCTATGACTCCCTACAAGAAATCCAGGAGAAAACAGGTGCTGGTACCGGAGCTTGTAATGGTAGGTATTGCACCGAAAGAATCCTAGAAATGATAGATGAAAAATGGGAGAATAGCTGATTAATATAATACAGCCATAAGATGGCTAGGATTTAACATAAGACCAGGAAAATATTAGTTACAGATAAAGGCTATGAGTTCAAACGCTCATAGCCTTTAATATTTTTATTGATTACATGAATTGCCTTAAATTTTCTATGCTTTTGTTCTCTAATCTTCTAGAGAATACCTTGCCCTAGCTCCCCCAATTAACTTAGGTCTACTATAGGCTTGGCTGATATGCGCTCTTCCAATAGATTTTTTTTCTATCCTTAGAGGTACGCAAACATGCTTGATATGCATTCCAATAAAGGTATCCCCTATATCTAGCCCCATATCTGCCTTGATAAACTCAACAACTACGGGGTCATCAAAATGCCTGTAGGCAGCTGTTGCAAAAGACCCTCCAGCCTTTGGATAAGGCACTACAGTAACCTCTTCAAAGCCCTCTCTCTCTTGAAGATCCCTCTCTATTACTAAGGATCTATTTAGGTGCTCACAAGATTGAGCTGCCAGATAAATCTTCTTTTCATCGAGGATTTCTTTTATAGTAAGAAAAATTTCCTCTCCAACCTCATAACTTGAACCTGTCCCTATCCTATCTCCTAGGACCTCACTTGAAGAACAGCCTACTACAAAAATATCCCCTTCTTTGTAGTCTACCTTGTCCAGTATCTGATTTATAACTTGCCTTACCTCTTCTTTTAATTGCATAATACTCTCCTTTTTCTAATCAAACTACCTTAGGTAGCTGTAAGTTCTTAGTAGCTGCAACCATCCTTATTGTAAATATTATCCCTATGGCTATTAGCATATTTATAGAGCCTAAAAAGTAGGCTGACTTATTTAGTAAATAATAGGCTATGGCCCCTACTATGGAAGCCGAAGCATAAATATTTCTATCCAGGACATTGGGTATCCTGTTGAGCATGAGGTCTCTAAGTATACCGCCTCCGACCCCTGTAATTAAGCCCACAAAGATGTAGATTACCCCCCTATAACTATAGGAAAGTGAATAGGCGACATTCATCCCCAGGACTGTAAATACTGCAAGGCCAAGGGCATCAGTTGTTGTCATCGTCATATCAAAAATCTTCGTCCTAGGGTTACCTAAAAGCTTTCTGTTATAGTAAATAAAGATAAAGCTTGCAAGGGAGCAAAAAACTGATATATAGATAAATTTAGGGTTAACAAAGGTATTCGGTGGATTTATTCCCAGGACAAGGTCCCTAATAATGCCTCCACCAACCGCTGTAATCGCTCCTAGGAGGATAACTCCAAGAATATCATTTTTAGCCTTTATTGCCTCTAAGGCTCCAGATATGGAAAATGCAACAACCCCTATAACTTCTAATATTGAAATTAGTGTTTCCATAGAATATTCTAGTCCATCTCAATAAAATTATACTTGTTGTTGGCCCTGGCTTCCTTTAGTAGGACTTCCAGGTCCTCCCTGCTAAAGTCATACTCTTTTCTACAGAAGTCACAGACAATCTGAGCCTTACCTTCTTCTTCAAGAATTTGACCTAGGTCCTTGCTACCAATAGATATCAAGGCTCTTTCTATTTTCTCCCTGCTACAGTTACAGCTGTAGTTAACATCTTGGCTTGAAAGAACTTCAGGATTTATTTCAGAGAAATATTCTTCCAAAATATCTTCTGGACTTAGCCCCCTATCAACCATAGAAGATACTGGGTCAAGCTTAGCTACAATATGTTCCAGACTTGTAATGACTTGGTCTGATGCATCGGGCATTATTTGGACGAAGATTCCTCCAGCAGCTTTTATTGATAGGTCTGTGTCAACCAAGACCCCTAGACTGACAACTGTTGGTGTTTGTTCTGAGTAGAAGAAGTAATTTGCAAAGTCTTCTGCTATCTCTCCTGAAACTATTTCTGATAGACCTGTATAGGGCTCCTTTAATCCAAAGTCCCTAATTATGGCAATCTGGCCCTGGTCACCAACAAACCTCCTTACATCAAGCTTTCCCTTATCGTTAGCAGGGCAGTCTGCTTGAGGGTTTTCAGCTAAAATCCTGACATTAGCCTTGTTATCTGAAACGGCGGTCATCCTTCCTCCAATTCCATTACCATCAACCTTAAGAGTTAGGCTATCTCCGTCAGACTTAAGGTTAATTCCCATAAGGGCTGCCATAGTTGCCAACCTTCCCATGGCTGCAGAGGCAGTAGCTGATGTATGATGGATATCTCTTATCTCTTGGACCATCTTTGTCGTCCTAGCTATAAAAATCCTCACGCTCTTAGTTTCATCTATTGCTCTTATTATATAATCCTTCATAAATTTCCTTTCTTATTGGTTAATTGGATAATATTACCATCCAAGTATTTTCATAATCCACCATCTCTATTATACTACAGCGCTAGTAAAATGCCCCTAGATTATAAACTATTGTATTTTGAAAATATTTTCCTATAGGATTTATTTTCACCTACATTTAAGATGCTTATATTATTCCAGCTTCATTTACCCATAAAAGCACAAATATAAAACCAGCATAGTAGTTATCCCATGCTGGCTAAATATACCTAATTATTTAACATTTATAAAATTATCTATAGGCAAATTTCTAAGTAAATTAAATATAAATTACTCTAGCAATTATAGTTTAACTACGTTAGAAGCTTGAGGACCTTTTGCCCCATCAACAATTTCAAATTCAACAGCTTGACCTTCGTCAAGTGTCCTAAATTCGCCATTGTCTTTTATTGCTGAAAAGTGTACGAATACATCTGTTCCTTCTTCTGTTGATATGAATCCATACCCTTTAGTTCCGTTGAACCATTTTACTGTTCCTTTATTCATTTTAATCCTCCATTTATTTCTGTAGCCTCTAGTAATATAGATAGCTACCTTATTAATATAACACAAGGAGTTTTTTTGGGCAACTTTTTATTGATTAGGTCCTCTTAACCGCTTTAATCAGAATCCTCTGACTTTTAGGGCCAGGATCTTTTCCGGTATCCTCATCCATTAAGCTAATATCCTTAAATCCTACTTCTGCCAGGGTCTTTTTTATCTGGTCTAGTGAATAATACCTTTCTAACTGGCTTTCCTCTACTCTAGTATAAAGACCATCCTCTCCCTCTATAAAAAAGTTTAGGTAGAAGTTTACCAGGTCTCCTTCCATGGTATTCTCCCATGTATAAAAAATATTATCCTTCTCATAGATAAAAGAGTTATTGGCTAGGACCCTTTTTAGCTTGTCTTCAGAGTTGATGTCAAAGATAAATACTCCTCCGTCCCTAAGGCCCCCATAGACTTTTGTAAAAAAGTCTTTAAGGTCTTTTTCATCGGTAATGTAATTTATTACGTCAAGGAGGCAGACCACCCCATCGTATTCGAAAGATGAGTAGTCAAAGCTAAACATATCCTGCATGACCAGGGTCACATTGTCCAAGTCTACTAACTTGGGGAAGGCCTTGTTAAGCATGTCGAGGGAGTTGTCAAAAGCCAAAATTTCAAAGTCACCCTTTGCAAGCCTTTCTGTTAAATTCCCTGTACCACAGGCAATCTCAAGTAAATTTCCCTCTTTTATTCCCATGCCTTCAAGAATCTTAAAGATATTATTAGCATACCTTTCATAGTCTATGTCAAAAGTAAGGAGGTCATAATAATCACTAAATCTCTTATACATTAGTCTTCTTAACTAGTCCTCAAAGGTAAAAATGTAGGGAATGTTTCTATAGTAATCGCCATAATTTAAGCCATATCCCACTATAAATACATCATCAATAGTTTGTCCTACAAAGTCAGGCTTTATTTCCACCTCTCTTCTAGATGGCTTATCAAGCATTACGACAGTTCTGAGGCTCTTAGGATTATGCCCTTTAAGTAGCTGACTAATCTTTAAAAGAGTATTGCCTGAATCACAAATATCATCCACTATAAGGACATTTTTACCCTCAATATCACACCTTAAATTCTGTAAAATATTTACATTTCCTGAAGATTCCTCATTATCTTCATAGCTAGATGTAGTCATAAAATCTATAATTGTAGGGGACTCAATCTCCCTAACAAGGTCTGCAGCAAAGATAAAGCTCCCTCTCAAAAGTGGAACCACAACTAGGCTTTCATCTCCATAGGTTTGAGAGATTTCCTTGCCTAGTCTTTGAACTGCTTGTCTAATTGTATCTTTATCAAATAAAATTCTGCGTTTTCTTTCAGTCATTATAGCCCCCTTTTAATTTAATTTAGCCTTGGTTTCTTTAATCCCTGCCTCTATTTCTTCTAACATTGCCTTATACTTTTCCAGCTTTGTCTTCTCTTCTTCAACAAGCTTTTCTGGAGCCTTACTTACAAATTTTTCGTTATTAAGCTTGCCTTGGGCCCTCTTTATTTCGGATTCAACCTTGGCTTTTTCCTGACTCAACCTCTCAAGCTCTTTTTCGTAATCAATAAGCCCTTGAAGGGATAAATACATTTTATAGTCCTTCATAATTATTGATAGGCTATCATCTATATTGTGGTCTTCTGCCATAATTTCTACCTGGCTTATTGAAGCTAGGGAAATAAGGTTATAGGACAATTTATCAAATACTTGGCGAACCTCTGGATCTGATGAATAAATATATAATTTAGACTTCTTTGAATTAGGAACCTTTAGTTCAGCTCTTTGGTTTCTGATAGCAGTAATAGCTTCAATTACCTTAGATAGGGCCTCTTCTTCCCATTCAAAGTCATTTTCTTTACTGTATTCAGGGTACTTAGCAAGTATTATCATGTCATTTGATGAAGGAAGCATACTATAAATTTCTTCCGTGATAAATGGCATAAATGGGTGAAGTAATTTAAGGATTTTATCCAAAGAATAAAGGAGTACTGCTAGGGCTTGGTCTTTTTTGTCTTGGTCATCAGAATATAGCCTATTCTTTACAAATTCTATATACCAGTCGCAAAATTCAAACCAGATAAATTCATATAAGTTACTTGCAGCTATCCCCATATCGAAGGATTCTAGAAGTCTATTTACATCCTTTGATAGGGTATTAATCCTTGAAATAATCCACTTATCCTCTAGACTTAAATTTTCGCTTTCAATGGTATAATCCTTACCATCTTCAAGGTTCATAAGGATAAATCTTGAAGCATTCCACAACTTGTTGGCGAAGTTTCTATTTGCCTCTACTTTTTTAGTAGTATATCTCATGTCATTACCTGGAGAATTGCCACTAACAAGTGAAAATCTAAGGGCATCTGCCCCGTAGTTGGATATTTCTTCAAGTGGGTCAACCCCATTTCCAAGTGACTTAGACATTTTTCTTCCCTCTGCATCCCTAACAAGACCATTTAAGTAAACCTTCTTAAATGGAAGCTTTCCTGTGTTGTGTAGAGAGGAGAATACCATCCTTATAACCCAGAAAAAGATGATGTCATATCCTGTTATAAGGGCATCTGTCGGGAAGAAGTAGTCATAGTCCTCACTTTTTTCTGGCCAGCCAAGGGTTGAAAATGGCCACAGGGCTGATGAGAACCAGGTGTCAAGGGTATCTTGGTCTTGTCTAAAATCACTTGACCCACAATCTGGGCAAACATCGGGCATATCCCTTGAGACAATCATCTTTCCACATGATTTGCAATAGTAGACTGGTAGCCTATGGCCCCACCAAAGTTGCCTTGAGATATTCCAGTCCCTGATATTTTCCAACCAATTTACATAAATCTTTCCAAATCTTTCTGGAATTATCTCTAGGTCTCCATTTCTATAGGCATCAAGTGCTGGCTTAGCCAGGCTTTCCATGGCGACAAACCACTGTTCTGAAACTAGAGGCTCAATTACAGTGCCGCACCTTGTACAGTGGCCTACCGCATGGTCAAGGTCTTCCACCTTATCGAGTAAGCCCAGGTCTTCAAGGTCTTTAACAATAAGCTTTCTTGCCTCATACCTATCTAATCCCGAATATTTGCCATAACCTTGGGAAATGCTGGCATCATTTTCTATAACCACACATTGACCTAGGCCATGCCTCTTGCCTATCTCGAAGTCATTAGGGTCATGGGATGGTGTTATCTTTACAAATCCCGTACCAAATTCCATATCCACATAAGAGTCAGCAATTATTGGGATTTCCCTAGCAACTAGGGGAAGGATAAGGGTTTTTCCTACTAAGTGCTTATATCTATCATCTTCTGGATTAACCGCAACAGCAAGGTCCCCAAGCATGGTTTCTGGTCTTGTAGTGGCTATGGTAATAGTATCATCAGAATCTTTTATTGGATACTTGATATTCCAAAGCTTACCATGCTCATCAATATGGTCGACTTCGGCATCAGAAATGGTTGTATTACATGAAGGACAATAATTTAGGATCCTCTCACCTTTGTAAATCAGCCCCTCATCATACATCTTTACGAATACTTCTGTTACCGCATCAGATAGGCTGTCATCAAGGGTAAATCTCTCCCTTGACCAGTCACAAGATACACCTAGCTTTCTAAGCTGTTCTTTGATTGTTCCACCATAAATCTCTGTCCAATTCCAGGCTTCTTTTAGAAATCCCTCTCTCCCAAGTTCTTCTTTTGTCTTTCCCTCATTTTTTATTTTGTCAACTACCTTGGCCTCTGTCGCAATGCTCGCATGGTCAGTGCCAGGCACCCATAGGGCCTCAAAGCCTTTCATCCTCTTCCACCTGATTATAATATCTTGAAGGGTGTTGACCAGGGCATGCCCCATATGTAGTTGTCCTGTTACATTTGGGGGAGGCATAACAATGGTATAAGGCTTTTTGTTCTTGTCAACATGAGCCTTAAAATAACCTTCTTGCTCCCACTTTTTATAAATCCTTTCCTCAAACTTGGAAGGGTCATAATTTTTCTCTATATTCTTCATTTTAACTCCTCAAATAGATGCTATAATTGTGCATTTTACTATAATAATTGTAATAATTATAGACTCTAGCTAGTTTTTAGTCAAGGAAGTGGCATGGTCATATCCTAGCTTTGCAAGTTGATTTTTTTCATCAAGAAATTAAAAAATACGTATGATAATGTTATGACAATATCTTGATATTTTAACTTTTTATCCTCCCTATTAATAGACTATTCTCATAATTTGTTATAATATATTAAGGTATGGAGATAGGATTGGAGTTAATATGGATAAAAATATTTGGATTATTTCCCAAACAAATTCGCATATTTTAACACAGATAGTTACAGATAATTTTATGTTGCTGGATCTTATCGATGAGATCAAGATTTTCAATGATGTAAATTCTAAGGGGGATTTATCGCCTATTTTGGAAAATATTAAATCTGACGATAAACCTTATATATATTACATATTTGAGGACAAAAACTTGTCTTCGTATGCTAGAGACTTTTGCATATCAAGCGGAATTAATTCTATAGACATATATGAATTAGTCTTTTCTTTTTTTTATAAGACGATCTCTGAAAGACTTCAAGCTGACTTTCATGTAGGCTTTGTCAACCACATAAATGAGGAATTTGTAGACTTTGCTATCCAGGCTGATGACGGAAAAAATTCTAAATCTTTTCTCGATGCAGATATAGTTATTCTTGGAGTTTCGAGAACTACAAAAACCCCTCTTTCCATATACTTATCTAATCTTGGCTATAGGGTTGCAAACCTCCCTCTACTTCCCGAGGTAAAGGTTCCCGATGAAATTTATCAGGTAGATAAAAATAAAATATTTGCCCTATACATGGAAGCTAATAGGATTGAAAGGATAAGAAAACGTAGGCTAGAACGGCTGGGACTACCAATCGATTCTGTCTATGCTGATATGTCCAGGATTGAAGATGAGCTTTCTTATGCTCAGAAAGTCTCAAATGAACTCGCTTGTAAAATTATCGACGTCTCCTCTATTTCCATTGAAGAAACTGCCGATATTATTATAAATACAATGAAACTATAATGAAAGGAGTAAACGGATGAATAAGAAATACGTTTATGGTTTTAATGAAGGCAATAAAGATATGAAGAGCCTTCTTGGTGGTAAAGGGGCTAACCTTGCTGAGATGACAAATCTTGGTATTAATGTCCCTTATGGATTTACTGTTACTACTGAAGCTTGTAACAGGTACTACGATGAAGGCGAAAAGCTTTGGCCAGAACTTATAGAAGAAGTTAAAAGCCACATAGCTGATACTGAAAAAAGATTAGGAAAGAAATTTGGTGACAACACCAACCCTCTTTTATTCTCAGTACGTTCTGGAGCAGTATTCTCAATGCCAGGTATGATGGATACAATCCTTAACCTTGGTCTAAATGACCTTGCTGTTGAGGCCGTAGCAAAAAACTCAGGCAATGAAAGATTTGCATACGATGCATATAGAAGATTTATCCAAATGTTTGCAGATGTTGCTATGGGAGTTGACAAGGCCCACTTCGATGAAGTTCTTGATGGAAAGAAGGAAGAAGTAGGAGCTAAGCTTGATTCCGACCTTACAGCTGACCAATTAAAGGAAGTTGTTGATGGGTTTAAGAAAGTATATAAGAGAGAATTAGGGGTAGACTTCCCTCAAGACCCTCAAGAGCAACTTGAAAAGTCAATCGCTGCAGTATTTGCATCTTGGAACAACGACAGGGCTATCTTCTACAGGAAGATGAATGATATCCCTCACAACCTTGGAACAGCGGTTAACGTTCAGTCAATGGTATTTGGTAATATGGGAGAAACATCAGGTACAGGAGTTGCTTTCTCTAGAAACCCTGCAACTGGTGAAAACAAGCTTTACGGTGAATACCTAATGAACGCCCAAGGGGAAGACGTTGTTGCCGGTATAAGGACACCTAACCCTATATCTGACCTTGAAAAGCAAATGCCAGAAATTTACAAAGAATTCCACGACACTGCTAAGAAGCTTGAAAACCACTACAAGGATATGCAAGACTTGGAATTTACTATAGAAAATGGAAAGCTATTCCTTCTACAAACTAGAAATGGTAAGAGAACTGCCCATGCAGCAGTTAACGTTGCTGTTGACCTAGTTAATGAAGGACTAATAACTAAAGAACAAGCCCTACTTATGGTTGAGCCTAATGCCCTAGACCAACTTCTTCACCCAACATTTTCAGATGTTGCTTTGAAGAATGCTGACCTTCTAGCTAAGGGACTTCCAGCATCACCAGGTGCTGCTAAGGGTTACATCTCCTTTAATGCTAAGGATGCTACTAAGAGGACTGCAAATGGAGAAGCTGTTATCCTTGTTAGGACAGAAACTTCACCAGAAGACCTTGAAGGTATGGCTTCTGCCAAGGGTATCCTTACTTCTAGAGGTGGTATGACTTCCCACGCTGCCGTAGTTGCAAGAGGTATGGGTAAATGTTGTGTTGCAGGTGCCCACGATGTCTTAGTTAATGAAGCTGAAAAGACTGTTAAGGTTAATGGAAGAACCCTTACTGATAAAGATATGATTTCCCTAGATGGTACTACTGGTAGCATCTATGCAGGAGACCTAGAAACCCAAGACCCTCAACTATCTGGTAACTTTGCTACCTTTATGCAATGGGCTGATGAAGTTAGGAGTCTTAAGGTTAGGACAAATGCAGACACCCCAAGAGATGCTAAGCAAGCTGTTGAACTAGGAGCTCAAGGTATAGGACTTTGCCGTACAGAGCATATGTTCTTTGCTGCAGATAGGATTATGGCTGTTAGAGAAATGATCCTTTCAAAGACTACTGAACAAAGAGAAAAGGCTCTAGCAAAGATCGAACCAATCCAAGAAGAAGACTTCTACGATATTTATAAAGTTATGAAGGAACTTCCTGTAACAGTTCGTCTACTTGACCCACCTCTACACGAATTCGTCCCTCACGGAGCTGATGAAATCAAGGAACTTGCAGAAGTTATGAATATATCTGTCGAAGAAATCCATAACACTATAAATGGCCTACAAGAAGTTAACCCAATGCTTGGTCACAGGGGACTAAGACTTGCAGTTACCTATCCTGAAATCTACAAGATGCAAGCTAGGGCAATTATCAAGGCTGCTTTAAGAGTTCAAGAAGAAGGAATCGACCTTGTTCCAGAAATCATGATTCCACTTGCAGGAGATCCAAAGGAATTAAAGGTTGTTAAAGACTCTATAGTAGAAGAAATCGAAAGACTACTAAAAGAAAATAATAAGGAATTAAAATACCTTGTTGGTACAATGGTAGAAATTCCTAGGGCTTGCCTACTAGCTGATGAAATAGCTGAAGAAGCTGAATTCTTCTCATTTGGTACAAATGACTTGACCCAAATGACTTACGGATTCTCTAGGGATGACGCTGGCAAGTTCCTAACCCAATATGTTGATAATGGCATCTTTGAAAAAGACCCATTCCAAGTATTGGACCAAAAGGGCGTTGGCCAATTAATGAAGAAGGCCGTTAAGCTTGGTAGACAACAAAGACCTGACCTTCACCTAGGTATCTGTGGTGAACACGGTGGAGAACCAAGCTCAGTTAAGTTCTGCCACGACATCGGACTTGACTATGTATCCTGCTCACCATTTAGAGTGCCAATAGCTAGACTTGCTGCAGCTCAAAGGGCAATAGAAAGCAAGTAGGACCTAGTAAGCTAATAAGAATTTAGCTAATTTAGGGAATAGAAAAATAAGTAAAAAATAAGAGCTCGGTTGACAAATTTGCCAACCAGCTCTTTTATTTTGCTCAGCATCTATTTTATTAATATTGAATTGATAGGCTATTTTTTTATTTGATAAAAACCAACCTTCCTATAGACCTTATCAACAGTCCTATAGGTCTTACTCTTTGCCCTGTCCCTACCCTTTGCTAATATTTCTTCAAGATAGTCCTTGTCCTCAACAAGTTTTTTATACCTTTCTTGAATTGGCTCAAGCTCCTCAACTATTATTTCAGCTAAGTCATCCTTGAAATTAGCATAGGATTCGTCCTTGTATTTTTCAACTACTTGACTAGGCTCTTGACCAGAAAAGGCACAGTAGATATCGATTAAATTTCTTAAGCCCTTTTGGTCTTCGTTATAGGCAAAGCTTGCTAAGGAGTCCGTAACCGCCCCCCTGACCTTCTTCCTAATTACATCGGGTTCATCCAGAATATAGATAGCTGAATTCTTATCAGGGTCAGACTTACTCATCTTGACTTCTGGATTTTTAAGGCTCATTATCCTTCCACTAGACTTGTTCATCAGACCTTCCGGCACTGTAAATGTCGGAGAATACCTATTGTTAAATCTTTCAGCCAAGTCCCTAGCTAGTTCAAGGTGTTGCCTTTGGTCTTCTCCAACTGGGACATAGTCAGCCTGGTAGATTAGAATATCGGCTGCCATTAAGGTTGGATAAGTGAATAGGGCTGCATTTAGGTTGTCAGCACTTTTTTGGGACTTATCCTTAAATTGGGTCATCCTAGACAATTGTCCCATATATGAAATAGAGTTAAGGACCCAATAAAGTTTCAAGTGGTCTTCAACATGTGATTGAACAAAGACGCAGGACTTTTCAGGGTCAAGGCCAACAGCAAGATATAAGGCGATTACCTCCCTGGTTCTCCTCCTTAAATCCTTGGGAACCTGTGGGACAGTTATAGAATGAAGGTCTGCAACCCCGAAATAACAGGTGTATTCATCCTGCAACTTCATAAAATTCTTAATCGCCCCCAGGTAATTTCCGATAGTTAAATCACCTGATGGTTGAACCAAACTCAATACAACTTTATCTTTTTCCATTATTAACTCCTATAAAATTCTCACAAACATTTTCCAAAATGACTGTCCTGGTTATTTTTCCTATCCCCCCCATAGATGGCATATAGGATATATTAGAACCCTCTAAGGATGAATAATCTATATCTCCAGTAAAGGTCCCCCCTTCATCCTGGGAAATACCCATGTCAATAACCATGGCGCCGTCTTTTAACTTATTAGGCTTAAATACCCTACTTCTGCCAACTGCAGAAATAATTAGGTCCTTGTCCTTCATAAGTCCTACTATATCTACTGACCTAGAATGGGCAACCGTAACAGTTGCATTTGCATTCTCCAGTAGAAAGAAAAGAGGAATACCTATAGTATGGGACCTATTAATAATTAGGATGTTTTTCCCTGTCAAATCCTCTATTTCAGACCTTATAAAGTGAAAGATTGCAACCGCTGTAGCTGGGAGATTTCTCATAGATGAAAGATCTAATAACCTCCCCTTATTAAGGAGAGTACATCCATCTACATCTTTTTCAGGGCTTATTAACTGGAGGATATCCTCCGACTCATAGTCGACATCCAGAGGCTTAAAGACTAGGATTCCATTTACCATAGAATCTCCATTAAGCTTATCAATCTGGTCTTTTAAAAGGTCTTTTTCGACCCCCTTAGGAAATACCAGAGCCTTATGCCCTATCCCAAGATCCTTACAATGCTTAATTAGTCCCTTTTCGTAGGAGATACTTCCAGGGTCTTCTCCTACCCTAATTGTAGCAAGGACAGGTCTTTTTTCCTTTTTATCCAAGACCCCCTTAAGATAACTATTATAGCTTTTATATAATTCATCACAATTAAGCCTAATCATCATAGCCCCCCAAGTCTAAATATTCATACAATGACAACATTATATCACAAATAGCTAGAAATTTACCCATAAATTTCTAGCTACTTGATTTCAGTCCTTATTGTAATCCTTATCAGATTAGTATTTTAATTCGTAATTGATAGTATTTATCAATTTTTCATTATTCTTAAAAAGCTTATAGTTCTTTTCAAATATCTTTATCGCCCTTGAAAAGTAAAGTGGAGTTGGTCCTGAGTTATGTGGGGTCATTATCAGGTTGTCTAGATCCCAAAGCTTAGAATCCTCTGGCACTGGTTCAACAGGAAATACATCTAAGTAGGCTCCCCTTATTTTCTTTGACTCCAAAGCTTCAATGAAATCTTCTTCAACGATTAAGTTCCCACGACCTACATTTATAAAGATAGTTTTTTCATCCATAAGGTCAAATTTTTCCTTACCAAATAACCTATTAGTTTGGTCTGTTGAAGGTAAAATAGATACGATATAGTCCATGCCAGCTAAATGCTTGTCAAGTTCTGATGTTGGGTAAGCCCTATCAAAGTATTGAGGAAGCTCTTGGTTAGCACGATTTCTAACCCCTGTAACATCCATATCAAAAGCCTTAGCTTTTCTTGCAATCTCTTTACCAATTGCCCCCATACCTAGGATCAATAACTTTTTACCACTTAGCTCACTATGGTCAATCCAAGGGTCATAAATTCTTTTTTCCTGGTTTCTAAAAGCTTCGATAAGATTTCTAGAAAACATAATCATTGCACCAAAGACTTGCTCAGCAATTGGCTTTGCATGGACACCACTAGTGTTTGTCAATACAACCCCCATATCCTTTAGGACATCTAAAGGATATGTATCAACGCCTGCGGAATAGGAGAATATCCACTTAAGATTTTTAAATTCCTTTATCTTTTCTCCATCTATTAAGCCACCATTAAATATTATCTCTACCTGATCTTTTTCCTCCTTGATGGCATCAAGTCTTGGATATACCTCCCATTTTTCATCCCCAACAATATGAGGGAAGGCCTCTTTAATATCATCAACCTTTAGAAATTTATCATTTGTAATAACAGCTATCATACTTTCTCCTTTCGTATTTTTAAATAATCATTTTATAATTTATTTTTTTAGACATAGGTAAGTTTCGAATAGACAATCTATGAATATCCTTAGCTAATATCTATATAATTATATTTAACCAAAAAAAAGATAGAGTATCAAAATTATCTTATCCTGACCCTCTATCTTATATAATTAATTATTTCTTAAATTAATCAGCTATTCTCTTTATACCATATAGTTCTCTATTAACCCAGTTAGAATAAACTGAATCATTTACAATTCCTCTAGAAGGGTTTGATGCGTGAACCATCCTACCATTACCAACATACATAGCTACGTGGTAAATTGATCCTGCAGACTTTCCAAAAAACATTAGGTCTCCAGGCTTCATATTGTTAAATGAAACGCTATATCCATGATTATATTGGTATCTTGAAACCCTATTTAAGGTCATGCCTGCTTGCCTATATGAATAATATACAAGTCCTGAACAGTCAAAAGTATATGGACCTGCTGCTCCCCATCTATATCTACTTCCTACTTTTGATTTAGCTACTTCTACAGCCTTGTTAGCTATTGAAGCATGATTAGTTTTTGATATACTTGGTTTACTTTGTGAACTAGTAGTATTGCTAGTGTTTT
>CAYFSL010000008.1:27283-39381 GCA_964345835.1 uncultured Peptoniphilaceae bacterium
TATTGCTAGCTTTTTCAAAAAATGGAGCCCATATATAGGCTGTTCTTGATTTGTACTCAGTCTTTAGCCACTTGCCTACAAGTTCACCTCTGAAGCTTGCTCCCTTGTTGACCATGCCAAGAACACTTGACTTAGTTCCTATTCCACTTCTTACGTTTACTCCATTAACCTTAAGTATGTAAAGGTCTTGTTTCGCTTGGCTTGTTCCCTTATTATCTGCAGGGTTTATCCAAGCTCCTGGCCCATTTGATGTGGATATGTTAATCATATCACCATGTTTTTTATAAATATTGTATGTTCCAGCAGAATAGGTTCCTCTTGCTCCTCGTCCAGCCTTAGCGTCGTATGCATTCACATACTTATTAACACTATTATTTAACTTGTATTGACCATCAGCCTTAACCACTGAAGGCCCTATCGTCGCAAATGATAATGAAAGTGCTAATAAGGAAGCACCGACTTTCTTAAAACTCTTCATTATATCTCCTCTCTTCTTACAGGATAGCTTGATATAAAATCTTCATTTCAAGCCTGTAACTTTTTTGTAACTAAGTATAATATTACTCTTAGTTGCCCTCTAAATCAAGTGAAGATTACAGAATTATTACAAAATCGGTGCTTTTGTTACATAATTGTAATTATATAATTATTTGGTTTTTTTCTTTACCCTAATCGCTGATTATATCCTGCCAGATCTTATCATAAACCTTTACCTTTTCTCCTGGATCTCTAAAGGTTTCAAGATTTTTGTGTAAAGATAGGTCTGGGTACGAGGTTTTATCCTTCCTGTCTTCTTCTGGAAGAAGGTCCCTTGCTTTTGTAACTGGTGTAGAGTATCCAATTGACGCATTTTTAGCAGCGTTTTCTGGGTCAAGCATGAAATTAATGAACTTTTCTGCATTTTCCTTGTTCTTAGCATTCTTTGGTATCACCATTGAGTCAATGAAAATATTAGACCCTTCCTTAGGAATTACATATCTTAAATTAGGATCTTCCTTGATAGCATAAGAAGCATCACCAGAATACATAACTGTAAGATCTGCTTCGCCATTTATCATGATATCCCTAGTCTCATCAAATTGATAGGCCCTAACCAAAGGCTTTTGCTTAAGTAATTCAGCCTTAGCCTTTTCCAATTCCTGGTCATTAGTTGAATTCATCGAATATCCCAGCCTTAATAGAGATATGCCTATGGCATCCCTTGAAGATTCCATCATTATGATTTTGTCCTTATACTTAGAATTCCAAAGGGCATCCCAGGAATCTATTTCTTCACTTACATTTTCTGAATTGTATACAAGTCCAAGGGTCCCCCAAAAATAAGGTACGGAATATTCATTATTAGGGTCAAATGTCTGGTTCTTGAATTCCTCGCCTATATTCTTATAATTTGGAATATTTTCAAAGTTTATTTTTTGAACCATATCTTCCTTAATCATTTTCTCAATCATATAGTCTGAAGGAACTAGTAAATCATATGACACATCTGATTTTTTTAACTTTACATATAGGTCTTCGTTGGTATTAAAGGTATCATAATTAACCTTTATACCTGTTTCTTTTTCAAACTTTACTATTAAATCCTTATTAATGTATTCGCCCCAGTTATATATATTTAGGACTTCTTTGTTTTTGTTGCCGCAGCTTGCAAGTCCCAAGACAAAAACAAGCGACAAAAATATTCCTATAATTTTCTTTTTCATCCTCTACTCCTTATTTTTGATCTTTATCATCAGTTTTTATATAGACAATTACCAGCAACAATAGGGTAACTGTAAACATTATTGTTGACATGGCATTGATACTTGGGTTTATTCCCTTTCTTGCCATCGAATAAACCGTTGTAGATACGGTATTAAGTCCCTGACCCTTGGTGAAAAATGAAATTACAAAGTCATCAATAGACAGGGTGAAAGCCATCATTGCCCCCGCTATAATCCCCTGCTTTATTTCTGGTATCACAACTAAGAAAAGGGTCTGAATTGGGTTTGCCCCTAGGTCCATTGCAGCCTCACTTAAGTTTCTATCCATAGTCTTTAGTTTAGGTAAAATGGACAAAATAACATAGGGGGTTGTAAATACAATATGAGATAGGATAAGGGTTGACATCCCAAAATTTATCCTAAAAGCTGTGAATAGTACCATAAGTCCAACCGCTATAACTATATCTGGGTTTAGGACTGGAATTTCGTTAACCGCTAATAGTATCTTTTTTTTCTTCTTGGAAAATTCCATAAGTCCGACCGCTGCAAGGGTGCCTAATACCACTGCAACAATGGTAGTTACAATAGCTATTGTCAAAGTATTTCTCAAGGCTTCAAGTATGTCCCTATTCTTTAGGAGCTCACCATACCATTTAAAAGAGAAGCCCGTCCATTTCCCCCTGGTCTTTGACTCATTAAACGAATAGGCCATAAGGACTATAATGGGAGCATATAGGAATAGGTAGACCAGCCACATATAAATCTTTTGAGATAATCTATTTTTACTTTGCATTTAGGCCTCCTGTTTCAACACTCTCGCTATCAAAGAAAATGGAAATTACAATAAATACCATCAATACCAAGGCAAGGGCTGACCCGTAGTTCCAATCGCCTGTAGTCAAAAATTGCTGTTCAATGACATTTCCAATCATATTTACCTTGCTTCCTCCCAGGAGCCTGGTAATTTCAAAGGTAGAAATCGCTGGAATAAATACCATGGAAATCCCGGATACAACTCCTGGCATGGACATTGGTAGGATAACCTTGAAAAAGGCCTGGCTATTGTTTGCCCCAAGATCGTGGGCAGCTTCGACCAACCTATAGTCCATCTTGTCCAAGGCCGTATATATAGGAAGAATCATAAATGGCAAAAAGTTATATACCATCCCCAAGGTTACTGCCGACTTGGTATACATAATATCAACCCTACCCAGCCCCAAATTTGCAAGTATAGAATTTAAGACCCCACTAGGAGAAAGGATTGTAACCCAGGCGTAGGTCCTCAATAGAAAATTCATCCACATAGGAATCATTATAAGCATCATGGCCATAGTCCTATACCTCAACTTACTCCTAGAAATAAAGTAGGCCATAGGATATCCGATAATAAGGCATACAAGAGTGGATATAAAGGCTATAGATACGGAATTATATAGGGTCTTTAAGGTTTTTTTCTCGAAAATTCTCTCAAAATTTTCCCAGGTAAAGGCCCCTGCTGGTGAGGTAAAAGCATAATAAGCTATCAATAGCAAGGGGGCAATTATCAATATAAGCATCCATACATTATATGGATATGCCATCCTTCTAATCTTCTTCATCGCCTTCGACCTCCCCCTTTCTCATGACATGGATATTTTCTGGAATAATATTTATCCCCACTTCCTGACCAACTTCCTTGCTATGGGTTGAATGGGCCATATAATCAATCCCATCTATATCTACAAATATTTCGTAGTGGACCCCTTTAAATAGGCAGGACTTAACTACTCCCCTAAGCATCCCCTCTTCGGGTTTTGTAAAATCAATATCTTCTGGACGAATAACTACATCTACATGCTCATTTGGATAAAAGTCATAGTCTACGCAGTCAAATAACCTTCCTGAAAATTCTATCTTATAGTCTTCCGGCATTACCCCTTCTAAGATATTTGACTCCCCTATAAATCTTGCAACAAAGTCGTTTATTGGCTCGTTGTATATATCTATTGGACTGCCGATTTGCTGGATTATTCCATCATTCATGACTACTATCTTGTCGGACATTGTAAGGGCTTCTTCTTGGTCGTGAGTTACATATATAAAGGTAATTCCCACCCTCTCCTGGATATTCTTAAGCTCTATTTGCATGTCCTTCCTAAGCTTTAAGTCCAAGGCTCCAAGGGGTTCATCTAGTAGAAGAACCTTGGGTTCATTGACAAGGGCCCTGGCTATTGCTACCCTCTGTTGCTGGCCACCTGATAGCTGGTCAATCCTTCTTTTTTCAAATCCCTTTAAATTTACAAGCCTTAGCATCTCAAGGACTCTTTCCTCTATTTCTTTTTTAGGGACCTTCTTTAGCTTTAAGCCAAATGCTATATTATCAAAGACATTTAGGTGGTTAAATAGGGCGTACTTTTGAAAGACCGTATTAATATTTCTCTCATAGGCCGGGGTATCCCCTATATCTCTACCATCTACCATAACTGTTCCACTATCCGCTGTTTCAAAGCCACCAATTATCCTTAGGGTGGTTGTCTTTCCACAGCCTGATGGACCAAGTAGGGTTAAAAATTCATTTTCTTCAATAACTAAATTAATATCATCAAGGACAACTTGACCGTCAAATTCTTTTCTTACGTTAATCAACTCTATTGCATTAGCCATAATTTCCTCCTAAAAGTTGGGTGGGTTGGTAATCCACAGCAACTTACTTCTTCCCTCATTTATATTTTTAATTATTCTAGCTTGGTCGGGGGTCAAATAAAAAGTCTCTCCCGCCCTTAGCAAGTACTCCTTATTTCCATATATAAGCATTATCTTCCCCTCTAAGACATATCCGAATTCTTCCCCTTCAAAAGGGCTATACTCCTTACTTTCTCCATTTTTTTCAAAGGTAAAAATAACTGGCTCCATAGTATTTTTCTGGGCATTGGGTACAATCCACTCCATCTTCATAGCTAATTTTTCGTAATTACCCTCAAAGTAATCATCCTCTGTAAATACTATCTGTTCATCCTTTTCAGCCTTGAAAAATTCCGACATACTTGTCCCAAGGGCCTCCAAAATATTAGAAAAAGTATCTATACTTGGAGAGGTAAGATCCCTTTCAAGCTGAGATATAAATCCCTTAGTCAACTCGGACCTTTCCGAAAGCTCTTCTTGGGTAAGCCCCATCTTTAGCCTTAGATTTTTTATCTTTTCACCTATCTCCATGACTTCCTCCTTTCACTAAGTATTTTTCTTAAAATATTAAACATAGTGTAAATTATAGCAGAAAAATTTATTATTTCAATATAATTGGTTTAGTTTTTAATTTAATTGCTCCATGAAATAAGCATAAAAAACCAGCCCCTATGAGGCTGGCCTTATTTATCAAATACTTATATTGAATTTAACATCAAGTCTTATTTATATTTAAATAAGTCCTTTAACACTTCTTCAACAGGCATGTTCCTATATCCATCTGGGTCTGATAGGGCCTTACTATTCCAGGTGAATTTCTTGTAGTTCGTTAGGTAATTGCTTGCTGTATTTATCCCGCTATCTATCTTGTGGTAATCTTGGAAATAAGTTGACATATAGGATTTAACTAATGCATTAGCCTGGTTTCTGCTATTACCATTTCTATCCCTTGTTGCCGCAAGCTTAACTCCCATCATTGAACTGTGGGCAACTACAACTGACCCATCAGAGCATTGTCCTACAACTATATAGACGTGGCCGTCTCTAAACATAACATCTCCTGCCTGGTAGGAGTCATAGCTCAGTTCTGTGCTATAGCTACCTAGCCCTCTGGACTCTAATAGGTCGCCTGTCTTTCCTGATGTTGTAACCATAGGAGCCTGGTTATCAGATGTATTGAATGTGTTGTAATTTACGAATCCAACGAAGCCCGAACAGTCAACTCCCAAAGACCTCTTGTAGGCGTAATTATCTGGGTCATACTTTTGTCCCTTCTTTGATAGGAAGAAATCTCTCCATTCTTCATGTAACCCTATCCTGGTCGAGTTATTGACCCTTACTGGTCTATACTCATCTCTACCCCCACCTAAGATGTAAAGGGTTGACCCCATTGGGGCAATAGCATTTGTCAAATAGTTCTTGATAGTAGAAATACTTCCCTCCACTGGTCTTGTGACAGCGATTGTTGAAGCTAGTGACTTAACTAGGCTACCATTTATATCGGAATAGGCAATGACATAGTATTTATAAGACTGGCCTAGCCTTCTTCCATCAAGTTGGATAAAATCCTTACTTACCCTTGCAACCCTCGTAAAGTTCGTGCCCTCCTCTAGAGCTTCATAGACTTCATATCCACTAGCACCATCTATAGGCTCCCAGCTAAGGACAATCCTTCCATTAGCTGAGCTAGCCATAAACCCTAAGGGTCTTATCTTCGTTATATCTACATTAGGGATTGTAGGCGAAATACTATCACTTGTAGAACTTGAATCAACAACTGATTGGTCTTTATTTGGTTTGGACCCTGTTTCCGCTATAGAAACTCCTACCTTTGCATCTGATACAAGGGACTTATGGATAAATTTAACCCCATTTTCATAGAACCTATATTGGTCACCAATAAGTACAGAATACTTTAAGCTTGATCCGGCCTTTTTAATATCGATGACTTTGTTGTTATGGTCTCTTATGTTGGCTAGGTCTTTAACATATCTTGTCTTCGAATATGTATGCTTAATAAGGGGCTTATAAATCTTAGCTTCTCTAGAATTATGGGTAAAATACAAATAGTTTTTTTTCTCTATTCCCTTAACAAAGGTCCCCTTATTAACAAGACCAATTATATCTGAAGTCTTAGCATCTCTTATATTAATAGCTGTAGTTGCATATCCATTTGACTCCAATGGCTTTTCGGTTAGATAGGAGTAGTAAAGAAATTTAACACCCTTATCATAATACCTATATTGGTTACCTAGCCTTACAACATATACCTTGTCACCTCTATGCTTTACTCCAATAATATTGTTTTTTTGATCTCTTATATTAACAGAAGCTGTAACGTACATATATTTTGGGCTATCAAAGCTCAGAACAGATTTATATATCTTAGCCTTCTTCCCCTTGTAGTTTGTATATAGGAAGGTGTTGTCACTTGTCCCTTCAAAATACTCTCCCTTGTCAACAGTTCCCAATATTTTACCAGTATTATGGTCTCTTACATTTACCCTGCTTTTAGTATATGCGAAACTTACTGCCCCTGCCCTAGAGCCTGCAATACTAAAGAAAAAAATAGTCGCAAATACTACAAGCAGGCCTTTAAAATATTTTTTCATTAGCCTACCTCCCGTATATTACGACTATTATATAAAGATTACAGAAATATTACAAGGATTCTACAAAATAATTAAAAATTAACCATTAGCTCTCTTTGTACATGTCAGCATATTGGCCACCCCTATCTATTAGTTGGCTATGGCTTCCTCTTTCCTTGACCCTTCCCTTATCAAGAACGTAAATCATATCAACTTCTTTTATAGTTGATAGTCTGTGGGCAATAATCAGGGTTGTCCTCCCCTTTTTCATCCTATTTACTCCAAATTGAATGTATTCTTCTGTTTCAGAATCAACGTTAGATGTCGCCTCATCTAGGACTAAGATTTTAGGATTTCTAACCATGGCCCTGGCAAATGAGATTAGCTGCTTTTCACCCGCTGAAAAGCCTCCGCCAGACTCTTGGACCCTGGCATCAATCCCCTTATCCCTCATAAGGATTTTTTCACCCCCGACATTGATAAGAGCAAGTTCTGCCTCATCCTTGCTAATAGTCTTATCAAATAGGGAAATATTTTCATAGACAGTACCTTCAAAGATATAGGGATTTTGAAAGACTATAGCCATTTCCTTTCTTATTTCGGGCATATTTAAGTCATTTATATCTACCCCGTCAAAAAGGAGCTTTCCCCTTTCTAGTTCATAAAAACCATAAATTAAATTCATTATAGTAGACTTGCCTGATCCAGTATGGCCCACAAAGGCCGCTGATGTTCCTGGCTCTATCGATATATTTATATCTTTTAGAACCAAATCTTCATCATATGCAAAGCTTAATTCCTTAAGGTCTATCTGTCCCTTTAAGTCAATTTTCTTATCACCGACTGGGTATTTTTCTATTTCTAATAGTTCAAATACCTGGTCTGCCGCAGTTTTTGACTTTTCAAGCTCTCCAATCCTATCTGACATATTATTTATATAGTTATATAGCTTTCTATTGTAATCTACAAATATATATAGGCCACCAACACTAATTGGGGCATTGCCTCTTATAAAGCCAAGGGCAAATATTATTACCCCAACCCCTGTAATTAAATTTCCCAGGGTGTTTGTAGCATTAAATCCAGAATAGGACCAAAGGGTGGCAATGTTTCTTCCCTCTTTATTGTGCTTGTCATTTAGGTCTGAATATTCCCTATAGGTATCCTCTTCCCTATTGAAGGCTTGGACTATTTCCATATTCTGGATACTTTCATTTAGGTTGGCATTCATCTCTGAATTATACCTTCTCATGTCGCTATTGTAGCGGGTAGACTTTTTCTTGTAGTCTGAAAAAATGAGGTAGGCAAAGGGCAAAAATACTAGGGTTATCAAACCTAGGTATGGACTTACCAAGAACAAACCTATTATTAGTCCTATAGAAAATACAAGGGTTGTTAGGACCTCAAATAGGAGAACTTGAAATAGGAGCCTGATATCTTGGGTGTCATTTGTAATTCTAGTGACTATTTTTCCCGCTGGGTACTTGTCGAAAAATTGTAGGGGGAGGTTAATTACATGGTTGAAGACATCCTCCCTTATCCTTAATGCAAGTCCATTTGCAACCTTGGCAAATTGAAGGTTCATGATATATCTTATCAAGGCCACAAGCACACTCGATAGGAAGTAGACAATTACAAGCCCTGTAAATACCTTATAATTAATCGCCCCTATTCCTTCTTTTAGATTATCATCTAAAATCTTAGATATTATATAGGGTCCAGCAAGTTCAGTCAAAGAAGCCAAAATGGTTATGATAAAACCTACTATTAAAGGCCATTTAAGGCTTAGGGCATATTTAAATAGCTTTTTATTTCTAAATCTAGCCTGCCTCTTTAGTTCTTCCCTTGTCTTAGTTGTCCCTATAGACTCTTGTTTTTTATTTTTCACTTCCATTTTTTTAGTTTTACTCATCTGAACCTCCTAGCTTTTGGGATTCATATTGACTATAATACCAACCCCTTTTTGCGATTAGGTCATCATGACTTCCTTCTTCCTTTATCCTTCCATCTTCCAAGACGATTATCTTATCCGCATGTTTTAGACCCGAAAGCCTGTGGGCAACAATGATTGTTGTCTTGCCCTGTCTTTCATTTTTAATATGGTCTATGATATTCTTTTCTGTAAGAGCATCAACTGCCGATAAACTGTCATCTAGGATTAGTATCTCTGGGTCTTTTATAATTGCCCTTGAGATTGATATCCTCTGTTTTTGACCACCAGATAGGGAGACCCCTTTTTCTCCAACTAGGGTGTCTAGAGAATCAGGTAGACTTGCTAGGTCCTTGCTGAAGTCTGCAAATTCTACCGCCCTAGCTATTTCCTCACCTGTAGCTGATGGCCTTCCAAAGGCGATATTTTCTGAGACAGTCTTTGAGAAAAGGGTATGTTGTTGGGGAACATAGCCTATCTTGTCCCTTATTGATTTTCTAGTGAAGTCTTCGGCATCCCTCCCCCCAAGGAGAAGGCTTCCTCTGTCCACATTGTACTGTCTCAATAGTTGCTTAACCAGGGTGGTCTTTCCAGCCCCTATCTTACCGACAATCCCCAAGGTCTCTCCCGCCTTTATTGTTAAGTTTATCGAGTCCAAGACCTTCTTGTCACTTCCCGGATATGAAAAGGAAAAGTTCTTAAATTCAATGTCTTTACCACCCTCATAATCGGCAAGGTCATTATCTTCTACAAAATCTTCCTCATAGTCATAAAGTTCTTGAACCCTCCTCACAGAAGATGAGCTTTCCTTCCATACATTTATAAGGTCGCCAAAAGCAAACATGGGCCAGATAAGCATATTAAGGTACATGAAAAACGAAACCATCTGTCCTAGACTTATCTGTCCTGTTGCAAGCATCCTTTCGCTTAAAAAAAAGGCAATCACATAACTTATGGCTGGGATTATCCTCCCCATAGGTATGAATAGAGATGATAATCTCGTCTGAGACATCTGGTCATCATAAAGCTTTCTAGCTGATTTTTGAAATCTCTTCTCCACTATATCCTGGGTAGAAAAGCCCTTTATAACCCTGATGCTGGTCACATTTTCCAAGACAGACTCATTAAGTCTTTCCATAGACCTTTGAATCTTTGCAAATTTTTCGTCTAAAAGCCTTCCAAGTCTTGCCGATAAAAACATCATGATTGGTAGGACGGTGATAGAGATAAGGGTCAATTTCCATGAAATTGTAAAGCCCATAACAAGGACTAAAGATACAGGGTAAAGACTAGCATCAAATAGGGCTAGAACCCCATAACCCAAGAGCATCTGCATATTCCCAACATCATGGGTGGCCTTGCTCATTAAAGATCCAGTGGAATTTTTATAGTAAAATTGTGGATTCTGAACCAAGAGCTTTTCCAATATCCTTCTCCTATTGTCCCTACCAAACTTAAAAGAATTGCCAAATATATAATAATGCCAGGTAAATTCCAATAGGTATAAGATGATTATCGCTGAAATCAAAATACCCCCATATCTGCCTAGTAGGCCTGTATCCAGATTTGCATTTCTAACCCCATCTATTATTTTTCCTATTAAAAAAGTGGGGATTGGAACGAAGATATAGGATAGGACCAGGGCAAGGATTCCTAGCACATACTGCCACTTATTCTTTTTAATAAACCAAGAAATATTCTTGAATATGTCCATATAACCTCCTTGATTAAAATTCCAGCCAGACCAATTAAAAACTATTAGGGTTATCTAGTAATATCTCTAGCAAGAAATTTATATTTTACAACGTTCTAATGATTTTATCACAAATATATTTCCATTAATATAGTTTTTAGATAAATTTGTATATAATACTAACTGGAGGTATTTATGAATTCAAACTATGATAATAATGATTTTGATTATATAGATAATGACAATACTTATCTTGGATCTAACGGAAATAGAGGGGCAAGAATAAGCTTGTGGAGGATATTTTTCGGTATGCTTTTCTACCTGGTAGCCCTTAGCCTTCTAGCAGACCTTTTTGGCGAAAGAATTAACCTGGGCCTAACCATGATTTTAAGTACGGTTGCCCCCTTGGCTATACTCTATAAGATTATTCCATATAGGTCTTTTGGAGAAATAATAAATTATAAAAAAGAAAGCCTTGATATAAAAAAATTAATCTATTTTTTCGGATTAATCTTCGCTTCAAATTTGATATTTGGAAAAATTATCAGTCTTATAATTGATTTATTTTCCCTAGATGTTGAAAATGTTATGGATAATGTAATGATGAATATGGGAACCGCTACCTTCATTTACGTGGTTATTATAGGTCCTATTGTTGAAGAATTAGTCTATAGGGGCTTTCTCTTGCAGAATCTTTCAAGAAGAAACTACCTAACAGGTCTTGTCGTGTCAACCCTTTCTTTTGCTCTTATGCATGGAAATTTTGACCAGGCCCTAAGCCTTCTAGGCCTATCTTTCATAATTAACTATGTCGGCCTTAACTACTCCTGGAAGGCTGCCCTCTTGCTCCACTTATTAAACAATGCCAATAGCATCTTTATAAGTCTTACCATAGAAAAATTAGGGGAAGAGTCCAGCCTGCTTGTAATCTGGATGCTGGCCCTTATAGTACTTTCTATTTATAGCCTGGTTACCTTTATCAAGAAAGGCTACAAGGAGATGGCTGAAAGGATTAGAGAAAACAATGAGGGTAAAAAGGAAAGCATTAAGCTAATATTTTCACCCGCCATGCTTTCACTTATAGCTGTTTACCTTGTATTAGTCTTTCTATCTATCAATTAAAAATAAATACTCAACTATCATGTAGAATTAAAAAATTATATATTAAGATTTAAAATAGTGTTGGCGGAATCTATAAACCACCAACACTATTTTTTAACATTTATCAAATATTAACAGTCTATTTTATTTTATCCTTATCTAAGGAATCAAGGTATCTTTCCAATTCTTCAACGATTGGCTTCATAGTTCCTTCTTCAAAAGGATTTCTTAAGCCCACCTTAGCTAGGGTCTCAATAGTTGGGTATTTGCCACCTAGGGAGCATAGCTTAAGATAAGAAGCCCAAGCTTCATCATGGTCTCTCAAATCCCAGGTAAAATATTGGAAGGCATTTATTTGAGCAATTGTATAATCTAGGTAATACATTGGATATAGGTAGACATGAAGTTGTCTTTGCCAC
>CAYFSL010000009.1:0-37906 GCA_964345835.1 uncultured Peptoniphilaceae bacterium
CCTGTCTATCCTTCGTCTCTTTTATTAGTTTGCTATTATCATTATTAGTTGACCTATCCATAATATACTCCTTCCATCTTTTTATTGCTTACAAGCTTTACTAATACCATTACAAGAAAAGCAGGTAGGACCCTAGCTGCAAGATTTCTTGCCCCATCTGTCTTTGCGATAGCAAGTATCCCAAGCACGGGAAATACCACCGCTGTTACAGCAAATCCAATCAGGGCTGACCACATTGAGCTACCTGCCTGATTAGCTAGCATTGCTGGGAATATTAAATTGCCAGAACCAAAAAACATGGCAAAAAGCATAAAGCCTATGCTTACAAAAGCCTTTTTTGATATTTTTTCATTCATAATTAAATACCGAACGCTGAATTATCGTAGGACTATATATTCATAAATACTAAGCATCAAGTGATGAAAAAGACAATGAAACGTGAGATAATCCAGGTTCACCCTTTCATAGAATATTAAATATACATAATTTTAATTGCATATTATTCTAATAATAAGGTTTTTTGTTAAATATGTCAATTAGCTATTATAATAAATAAGGTCGATAATGCTCATCCCCTCATCAACCTGCTTAATAGTCCTAGAAAAGTTGTCTTTAATGTTTAAATATTCTTCTTTACTAAGGGTTTCATAAATGTTTTTGCTTACACAATGGTCAATGCTTCCATCAGAATTTTTAGGAAGGAAAATAATCCCCTCATTTATCATCTCTATAGCCTTGTCCCTAACTACAAAATTCATAGGATAAGTCCTTATCCTCCACCTGGTCAATTTCTTAGGCCAGTAGATACCACTAGGTAGTTCTCTCAAATATTTAATTGCTAAGCTCCTAATGCTCCCCCTAACTCCCAAACTCTTATCGGTCATGGATGACCATAAAAGAGGAAATTCCCTGCCATGAAGAGGACCCTCATCGGAAGTTAAAAAATCCATCCTGTATTTGTTCAGTCCAATTGTAAGGGTGTCAGTATCCTTTATCGGCCTTCCATCCAAGTAATAGAGGTCCCTTACCCTTGATCCCATTGGCTTTGTTATGTCTAGACAATATGAGATGTTTCCGAAGATATCGAAGGTAGAATATTTAAATTTCTGCCTCTCCCTATCAAAGCTCACATAGATATCCCCCTGCTTGCTCTGGTTAAAATATCCCGCAGACCACTCCATATAGTCTTTTAAGTCTCTTCCAGTTATTTGATACTTGGATATATCTCCACCTGAATATGAATAGCTATTATATATATGCTTTCTTTTTATCCTCCCTTTCGGCATTATAGGGTAGGAATTATCAAAGTGGGAGGCAACTACATCTGCCTTACTAAAATGAAGCATGACCTCTAAAAAGAAGTCGGATACCTCACTTTCACCAACTCTTGTCTGTGGTATCCCCTTTATCTCATCTTTTGGCGTAAGGGCTTCTCCCTTGACAAAGGCGACATACTCATTGGCAAAGTCCCTAAGCTCATCGTGGTAGGGTTTAAGAAGGGCCTCTAATTCTAGGTCAGACTCAACGGTCTCATCAACCTCTATAGCCGATGCCTCAACCTTAATTAGTTTTTTATCCTTGCTGGTGTCAAAGGTTAGGTCTATCCTATTGACAACCTCTCCCCTAGACCCTGGTTCAACATAGACGGTATTTCTTAAATTAAGCTTATCTATCACCCTATGCATATGGCCTCCGAAAATTGCATCTATCCTCTCGCTTCCTTTTACCTTATATATCAGGTCTCTGACTCCAGTGTTGGGGATATTGTTCTCGTTGTTGTCACCCATATGAAAGACTCCGACAAGGGCATCCAGGTCCTCATTTTCAATCTCATGAAGAATACGACTTAGTTCCTCATCGGCATCAGTAACAAGGTAATCATCTAGGTTGCCCCTCTTGGCTTCAAAATGCCTTACCAGAGGGGTGTTTAAGGATATAAAGCCAACTTTAATATCACCAAAGTGCTTTATATAAAAGGAGTTCATGACCCTGTATCCGTTCTTGTCATAAAGGTTACCCATCATGGAAATCCCCTTAAATTGCCTAACAACCTTCATCAACCTTTCCATACCAAAATTGAATTCATGGTTTCCCATATTATAAATCTCATATCCAATGTGATTTAGGGCTATAACCCCTGGAGATATTTCCCTATCTATAAAGGTCTCGGCATTATTGCCCTGAATAAGGTCTCCACAGTCAATTATCATGGTATTGGGATTTCCTTCTTTTATTTTCTTGTAAATTGTACTAACTCTTGAAAGTCCACCCTTTTTTACAGGCTCATCTTTTGAATAATCCCAGGGCTGGTAAAAGCCGTGGACATCAGAAGTAGCCAAGAGGGTGACTTTAACTATATTTGAACCGTCCATAATTAACCTTTTTATCCCTTATTAGCTCTTAGGAAATCTAGAACTTCAAGTGGATTATCCTTGGCCTTTACCTTCTTAAAGATGGCCTTTATAATCCCATTTTCATCAATTACATAGGTATCCCTAGAAACACCCATAGCCTTCTTACCAAACATATTCTTTTCAACCATTACCCCGTAAAGTTCGTGGACTTTTTTGTCAGGGTCGCTCAACAGGTTAAAGTTCAAGCCATACTTTTCTATAAACTTTTGGTGAGAGCCTAGCTTGTCCCTACTTACCCCCAAGACTATAGCATTTTCCTCTTTCAATTCCTCATTAATATCCCTAAATCCACAGGCCTGGTTACTACAACCTGGCGTATTGTCCTTGGGATAGAAATAAAGGATTACGGTCTTTCCTAGGTAATCCTCTAAGGATATATTATTACCATCTTGATTTTCTAAGGCAAATACTGGTGCCTTATCTCCAACTTTTAACATTTTTACCCCCTTTTCTAGGTCGAGAAGCCTTTCTTTCCTCCAGGCCCCGCCTAAGTAATTTCCAATAGTTCCAGAAGTATTTACCACCCTGTGGCAGGGAACTATGATTGGAAGCCTGTTATTAGCCATAGCTCTTCCAACTGCCCTCCAGGCCCTCTCATGGCCTCCTAGCTTAGCTAAGTCTTTATAGCTTATCCTTTGCCCGTAGGCTAGGTCTTGGAGAGTTCCATAAACACTTCTTTCAAAGTCACTTCCGTAAATTTTTACAGGTAAATCAAACTTTTCTCTTTTCCTATCCAAATAATCTAAAATTTGCCTTTTAGCTTCCGCTAAAATTTCATCCTCATAACTAAAGCAATAGCTATCGATATCATCATAATCGTAATATTCAAAGGACACCCTTATTATAGCCTTAAAGTCACTATAAATATAGATTTGACCCAGGCTTGTTTTTACTTCACTATAACATATAAAGCTTTTTTTAGCCCCTAGTTTCTCCTTAAGCTCTTCAAGAGCTATCTGACCAAGGCCTCCACCCTTATCTATGCTTATAAAGCCTATTGGAGGATCATATAGGCTCGACCTAATTCTCGTTATCTGTCCAAGCTCACCCATGCTTATATATAAAATTTCCCTTGTAGGAAAGCTTTCTTCAATCTTTTTAAGGTATAAAAGCTTATCTAAAATGGATTTTTCGCTAGCATCCTCATCTACTATTTTAATAATAGCAGGAGAAAATTTATCGGCCCTTTTACAAAATTCGTAGAGTTCCTTACAGCTTAGGGCTATTTTAGGTCTATGAACCGATAAGATGGTCAAAATCCCCCTGTCCCTATAAAGGTCTGATAGGAGGCTGAGTTCATAATTGCCTAGTGAATTTTGTTCAATATCTATATAGTCAATAGGGAGATTCAAAAAGCTTTTTACCAGGTCATAATAATTGTCACCCTGGTACTTACCCAGTTCTCTATATGTTCTAAGAGTCAGAATTATTTTTATATCGCTTATCTTTCTAATAGCCTTGATAAGGTCTTCAAGCTCTTCGTAACCTAAGTTATTTAGATAGTCCACCCTCAGTTCAACTAAATCAATATCATATTCAAGGGCTCTATTCAGCTGATTTAGAGCATCTTCTTTGTCAAAGGCCAGGATACTTACAACAGTCTTCATAAAGGTATCTCCACAAGCTTATTCTTCTATAACTCCATATTTGACCAAGGCCTTGTAAATGCCATCATCATCTACACTGGCAGTTACATAATCGCTAGCAAGCTTTGCTTGGTCAACCGCATTGCCCATGGCGATTCCATAGCCAACGTATGAAAGCATATCGGCATCGTTACCACCATCTCCAAAGGCCATACACTCTTCTCTTTTTATTCCAAGCTTGTTTATAAGTTTTTCGATAGCCTTATCTTTGCCCCCCTCTTTTGGAATTACATCTGTGAAATGCTCATTCCACCTAACCCCCTTTAAATTGGGTGCCTTAGCAAAGAAATCTTCTTCCTCGTCTACAGAAATATAGGGAGAAATCTGGTAGGTTGGGTTTTTCCTGGTTCTTTCTACATCATCTATCTTGAAATTGTCTATGGTTGCCCCCATAAGGTCCATGAAGTCTTCCATCCTCTTATTTGTCAAATTTACATAATTATATTCCATCTCTGAAAAAGATGTAGCTATCTTGTTTTCCTCAATATATTCTACAATATTTTTCAAGTCATCTTCTGGGAGTGGCATGTCATGGATTACCTCTCCCTCGTAAACTATATATTGGCCATTAGTGTAGATAAAGCCATCGAAGTCAAAATCCAGCTTATCCAAAATCCTCTTGAAGGATATAGGTGGCCTTCCAGTAGCCACAAAAACTTTTACCCCCTTGTCCCTAAGCTTATTTAGTGCCAGCCTAGCTGACTTAGGCATCTGGTGGGTCGAAAAACTCAATAAGGTCCCATCTACATCAAAAAATATAGCCTTTATCATCATTACCCCCTCATTTCAAATTATCTTTACTTATTATTATACCCAAGTATATCTAAATGAGCTAAAATAAGCCACTTGATTCCAATTTTCAAAATAAAAAGGTAGCGTCACAAAAAGATTTCAATCATCCTTGGACGCTACCTTGAATTTATTCTTAGCAGATTAACTATAGAATCCTTTTAAGAAATTCTCCTCTTATTACTCAACATTAGCCTCTTGCTTCATTTCCCAATGAATTGCAAAAGTTATTATCAACCTTAAGACCACAACCAATCCGACAACTATAAGCTCTGAAAAATCATTGATTACTACAGTCTTAAGTACTTCTGCCCCCAACTTAAATTGTAGGGCAGTTGATAAAGACTCCGCTAAGAGGAACTTGAATTCAAAATCCCTGAAGTCTAACTTGACTTTTGCCAACCTAATTAAGGCCTTAATACTTCCATACACTATGAAAATCACCCCGATTAATTCCAGAACGACAATCATAAGCTTTGATATAACAAATAATACGCTTTCTAACGAGTGTATCACTAAATCCATTTTTTCTCCTATTACTCATTAGAGTAATTGTCAAAGTATCCCTTTATATAGACTACTGGCGTACCCTTATCTCCAGACCCGCTCATCAAGTCGCAAAGAGACCCTATAAGGTCGGTAAGGTTTCTTGGTGTTGTGCCTAACCTTTCCGCCGTATCTGCTGCAAGGTCTTTACTCTCTATCTTGTCTTTCATAGCCTTTATAGCTTCTTCTCCAGACAAGTCTTTTAGTTCATTATCAGCCAAATACTTTAACTTTATCTCATTCGGTATTCCTTCAAGCCCATCAGTATATCCAGGTGAAACAACTGGGTCTGCAAGCTCCCAGATCCTTCCTACCGGGTCTTTAAAAGCACCATCACCATATACTAGGGCTTCTATCCTAACCCCTACTTTTTCTCTTATGGCTTCTTGTAGGTCATTTACAAATTTTTTAGCATCTCTTGGAAATAGTTTTAATCCATTTTCTGATGAAAGATTTGATCCATATAAACCATATTCAGGGTTATATCCTGAACCATCTACAGGAGCACTCATAAGGTCTCTTAAGGAGTAAACATTCTTAATTCCTTTTTCCCCGAAGAATTCTTTTAGGTATTCCTCATCATGGATATTTGCAATCAAAATAGATTCAGACCTCTTTGCAATATCTTCTAGGTTATTACTAAAAAAGATTTGGATGTTGTTATCTACCGCCAAAGACTTATATAAGTCTACATAGTCTACAGATGTAAATGGGTGGATATACATCTTACCAAAGATATCTATATAGTCTTGTTCGGTAAGGGTGTCCTGGTAGATATTGACATTACTCCTCATTATTTCATACCTATCCATAATGCTATTTCCCACCTCGTCTGATGGGTAGGAAAGGAAGATATCCACTTTTTTCCCAGTCCTTGCTATTGCCTTAAGGATATTTGAGAACCTGTTTCTACTTAAGATTGGGAATACTATGCTGATTTGGTCTCCAAATTTATCATTGACGTCTTTGACTATGTCTTCAAGGTCAACATAATTGCCTTGGGCCCTTGCAAGAAGAGATTCTGTAACCCCAATTACATCCTTTTCCTCAACCCTAATATTTTCCTGTTGAACGAACCTAGCAAATACATCCGCTATTGTTTCGACCAAGTCATCTCCGCTCTTGATAATGGGTAATCTCAGCCCCATTGCATTTGTCCCAATAAATCTTTCCATAAATACTCCTTGTAAAATAAACTGTTCTTCCAGTTCGATATGTAGGTCAGCTTTCAAGCTGACTTTATATTAAATTACCTTTGCAACTCCATCATAAACTATGCCAGATATCGCATCTAATGTAACTGTTTGTCCATCTTTTAGGCCTGCTTCCTTATAGTCAGCCCCCAAGATTGATGGTTTCTTGAAATGTAGGGCATAAATTGCTGCGTGGGAAGTTAAGCCCCCTTCTTTGATTATCATTCCTGATGACCTTTCAATGTATTTGGCCATATCAGGATCTGTATTGTCCGCTACCAGGATATCTCCATCGACAAACTTTTCGTAAAGTTCCTTGGCAGATGAAGCTATACATACCCTACCTACAACTGATCCCTTACCAATTGCCTGCCCTTGAAGTAGGACCTTTCCTACTGTATGGACTTTTATAAGGTTAGTATTACCACCTATACCAGCAGGAATTCCAGCTGTCAATACAATAAGGTCACCTTCGTATACTAAGCCTTCCTTTAAAGAAGCGTAGATAGATGAGTCTATAAGTTCATCAGTTAGTTCCACATGCTTGGTAATAACTGGATAAACTCCCCAAACAAGAGAGAGTGACCTAGCTGTTTTTTCGGAAAATGTAGCTGCAACAATGGTAGTCAAGGGTCTAAACTTTGATATAGCCCTAGCCGTACCACCAAATGAAGTGGCAGCTACTATCCCGTTAGCATTAAGTCTTTCAGCTATCTGCCTTACAGACATGGCAATGATGTTTGTCGAATCATTTTCAATCCAGTATTTCCTTTCTTCTGTAGCCTTTTTAAATTCCTCTGAAGCCTCCATACTTTCAGCAATTTTAACCATTTGAACAACTGACTCTAATGGGTATTTGCCTGCCGCTGTTTCTCCTGAAAGCATTACTGCATCCGATCCGTCAAGGATGGCGTTAGCAACGTCATTTACCTCTGCCCTTGTAGGCCTAGGGTTTCTAATCATGGAGTCAAGCATCTGGGTAGCGGTGATAACAGGCTTGCCAGCTGCATTGGTCTTTCTTATTATATTCTTTTGCACTATAGGGATCCTCTCATTGGATACTTCTACACCCAGGTCTCCTCTTGCAACCATAATACCGTCGGATATATCAATGATTTCCTCTATGTTTTTTAGACCTTCTTCATTTTCAATCTTAGAGATGATTTTGATATCTCCTCCACCATTTTCCTCTAAAACCCTCTTAATGTTGATTACATCTTCTGCACTTCTTATAAATGATCCTGCTATAAAGTCGACCTCATTGGCTATGCCGAATTTGATATCATCTATATCTTTTTCTATTAGAGATGGAAGCTTTACAGATACATTGGGTACATTGACCCCCTTCCTATCCTTAAGCTCTCCATAATTAACTACTCTGGTAATAATTTCAGTAGAATCCTTGATTTCTTCAACTATAAATTCAACTAGACCATCATCTATAAGTATCCTAGATCCAACACTAACATCATCTGGAAGCCCCTTATAAGATACAGATACTATCGACTCATCTCCAATAATATCCCTAGTTGTAAGAGTAAATTTATCTCCTGGCTTTAAGCTAATTGGATTTTTCTTAAACTTTCCAATTCTTATTTCTGGTCCCTTAAGGTCTAGCATAATCCCTATATTTAAGGATAATTCTTCCCTTACCTTTTTTATTGTTTTTATCCTAGTCAAATGCTCCTCATGCTCTCCATGAGAGAAATTTAGCCTGCAAACATTCATCCCTGCCGTAGCAAGCTTCCTTATCATGTCTTCCGATTCAGAAGCTGGCCCGATTGTACAAACTATCTTAGTCTTTTTCATTTAACCTCCTAATTTGAAAGCATATTAGCTATCGTAAATAACTCCGTATTAAATTGCTTTTTCGCCTTCACAGCATCAGGTATATATTGCTCGTATACCTGACCATTTTTTATCCCTATAGCTAAAGAACTCTTTCCTTCTATAAGTAACTCTACAGCCCTGGTGCCCAGCCTGTTGGCTAGTAATACGTCTTGAGCTGAAGGGCTTCCACCCCTTTGAACGTGACCTAAAACGGTCACCTTTGTTTCTACTCCTGTATTTTCATAAATATTATTAGCTACATCATAGGACTTACCTGCCCCTTCAGCAACCACGATAATGTGATGGAGCTTACCCCTTTTACGCCCCCTCAATATCTTATTATTGACAAGATTCATATCAAGGGGAATTTCTGGCACTAGGATGCTTTCAGCACCCCCGCAGACGCCCGCATAAAGGGCAAGGTCTCCACAATTTCTTCCCATAACCTCAACCACATTTCCCCTACCATGTGAACTTGAGGTATCTCTTAATTTACCCATGGCATCTATAACTGTCTCTACAGCGGTATTAAAGCCGATAGTAAAGTCTGTAAAGCCCATGTCATTGTCAATAGTACAAGGGATTCCAATAGTTTTGATTCCCCTCTCATGAAGAGCATTAGCCCCCATAAAAGAGCCGTCACCTCCAAGGACAACTACTCCCTCAATTCCATATTCTTCTATTACTTCCACAGCCCTTTGTTTGCCCTCTTCGGTCTTAAAGTCCAAGGACCTTGCTGACCCAAGGATTGTTCCCCCTTTATGGATGATGTCAGCAACAGAAGAAACATTCATTTCATAAATATCCCCACGGATAAGGCCGTCATAGCCATTACGAATTCCCTTTACCCTCAAACCGTTGGCAAAGGCAGTTCTAGCAACAGCTCTAATAGCAGCGTTCATCCCTGGAGCATCTCCACCTGAAGTCAAAATTCCAATAGTTTTCATTTTACCACCTTCTAACTAGTTACTAATACATTATCTACCCCTAGATAATCAATCAACTTATCTAATAGACCGCCAGAATTAATGTTAACAAACATATCTTCCTTTAGTCCTAAAGTCTTATTGGTCTCACTCAAATAAAGGATAACTTTTGTATCCCCCGGATATTCTACCAGAATTTCCCTGAGTTTTGAATAGTAGGAAAGGTTTTTAATCCTAAGATATAGGACCTCTCCCTTATATTTTACACTTTTTTTGTCATTTAACTTATTTTTTTGTTGCTTAGATGCCGATTTTCTCCTACTTCCATACTTTTTAGATGAAAGATTTTCAAAATTAGGAGGAGTCAAGCCATCTATTTCCGTCATATTTTCCAAAATCATCTTAGGCTCTTCAACATCTGATGCCTGGATTTTCCCAAAGGCGTATACAGGCTTATCCTCTACTATTATTCCCCTAAACTTTTCATAGGATTCTGGAAAAGCTATTAACTCTACTTCCCCATACATATCTTCAATTGTTAGAAAACACATCAACTTTCCATTTTTTGTCAAATACTGCCTAGTCTTCGTTATTAGGCCTGCCATTATTATCTTCTTGCCATCAATCTGGCTATAATCGTCTGAAAACGAATCTAGGTCTAGACTATTATAGTCAATATACTTATCCACTATTTCTTCATAGGCCTTAAAGGGGTGGTCAGATACATATATACCTAAAAACTCCTTTTCCTTGGCTAAGAGGGTCTTCTTATCCCATTCTCCTAGCTCTGGAACCTTGGAATTAAATTGTCCCTCCTCTTCCCCCATACTTAACATATTTAGTTGCCCCGGGTCATTAGTCTTCATAGACTTACTCAAGGAATCAATTATTCCTGGGTACATAATAGTCATTTGCGACCTATAAAGTCCAAAGTCATCCATGGCTCCCGAATTTATGAGTCCTTCAATAGATTTCTTGTTGACCCCATTATGGTCTAACTTCATCAGCCTCTCAAAAAAAGAATCTATTGTAGAAAATCGTCCTGACCTTCTTTCCTCTACGATAGAGTCGATAAGTTGGTAACCGACATTTTTAACAGCAGATAGTCCCATCCTTATAGCCCCATCCTCAACGGAAAATTTCTTAAAAGACTTGTTAACGTCAGGGCCTAGAATTTTGATTCCCATTCTCTTGGCTTCCTTGATATATAAGTGAATTTTTTTTGAATCACTCATTACAGAACTCAAAAGAGCCGCCATAAATTCTATAGGATAATGGGCTTTTAAATAACCCGTCTGCATAGCTACATATGAATAGGCAGCAGAGTGGGCCTTGTTAAAGGCGTACTTGGCAAAGTCAATCATAAGGTCATAGATGTGGTTGGCCTTTTTTTCATCGACCCCATTTCTCACACATCCCAAAATTACAATCTTACCTTCTTCATCCTTCTTACCGTGGACGAAGTAATTCCTATTTTCCTCCATCACAGCCATCTTCTTTTTTCCCATGGCCCTACGGAGATTGTCCGCCTCACCAAGACTATAACCTGCCAGCTTCTGAACTATCTGCATAACCTGCTCCTGGAAGACTATTGTCCCATAGGTTACATCAAGAATATCTGAAAGCTTTTCATCTGGATAGACAACCTGGTCAGGGTTATGTCTATATTTTATATAGTCAGGTATCTGGTTCATAGGTCCTGGTCTAAAAAGTGAATTGGCTGCAATTAAGTCATCAAACCTAGTTGGCCTTAACTCTTTTAAAAAGCTCCTCATCCCATCTGATTCAAATTGGAAAAGTCCTATAGTTTCCGCCTTATTAAAAAGCTTCATGGCCTCTGGGTCATTCTCATCTATTTTGTCTATATCTATAACAATCCCGTGGTTGATCTTTATCAATTTAAGGGCATCCTTGATGACAGTTAGGGTCCTAAGCCCCAAAAAATCCATTTTTAAAAGACCTAATTCCTCAAGCTCAATCATATTATATTGGGTAGTAACCTGGTCGCCATTTCTTGAAAGGGGGACCAATTTGTCTACAGCCGTTGCAGCAATGACAACCCCTGCCGCATGGGTTGAAGTGTGACGAGGCATCCCTTCCACAGCCATTGCAGTGTCAATTAATCTTTTATTTTCTTCGCTTTCCTCATAACTTTTCTTAAAGTCGGGGCTAGTCTCAAGGGCAAGCTTTAGAGTCATCTTGAGGGTTTGAGGCACCTGCTTAGCAATCTTGTCAACCTTAGCATAATCAATCTCCAAAGCCCTACCAACGTCCCTAATAGCATTTCTGGCAGCCATGGTACCAAAGGTCACTATTTGAGCAACCTTCTCTGCACCATACTTCCTTTTTACATAGTCGATTACCTCTTCCCTTCTCTCATAGCAAAAGTCTATATCGATATCGGGCATAGAAACCCTTTCTGGATTTAGGAACCTTTCAAAAAAGAGGTCATATTTTAAGGGATCAATCCCCGTAATATCAAGGGCATAGGCTACTATTGAACCTGCAGCTGACCCCCTGCCAGGGCCAACAGGGATATCCTCTCCCTTGGCATAACTAATGAAATCCCAAACTATTAGAAAGTAATCTATATAGCCCATATTCTCTATGGTAGAAAGCTCAAATTCCGCCCTCTCCTTAATCTCTTCGCTGACCACTGAATATTTTTTCTCCAAGCCCTCAAAAACCAGCTTCCTCAGATATTGGGAGTTTGTATATCCTTTAGGGATATCAAAAATAGGGAGCTTTAAATTGTGAAATTCAAAGTTAAAGTTGCAGGCATCTGCAATCTTTTGGGTGTTTTCAATAGCACCTTCATAAGATCCTAATATCTCTTCCATCTCTTGAGGACTCTTAATGTAAAATTGGTCATTAGGAAATCTCATCCTCTTTTCCTGGTTGACTGTAGCCCCAGTCTGGATACATAGAAGAACGTCATGGATCTTATAGTCCGACTTATTTGTGAAATGAACATCATTTGTAGCAACTAAGGGGATACCCGTTTCTTCATGGATCCTATTAAGCTCAATATTAACCCTTTTTTGCTCGATAAGACCATGATCCTGAAGCTCTAGGTAAAAATTCTCCTTTCCAAATATCCCTGAATATTCAAGGGCCTTGTCCTTGGCTTTCTGGTAGTTGCCCTCCCTCAAAAGCCTCGGAATTTCTCCTCCCAAGCAGGCACTTAGACAAATTATTCCATCACTATAGGCTTTTAGTATTGAAAGATCAACCCTAGGCTTGTAGTAAAAACCATTAACATAGCCTTCACTCACAATTTTAATCAGGTTTTGGTAGCCCCTTTCATTCTTGGCTAGAAGAATTAAATGGTTCCTTACCTTGTCTCTCGGATCCTTATCCAAATAACTTCCATTTGTAACATAAACCTCACAGCCAATTATTGGCTTTATCCCCTTTTCTTTAGCCCTCTTGTAAAATTCTACCGCCCCAAACATATTTCCATGGTCGGTAACGGCAACGCTGTCCATCCCTAATTCCTTGACCCTGTCAAGCATGTCGTCAATCTTAGCGAAACCATCTAATAAGCTAAATTGTGTATGTAGGTGGAGGTGGGTAAACTTACTCATTATCAATCACCGCATTTCTTCTATTTCTAAAAAATCTTTGAAGTAATTCAACAGCCTCTTTCCTTAGTAAGCCTGTCCTTGTTTCAACCCTATGGTTAAAATTCTCGTCAGCAACTAGGTTGTAGACAGAGCCAGCACAGCCAGACTTATAGTCTCCAGCTGCAAATATTAGCTTTTTTATCCTAGCCTTATAAATAGCTCCTGCACACATAGCACAAGGCTCCTTGGTAGAATACATTATGCAACCATCAAGCCTCCAATCCCCTATAAAGCTACTAGCCTCTGTGATAGCGTTGATTTCCGCATGGCCAAGACATAACTTGTCCCTTTCGACTGTATTATGCCCACGACCTATAATAAGTCCATCCTTGACAATTACACAGCCAATAGGAACCTCATCTTCCTCATAGGCCTTTTTCGCTTCATCCAGGGCCCTTCTCATAAAAGCTTCATCAAGGTCGCTAAACTCATAGTTTTTATTGAATTCTTCTAAAGATCTTCTTTCTTCTTTCATAATACCCTAATTATAGCATGAATAAGGGCTGTCTTCTCATAATTCATCAAGAAGTCATAGTTATCTCAAAAAGTCATGATTTACTAATAAACTAAAATTTTATAAATTAAAAAACTAGGTCCCTTATGGCTTAAACACATGGTAAATGTCGTCGTGCCACGAAAGTCAGGTAGACCTAGTTTAAATTAATATATTATTGTTGGTTAACAAGCTTCTTAAACCTTTTTATAGCCAAAGAGTAGAATACCAGGCCAAGAATGATTAAGAAGGCTTCTGCGATTAAACTAATAATCAACATCTGGTTACTTGCCATTTTTGATCCTATCAGCTTGAAAATACCGAATATACAAAGTCCTGCAAGGACCATAGTAGATATACTCAATATAAAAACTGTCAGATTTGTCTTCATTACCTGCTGAGGTGTCTGCCAATCAAACTTTGGATTTAGACTGTCCATAAAAACCCCCCAGCAACTAGCAAAAATAGCTACTGATATAAAGGCAAGGACATAAGGTACATATAGGTAGAATGGCGGTTTTGCTATAACCATCATAATTATGCTGGTTGGCAACATAGATATGAAATATATAATTATCGCAGAGACTATCCTGGATAAAATTTGTTTTCTAGCCTCTATAGGCAGGCTCTGGCTTATCCAGAAATACTTTCCCTCCCTGCTTATAGATGAACCAGCCGCTCCAGTTGCCGCTGATGCCATAAATAACATTAGGGCTGTAAAGGCTAGTAAGGCAACAGCAAAAACCATATCAAGTGATAGGGCTGACTCTAACATTATATACATATCAGGTAATTTCTTTATCAAGGGCATAATTTCTTCTTTTTGAGCTATTAATGGTATAGCAAAGGCTATAGGAATTATTATACCTAGCATTAAAGTATTTGTTAAATATACCGGGGTCTTTAATATATCTCTAAGGTCATTACGAACAAGCCACCAAAAGATTGATTTTTTCTCATAGACCCTTTCCCTCTTTTTCTCTGATAGTTTCTTTCTCTTTCCTACAGAGTAGTTATATTGGATTCCCTTTAATAAAGGCTTTTCTGCCAGTCTTGCAACGAGGTAAACTACTAAAACTGCCAATACTATTAAAGCAGCAAAAGCTAAAATATTTCCTTCAAGAGACCTAGAAATTAAGCCTAGAGTCGGGATATATTTCAAAAAGGCTTGTACTTTAGTAACTATAGGAGCTATCATTGAACTTTGAATCCCGCTAGTAGCTACATTTGAGTTTACTAGGGAGGAAAATCCAAAGTATAGTATAAATATCAAGACAGTTCCAAGGAATTGCAGTAATGACTTAATCCTTGTGAACCTTCCTATAACAGCCATCAAACCTATAACTAATAAGGTTATAAGGGAAGTCAATATTATGGTATGGGCAATTATCCCAAGGATAAGCCCCAAGTAAAATACAAATGACTTTCCATAAAATATTGCAAACCTAATCGCAAAAGGCATTACAATAACAAGGGACAGACTTAATAAACCAAGGCTGATATAGGCTATCTTACTTATTATTATATTTGATGATTTTATAGGTAGGGGCAACATAATTCTTACATCATTGCTAAAGTAAAAATGACTTATGATATAAGACAGGACACTCATAATTGTGAAGAATGTGTATACCACAAGAGCCTGCATCAAGTAAATGTTCCCATATCCAAGCTTGTCATAGGCGCCTATCCAATCGATAACATATTTAATCCCGAAGTATAGGTAGCCCCCGAACATAAGGGCTAGAAAAAGGTATAAAATAGCCTTTCCCCTCTCCTTTTTAGTTTTGAAGTAATAGGGCATTCTGGTTATAAAAGAATTGTTAAAGTCCTTTTTTAATAATGTTAGTACCTGTCTCATTCTGTTAACTCCAAGAATAATTGTTCTAAGCTTTCATTCTCATCGGCACTAGCCCTAAGTTCATCAAGACTTCCGTAAGAAATTAGCTTGCCAGCCTTTATTATTCCCACCCTGTCACAGATCTTTTCTGCAACCTCCATAATGTGGGTAGAAAAGAAGACTGACTTTCCTTGGTCACACCTTTCCCTCATAAGAGCCTTTAGATTGAAGGCACTCTTAGGGTCAAGACCAACCATAGGCTCATCAAGGATTAGGACATCTGGGTCTGAAACCAAGGCCCCAATCAAAGCAACCTTTTGTTTCATTCCATGAGAAAAGCCCTTCAAGTAGTCATTAAGGTCATCTTCAATTTCAAACTTTCTTGCAAGTTCCTGGATCCTTTCCTTTCTAAGATCCTCTCCTATTTCAAAAACATCTGCCATAAAGTTAAGATATTGGTAACCAGTCATATTCTCATAAAGGTCTGGATTGTCTGGCACATAAGAAATCTTCTTTTTAGACTCCAGGCTATTTTTAACGACATCTATCCCTGATACTTCAATATCTCCTTGATCAGGCTTTAAAAGGCCCACTATCATCTTTATTGTAGTGGTCTTTCCAGCCCCATTAGGCCCAAGAAACCCAAAGATTTCACCAGGTCTAACCTCGAAAGAAATGTTGTCAACAGCCTTTTTATCTCCAAAAGACTTGCTAACCTTATCTACTTTTATCATAATTCCTCCTAGTATAATTTCTTTATTAACAATAGGATTATACCCCAAATAAAATTTGTTTAGCAAGAAAATTATCTAGGGGAAAATAATTAATCCAGGTATTTTTTAAGGTCTTCAGCCCTATCTACTTTTTCCCAAGGTAGGTCGAGGTCGTGCCTACCAAAGTGACCATAAGCTGCTGTTTGCTTATAGATTGGTCTTCTTAAGTCAAGGTAGTCTATTAGGGCTGCTGGTCTTAAGTCAAATTCTTTATTGACAATTTCTGTTAGCTTGTCATCATCTAGCCTTCCAGTCCCCTCGGAATCAACATACACTGAAAGTGGCTTTGCAACCCCAATAGCATAGGATACCCCTATTTCTAACTTGTCAGCAAGGCCTGCGGCAACCATGTTTTTAGCTATATATCTTGCCATATAGGATGCGGACCTGTCGACCTTTGAAGGGTCCTTTCCAGAATAAGCTCCACCACCATGCCTTGAAAATCCACCATAGGTATCAACTATTATCTTTCTTCCAGTAAGTCCACTGTCAGCTACTGGTCCACCCACAACAAACCTTCCTGTAGGATTAACATAATACTTTGTCTTGTCATCAATAAGGCTAGGGTCTATTTCGGCTTTAATAACATGTTCAATGATATCTTTTCTAATTTGCTCTATGGTAACATGAGCGTCATGTTGAGTAGAAACTAGGATAGAGTCTATCCTTACAGGCTTACCGTCTATGTATTCAACAGTAACTTGGCTCTTTCCATCTGGTCTTAAATAGTCCAATATTTTGTCTTTCCTAACCTTAGTTAGTCTCTTAGCCAATTTTTGAGCTAGAATTATTGGCATCGGCATATATTCTTCAGTCTCATTTGTCGCATAGCCAAATACCATACCTTGGTCACCAGCCCCCATTGAATCATACTTGTCTTCTGAAGCTTCCTTGGCCTCTAAAGCCTTGTTAACTCCCATAGCTATATCAGGTGATTGTTCATTTATAGCAGTTATAACGGCACATGTTTGTGAGTCAAAACCGTAATCTGATGAATTATAGCCTATATCCTTTATAGTCTTTCTAACAATTGATTGAATATCAACATAGCTATTTGTAGATATTTCTCCCATTACAAATACCATACCTGTTGTAACTGATGTCTCACACGCCACCCTGGCTTGAGGGTCCTTCTCTAATATTGCATCTAAAATTGAATCCGATATTTGGTCACAAACCTTGTCAGGGTGTCCTTCTGTAACAGATTCTGATGTTAATAATTTTCTCATGTCTCCTCCTAATTATTAATTTTCACATAGCTAACCTATCCTAGACAGGTCTTTATATTTATATCAAGATAATTAGAATCCTTTTAATTTTCTCCATAAAAAAATCCTCACCTGAAAGTGAGGTTTGTGCTTATCTTTCAGGATAACCTGCAGGAATTAGCACCTAACTAAATAGGTTGCCGGACTTCATAGGGCCTGTCCCTCCGTCACTCTGGATAATAATTATTTTGTAAATTAAACTATACAATATAATAGGAATTTTGTAAAGGCTAGTAAGACGAATAAAAAAGAGAGGCCTGCAAACATTTTAATATAAATGCCCACTAGCCTCTTTAATTAATACTAAGCATATCTTTTTGGAAATAGGAATATCCTAAAGGCATTTGCGATAGCTAATAGGGTAACCCCCACATCCGCAAAAACCGCCATCCACATTTGTGTTAATCCCATGGAACTTAGAATTAAAAATATTAACTTAATCCCCAAGGAGAAGAATATATTTTGTCTGGCTACCTTCATGGTATACCTAGATAAACTAAATAATTTTTCAACAGACCTGATATTATCATTTACAATAACAACATCACTCGCCTCAATTGTGGCATCAGACCCAATTCCACCCATAGATATACCTAGGTCACTTTCAACCATTACTGGAGCATCATTAAGTCCATCCCCTATATAAGCGATCTTTAGCCCTTCTTTTTTTCTAAAGTCTTTAAGCCACTGTAGTTTTTCATCTGGTAGGAGGTTTGAATAAACTTCTTTGATATCAAGCTCAGTCCCAATCTCATTTGCAACCTCTTTACCATCCCCGGTAAGCATGACCACATTTTTGATTCCAGTTTTTTCAAGGTCCTTTACTAACCCCCTTGCTGATTCTTTTACAGAGTCTTTTATTATATAGTGGCCAAAGTATTTTCTTACAGGCTTAATTTGTGCCAGGTGAACCATAGTCGCAGCCTTACTAGCACAGTCGTCCAGGGCCTCATCCGCAAAGCCATATTCCTTCATGAAATCATACTTTCCAAGTATATATTCTTCCTTGTCGCTTGTAGATTTCAATCCTTTACCAGATACATCTTCTATCTGACCCATTTCCCTGGCCTGGCTAAGACCCTTTTCTAAAGCATGGTTTCTAATAGCTTCGGCTATAGGATGGTTAGATGCCCTCTCTATTTCCTTAGCTATAAGAAGCATTTCGCTCTCATCAATATCTTGTCCGAAGTGAATGTCGATTACCCTAAACTTCCCCTCAGTAAGTGTTCCAGTCTTATCAGTTGCCAGGGTGTTAATTTCAACAGCCTTTTCAAAGACATTGCCTCCCTTAACTAGGATACCAAGCTTAGAAGCGGCCCCTATCCCCATTACAAAGGATAGGGGAACGGATATTACAAAGGCACAAGGGCAGGAAACCACTAGGAATATCAGCCCTCTCTTAAACCAATCTTGTGAAAATCCTCCTTCTAGGATAAAAGGGATGACAAAGGCTAGGATAAAAGCAAAAGCAACTACTATAGGAGTGTAGATTTTTGAAAACCTAGTTATCAATGACTCTGTTTCAGCTTGGTTCTCTGTAGCTTCTTCAATAAGCTCAATAATCTTCATAGCCGTTGACTCTTGAGAGGTCTTTTCCGCCCTAATCAAAAGTCTGTTGCTACCATTTATTGAGCCACTAAGGACCCTGTCATTTTCCTTGACAGAAATTGGAATTGACTCACCCGTCAAAGCAGATGTATCAAGACTTCCACTTCCTTTTACAACTATCCCGTCAACTGGTATCTTATCCCCAGACCTCACTTCTAAAATATCGCCTAGCTCTATATCATCAAGGTCAATTTCAACAGTATCGTCCCCCTCAATCCTATAGGCTACTGGAGCCTGGATATCTAGGAGGGAACCGATAGAGTCTCTAGATTTATCGATCGCCCTATCTTCAAAAAATTCACCTATCTGGAAGAGAAGCATTACCATTGCCGCCTCTTTATATTCTCCTATAGCTAGAGCCCCAATAGTTGCAATACTCATTAGAAAATGCTCCGCCAGAAGCATCTTAGCTTTTAGATTTAAATAAGCCTGATAAATAATATCTATACCAGCAACTGCCCAGGACAAAATAACTAATAGGTCTACGGCGGTTGACTTACCATAAATGTATTCAAGGATAAGGCCTGCGACCAAAGCAAGAGCTGAAACAATTATCCTTTCCTTCTTACTCTTTTCTAACATAGCAAACTCCTAAAATTAGATAATCTCACAGTAGTTTTCAAAGCTTTTAATAACTTCTTCCAAGACTGCAAGATCAGGAAGGTCCTCTTTTCTATCAACTTCAACAGTCAATTTAGATAGCATAAAGTTGACCTTAGCATCTTTAACTCCTTCAAGTTCACTAATTTTATCTCCCATTTTCCTAGCACAATCCGCACAGGAAAGATTTTTAAGTCTATATGTTTTTTTCATAGTATCCTCCAAATAATTTATATGATTATATAATTAGCCTTCCTATAACTCTTCCAAGTGTTCCCTACACATGTCAACAATACTTGTAACATGGTCATCTGAAAGGTAATAAATGTTGTACTTCCCCTCTTTTCTAGACCTGACAAGGTCATTGGTCTTTAAGACCTTTAGCTGGTGGGAAATCGCTGAAAGAGATAGTCCCAGACTTTCTGCTATTTCACTTACATTTCTTTCTTTTTGCCTCAGCAGGGTAATAATCCTAATTCTTGTACTATCGGCAAAGACAGCAAAAAGCTCTGACATTTTAAATAGTAATTCTTCATTATACGAGTAATCTACCTGAGTCACTCCACCACCTCCTAGGTCTCATCTTTAAATTTCTAAAATATTTACTATAACACTTAAACACTTTTACACTTGTTCAAGTATAGTATTATTATAGGGTCTTTCTTTTGCCTTGTCAATTAAAAATCATTTAATTTATTTGATACCTAAACTTGTCATTTATGGTCTAGCTCAAATATTTTTTAGTTTTATTCCAACTACATTAAAATAAAAAAAGAAAAGTAGCTCCTTTGAAGTGCTTTACTTCAAAAGAGCCACCTTTCTTTGTCTTTACAAAACATATTATTTAGGAGTAAATATTCTATTTAGGAGTAAATATTTTTCTTATAAATCTAAGACTCTTTTAGCCACTGGTCTAGCTCTTCTCTAGTTGCCCTGACCCTGTGACTTCCTTCTACTTCTATAAACTCGGCCTTTTCATAGTCTAGGCCAGAGCTTTCATAATCATAAGAAATTGTTACCTTCTGCTTTTCAACCAGTGGGTTAGGAGAAGGCACAACTGACAACAGTGATCTAGTATATGGATGAATAGGTCGATTAAATATCTCATCACTTGTGCCCGTCTCTACTAAATGTCCCAGGTGTATAACACCAATTCTATCGGAAATATACTTAACCATTGATAGATCATGGGCTATAAATAGGATGGCGATATTAGTGGCCTTTTGAATTTCACTTAAAAGGGTCACCACCTGGGCCTGGATTGAAACATCAAGGGCTGATATGGCCTCGTCAGCTATTAAAAGCTTAGGATTCAATACGAGGGCCCTAGCAATACCTATCCTTTGCCTTTGACCACCAGAGAATTGATGAGGGAATCTAGAAGCATGATCTGGGGAAAGCCCCACTTTTACAAGTGCTTCCAATACCTTCTCTTCTCTTTCCTTTTCATCTTTGTATAGTTTGAAATTGTCAAGTCCACTAGCCACTATATCCAAGACCCTTTGTCTTGGATTTAAGCTGGCCATGGGGTCTTGAAAAATCATTTGCATATTAAGTCGTAAAAATTTAGTATCCTCAGCTGATAATTTACCCGTGATTGGTTTGCCATCGAAGATAACTTGACCAGATGTAGGGTCGTAAAGTCTAATAATAGCCCTACCAGTAGTAGATTTACCAGAACCTGACTCACCTACTAGTCCATAGGTTTCTCCAGGGTATATCTCAAAGCTGACATCATTAACCGCTTTTACTTCATTTTTCTTACCCTTATTAAATATCTGGGTAAGGTTTTTCACCTCTAATAAAGGCTGTAATTTATCATTCATTTATACCAGCCTCCTTTTTCATCCTATCTATCCTATCCCTTAGATTGTCTGGCATAGCAACTGCCGGTGCCCTGTCATCTAGCAACCAAGATGAAACCCTATGTTTGCCTCCAACATTGAATTGGGGAGAGTCTATCATGTAGTCGATATTTAGAGCATATGGGTTTCTTGGTGCAAAAGCATCCCCCTTAATCGGCTTAGAAAGATCAGCAGGGGACCCTGGAATTGGATGTAGACTTCCTTCAGGAGTGTTAATATCCGGCATAGAAGAAAGTAGTCCCCAAGTGTAAGGGTGTCTAGGATCATAGAAGATCTCATTTACGTCTCCCTTTTCAACAATCTTACCCGCATACATTACCGCCACATAATCGGCGACCTTTGCAACAACTCCCAGGTCATGGGTAATATAAATTACTGAAAGTCCATGCTTTTCTTGGAGGTCCTTAATAAGATTTAGAATCTTATCTTGGACTGTAACATCAAGAGCTGTAGTTGGCTCATCACAGATTAGGATTTGCGGTTGACAGGATAGGGCTATAGCGATTACCACCCTTTGCCTCATCCCCCCAGATAGTTGGTTAGGATATTGGTCATAAACCATCTCTGGATTATTTATCCCTACATCTGCCAGATACTGGATACTCAGTTCCTTAGCCTCTTTTTTACCTACCCCCTTCCTGTGGAAGAGGATGGTCTCTCTTATCTGCTTACCAACCTTCATTGTTGGGTCGAGTGAAGTCATAGGATCTTGGAATATCATAGCGATTTTCCTGCCTGAAATATACTTCCTAATCTGGGTGTTATTCATCTTCGTGATATCATACATCTTATTGTTATCATCCTTATCCCAGTATTTTATAAATCCGTCAGTAATTCTACCATTTTTAGCAAGAATCCCCATAATCGCCTTCATAGTGACTGACTTACCAGACCCCGATTCTCCGACTATGGCAACAGTTTCATTCTTAAATAAGTCGAAATCAATCCCCCTTATAGCCTTAAGAATAGAATCATTGGTATCAAATTCTATAAATAAATTTCTAATAGATAGAACCCTATCATTTAAATCTCTTAATTTTGGATATCCCATATTATCACCTATCCTTCATTGTTGGATCGAATGCGTCCCTCAAGCCATCTGCAAGAATATTAAAACTAAACATTAAAATACTCAATACAATGGTTGGAATAACAACCATATATGGAGATGAAAGGAAGGACTTAAATCCATCACTTATTAAGACCCCAAGTGAAGCATGAGGAGGTTGTAATCCCAGACCTATAAAGGCAAGAAAGGCTTCTGTAAATATAGCTGATGGAATAGAAAACATACTCATAACTATAAGTTGCCCCATAATATTTGGAAGTATTTCCTTAAAGATAATCCTCATATTATTGGATCCTAGGGTCCTAGATGCAAGGATGAATTCTTGGTTCTTAAGCTTAAATACCTGAGCCCTAGTAACCCTACTCATACCTATCCAGCCCTTGATTAACAAGGCTATGGTTATAGATTTAATACCTGGCTTCATGATAAGAACTAGCAGGGTTACAATAACAGTATCCGGGATACCATTAAGAATCTCTATAAATCTCTGCATTATCATGTCAACCTTACCGCCATAATAACCAGAGATTAATCCATAAATTACCCCTACTATAAGGTCAACTAGGATAGCTATTAAAGCCATGTATAAGGAAATCCTAGCACCCTGCCAGACCCTAACCCAGATATCCCTACCTAGGGAGTCAGTACCAAAGATATAATATTGTCCTTCGGCCCCCTTTTGTTTGTAAAGGTCAACCCCATTTTTTTCTCCATTTAAAATCCCAATGTTTTCAATCAAGGGTACCTTAGGAGTTAAAAAAGCATGCTCGGTTACCTGGTGGTCATAACTCCTAGAAGATAGCATGGGTACAAATATAGCCATTAGAACTATAAACACAATTATAAAAAATGCAGTTTTTGCAGCCTTCTTTTTTCTAAACCTATTTATTACATCAACAAGATAAGGGGGTTCTTTATTAATAGCATCATAACTTTCATAGTCATGGTGCTTGGCAAATTCAAAATCTCTTAATTGAGAACTTTTAGCATATTCTGACATGTTAGTTCCCCCTTTCAAGCCTTATTCTTGGATCTATTATTCCATATAAGATATCGACTATTAACATAACGGCAATAAATAAGAATGAATATAAAAATGCTATAGCTATAACTATATTATAATCATTGGCCATTATAGCTGTTATGAATAGCTCTCCAAGACCAGGTACACTAAATATCTTTTCAACTACCAAAGACCCTGTCATTAGATTTACAAGAAGGGGCCCTAGAACAGTTATTACTGGTATAAGTGCATTCCTAATTCCGTGAGACCATACTACCCTTCTTTCACTCATCCCCTTCGACCTTGCAAGCTCTATATAATCACTATTTAAAATTTCAAGCATTTCTGACCTTAAAAATCTAGAAATAGTGGCTGTAGTAAACATTGACAAGGAAATTACTGGAAGTATAGAAGAAACAAACTTCCTTGATGGGTCATATAATACAGGCACCAAATGCCATTGAACGGCAACCAATATTACCAACAATAAGGCAAATACATAAGAAGGTATACTTACCCCTGCTACTGATACCGCAGATGTAAATGTGTCGATCCAGGTATTGTGTTTCAGGGCTGCCAAGATGCCTAATATAGCCCCAACTATTGTTCCTAAAAGAACCGCTCCTATACCTAGTTCAAAAGATACTGCTATACGTCCCTTTAGCATATCGGTTATATTAGCATCCTTTTGTAAAGAATAGGACTTACCAAAGTCCATCTTAAGCATCATTTTTACATATCTTCCATACCTGACAAGAACCGGGTCATTAAGCCCATATTTTTCCTTAATCACTTCCAACTGTTGGGGTGAAAGTTTCTCATCATTAAATGGAGATCCTGGCATTTTCTCAAGCATCAAAAATAAGATTAATAAAACTACCAATAAGGTAACAATAGAGATTAAAACTCTCTTTAATATATACTTAGCCATGATAAAATCAAAAGGGAGATTGCTCTCCCTTTCTTCTCCTTTTTTTACTCTTCTACATAAGCGTTCTTATAGTAATAGCTTGTACCTGTCAAGTTGTATACCCAACCCTTAACTTTAGGGTTCCATAGGGTACTACTACCTACTTGATATACTGGCACAGGTCCTAAAGCTCCATCTAGTAATACCTTTTCAGCCTCTATCATAGTCTTCCATCTATCTTCAGGTGATTGTTTACCACTTCCCGCTAACTTAGTCAACTCTTCATACTTATCATTCTTGTACTTATCATAGTTTCCTGATGCGCCTTCTAGATATAGGTCTAAATAGGTCATTGGGTCTGGATAGTCTGGTCCCCACCTATGAAGGGCAAGTTGGAATTGACCATCTTGTTGTAATTGAAGCCTTGACTTCTTAGGTTGGCTCTTAAGAGTAATGGTTAGCCCTTCTATATCTTCTTGGATATCTCCTTGAAGAAATTCTGCTACCTTCTTAGATTCTTCAGCATCTTCAAATAATAGTTCTAACTCTAAATTATCAATTCCTAGCTCTTCAAAGGCCTTCTTTCCATATTCTTTAGCCTTTTCAGGTCCTTCCTTAAAGAAGTCTTCACCTGCATCATCCCTAAAATCACTACCGCTTGGAGATGCGGCTAATTCCTTAGGAACAAATCCATAGGCTGGCCTAGCACCATCTTTAAGGACTAGGTTCGCTAGTTTTTCCCTATCAATAGCATTAGCTATAGCTAATTTTAAATTTCTATTATCTAATTCTTTAACATTTGGACCAGATACCAAGAACCATAGATATCCTCCAAGAGCTTGTTTTAACCTTTCATCACCTTGGTAACGGTCTACCAATTCACCACTTACTTGTACGAAATCAGCTTCCTTATTATCAAATTGTAGAGCTGCAGCTTGATAGTCTTTTGCTACCTTCCAGGTTATAGAATTTAACTTAACCGCCTTAGCATCATGGTAATTTTCATTTTTAACCGCCTTAAAACTATTACCAGCAACCCACTCAGTTAGTTTAAATGGACCACTGTAAAGCATAGTATCTGGCTTTTGTGCATATTGGTCACCTTGTTCTTTAAGGAACTTTTCATTTATTGGAAGGAATGAACCAAAGGCCAAAATCTTTTTGAAAAATGGTACAGCCTTATAAAGTTGTACTTCCAAAGTCTTGTCATCTACAGCCTTAACACCAAGCTCTTCAGGTTTTTTCTTGCCTTCGCTTATTTCCGCGGCATTTAAGATACCTGCTGTATCAGCTATAAAGGCATAGTCAGATGCAGTTTCTTTATCTACTAACCTCCTCCAAGCAAATACGAAGTCATTTGCAGTTATCGGATCTCCGTTTGACCACTTAGCATCCTTTAATTTAAAGGTATACTTTAATCCATCTTCACTTACCTCTGCTTTATCAACAAGAGCTTCTACTTCAACTCCCCCTTCACCTAAAGTATATAAGCCTTCTTGGACTGCACCCAATACTTCAAAAGAAGTACCATCAGTTGCAAGAGAAGAATCCATAGATAAAAGGTCTGTATTTTTTAGGACGACAATATCTTGCTTATTTCCGCCTGAATTGTCTTTTCCTCCACCTCCACATGCTGTTAATAGCATGATTCCTGCCAAAATCACTGACAATAAAATCGACATTCGTTTTTTCATATTTATTCCTCCATATTTATAAATTAAAACTATTATAGATTCGTTTAAATTTTTAGTCAAGTCTTTTTATAAATATGAACGTCTTATAACATATATATTAAATATTATTTATAATATTTTTTTCACTAAATATAATATATTCTTATAAATGGCTTGATTTACAGCTTATACAAGCTTATCCGACAAGATTATACACTTGTGAAAACGTTTTTCACAATATATATTTATAGTTTAAATAAATATTGTAGTATATTTTCGTATAAAATATACATAATGTTTTTCTTTTTTAAGTTCACCTTGTATAAAATTATAAAATCATAGCTTTAACTAGATAACATCTATACAGGAAGTACTCTTTACTTAAAGTTAAGCCCAATTATAAACCGCCAAAAAGTCACAAAAAAATCGCTAGAAAGATTCATCCTTCTAGCGACCTTGTGTCTCTTATTAAATTACTTAACTTCTACAGTTGCTCCTGCTTCTTCTAACTTAGCCTTGATTTCGTCAGCTTCAGCTTGAGAAACTTTTTCCTTGATTGCCTTTGGAGCTTCGTCAACTAATGCCTTAGCTTCCTTTAGTCCAAGACCAGTTATAGTCTTAACAACCTTAATTACGTTAACCTTTGATGAACCAGCTGATTCAAGGATAACGTCGAATTCTGTTTGTTCAGCTGCTGCAGCTGCTTCTCCGCCTGCTGCTGGAGCTGCTGGTCCTGCTACTGCTACTGGAGCTGCTGCAGAAACACCAAATTCTTCTTCTAATGCTTTAACTAATTCTGATAACTCTAATACTGTAAGAGCCTTTACTTCTTCTACTAAGTTTTGTACTTTATCTGACATTTTTATTCCTCCGTTTAATGTTATGCTATTTCTTCTTGTTTTTCTTTTACTGCGTTAAGCGCATATACTAACTTGGAAACTATTCCATTTAATGCACTTGCGAAACCTTGGATAGGTGCATTTAATCCACCTAGAGCCATTGCTACTAATACTTCTCTTGTTGGTAACTTAGCTACGGCCTTAACTTCTTCTGAAGTTATTACCTTGCCATCAAGCAAGCCAGCTTTTATTACAAGCTTTTCATTCTTTTTACCAAATTCAGTTGCTATCTTAGGTCCTTGAACCATGTCTTCATTACTGAATACGAATCCATTAGGTCCAGCTAGGAATTCTTCATAGCCTTCATATCCTAATTCTTCTAGGGCAATCTTAACCATGGTGTTTTTGTATACCTTATAGTTAGAACCACTTTCCCTAAATTTCTTTCTTAATTCAGTTATTTCTGTAACGTTAAGTCCACGATACTCTACTATAACTACTGACTTGGAGTTTTGAACGGCTTCTTTGATCTCGCTAATTACCTCTTTTTTGTGAGCTAATTTTGCTTCTTTCACTATTCACCTCTCCTTTTTTGGCTACGCACATAACCAGAGTTAGTGTATATAATTATCAAACAAGGATATAGTATCTGATTGATGTAATTAAAAAACTCCTTGAATCTATTACAAAGACACAAGGAGCTATAAACTTCTCATATATGCACCTATGTAGGATTATTAAGGTTGCCCCCCTACGGTCTTTGGTAGCCTATTAAATTAACATGGTATAGTATACCATAAATAATTTCTTAATTCAAATATTAGTTAAATATTATTGTGCAGCTTCCATCATCTTAGCACCATTTAACTTGATTCCAGGTCCCATAGTGCTTGTGATAGTAACTGATCTTAGGTATTTACCCTTTGCTGAAGCAGGCTTATCTTTTATAATCGCTCTCATAAGAGTCCTAATATTTTCTGATAGGTCTTCTTCTGTAAAGCTTGCCTTACCAACTGGAACGTGAACGATGTTTTGCTTGTCAGTTCTGTATTCAACCTTACCTGACTTAGCATCTTCTACCGCTTGTTTAACATCAAAGGTAACTGTTCCAGTCTTAGGGTTTGGCATCAATCCTCTAGGTCCAAGGATCCTACCGATTCTACCAACTTGACCCATCATATCTGGTGTTGCAATAGCTGCATCGAAGTCTAACCAACCTTCTTTTTGAACTCTTTCGATAAGTTCTTCTCCAGCAAAGTCCGCACCAGCATCTAGGGCTTCTTGAACTTTTTCACCCTTAGCAAATACTGCAACCCTCACAGTCTTACCAGTACCATTTGGAAGTACTACAGTATTTCTAACTTGTTGGTCAGCATGTCTTGAGTCAACCCCAAGCTTTATGTGAAGCTCGATAGTTTCATCAAATTTAGCCTTAGCAGTTTCTTTTACTAGCTTAACCGCTTCATCTATATCGTACAAATTGTCTTTATCAACTAATTTACTTACTTCTTCGTATCTTTTTCCTGTCTTTTTTGCCATATTATCCTCCTCGTGGTAAACGGAAATCCTCCCACTATTCTTCTACAGTAACTCCCATAGATCTTGCTGTACCAGCTACCATTCTTTCCGCAGCTTCTACTGTTGAAGCATTTAGGTCAGGCATCTTTAGTTCAGCGATTTCTCTAACTTGCGCCTTAGTTAATTGACCAACTTTTTTCTTGTTTGGTTCTCCAGAAGCAGCATTTAGGTTTAGTGCCTTCTTTATTAAGACAGCTGCTGGTGGGGTCTTAGTTATAAATGTAAAAGATCTATCTGCATATACTGTAATAACTACTGGAATAATAAGACCCATTTGATCTTGTGTCTTTGCGTTAAATGCTTTAGTAAATTCCATAATATTCAAACCGTGAGGACCTAAAGCAGTACCTACTGGTGGTGCAGGAGTTGCTTTTCCTGCTGGAATTTGTAATTTAATCATTGCTATAACTTTTTTAGCCATTGTTTCCTCCTAAAATGTGGTTCGGCGGTTTCCCTCCCACTTGCATATATGTTAATCTACGAGATTATATTCAAATTTATTTTTTTACTAAATCAGTAAATTCAATTTCTGCGGAAGTATCTCTTCCAAACATATTGATGATTGTCTTAGCAAACCCCTTCTCATAGTTAATTTCTTCAACTGTTGCGTTGAAGCCCTCAAATGATCCAGAGACAATCCTAACTATATCACCGACTTCAATTCCTACATCTTCAGGTCTGAACTTAACTTTTGTAACTTCATTACCTTCGATTCCAAAGTCTCTGATTTCCCTTCTAGTCAAAGGTACTGGTTCTGAGTCTGGTCCAACAAAACCGGTGACCCCATTAGTATTTCTGATTAAATACCAATTTCTAGGGTTAATAATCATTTTTATTAGCACATATCCTGGGAAAATTTTTCTTTCTTTAACTACTTTTTTCCCGCCTTTAATATCTTCATACTCTTCCATTGGGACAGCAGATTTAAAAACATCCTGAGCCTTCCCATTCTCAATCATACTATCGATTTTTTCTTTAACTTTGTTTTCATAGCCTGAATAAGTGTGAACAACATACCACTTTGCATCTTTTTCTCTATCACTGTTATTTATATTGTCCATATGCTATAAGCACTCCCCTCTTATACGGCTAATCTTAACAAGGCATTTAATCCTAAATCGATAAGCTTAATTAAAGCTGATACTGTAATTAATGATACAAGTACAACTGCTGTGGACTTAACCACTTCTTTTTTTGTAGGCCAAGTGATCTTCCTGAATTCGTTTTTAATTCCCTTGAAGAATCCTTGCTTTTTCTTACGTTCAGTCATTTCTCCTCCTACTTAGTCTCTCTGTGTAATGTATGCTTTCTACAGAATTTACAATACTTCTTTAATTCTACTCTACCTGTAGTATTAGTCTTGTTTTTCATAGTATCGTAGTTTCTGTTTTTGCACTCAGTACAAGCAAGCTTTACTTTGTCTCTCATCTTTACCTCCTACGCAATAAATTATCAGTCGGTATACTGATACATCAATGTATTTTATAATAGAAGCTATCCATAGTCAAGGATAATTTAAGAGAAAATCCCTAAATATCAAGGTCTTTCCCCTGTTTCCTTCTCTAAAAAGCCTCAATTTTACAAATATCCAACTTTTTTATCTACAAGGTCCACAATCTTGTCAACCGCAAACCTGAAGTAGCCATCATTGACTACAGTGTAATCAGCAAACATCATATAGCTAGGTTGTCTTTTTGCCTTCATAGCAAACAGACTGCTAAGACCTCCCTGGGATAGTATTCTCCCCCTTGTCGAAAGTTTTTTAACATCCCTTTCTATTAATACTATAAGACTGTTTTGCTTAAGATACTTGTAATTTTCCTCCCGGGTTACAACACCTCCACCTGTTGAAATAACTAGGTTGTTCATCTTTCCAAACTTACAAGCTATCTGGCTTTCCATATCTCTGAATTTGCCTTCTCCCATCTCAGCTATTACCCTATCAGGTCTTATCTTAAATTCCTTGTAAAATTCATCATCAAGGTCAATATGAGTTTTACCAAGCTTCTTTGCCACCTGCCTGCCTATTGTAGTCTTCCCAGAACCAGGCATGCCAACAAGGACAATGTTACACTTAGATAAAAATACTTCATTTCTTATTTTCTCAGCCTCAGCAGCCAGAATTTTCTTTGTTGTGAATATCTCAACCGCTTTTTTCGCCTGATATACCAGCATATCAAGACCACCAGTTGCTTTTATAGACCTCTTTTTAGCCTCTATAACCAAGGGTGAATACATGGGATTATATATAACATCAACTACCGCTTTAATATTGGGTAGCTTGTCCAGGTCAACTAGGAGCTTGTCATCTATGGAGTTGGTACCAACGGGGGTGGTATTTACTAAAACTTCATATGAATTTAAGTCATAAAGCTCATAAAGGTTGGAATAGTTAAGGGGTCCAGTCCTCGATACAAAGCTGACCTTTTTAGCTCCCAGGCTCTTTACAACAGCCTCAACAGTCTTTGAGGTCGCCCCACTCCCAAGAACTAAAATATTTTTGTCCTTAACATATACTCTTTTATTGATGAGAAGTTTCTTAAAACCATAATAGTCTGTGTTATGGCCTATCTTTTTACCATTTCTAAAACTGATGGTATTTACAACGCCAAGTTGTTTGGCCTCCCTAGTCAATCCATCCAGATATGGAATGACTTCCTTCTTATAAGGTATAGTAACATTTAACCCCTTGAGTCCCTTACGATTTAGGAAGCTTTCCAATTCATCTTGTCTTAGCTCTATCAACTCATACTTATAGTCTGCCAGGGCCTGGTGGATTTCCTTTGAATAGCTATATGATAGCCTCCTTCCAATCAAACCGTAGCTTGCCATATTTTTCTTAACAATATTTTCCTGTCTATTTTTGCTTGCCTTAAATATAGCTTCATATAGACTTGTAATTTCCCTATCATAGTTAGGCTCCTGACAAGTCAACCTATCCAGGATTTCTTTTTCTCTTTCTGGGACATATATAGGAAGGTTCTTTTTAATCTTTTCATAAGCCACCCTGTCTGTTAGCTTCATCCTTTCTATATATAGGTCATTTATTTGCTTATCGATTATATCAATCCTGTCTCTTAAGCTATTAGCCTCCTGGTAGTATATTTCATCTAGGATAGCTATAGCTAACAAAGCCTCTAGGACTGGACTTATTCTAAGGACAAAGGCTGGGTCATGGCGCCCCCTTAGTTCAAGCATTTCTCTTGAAAGGGTCTCTTGATTTAGGCTTTCCTGGGCCTTTCCAATGGAGGGGGTAGGCTTTACAGCAACCCTGATTATTATCGGCATCCCATTGGCGATACCACCGACTATGCCTCCTGCATTATTAGTCGAAGTTTCAACCCTTCCTTCTTTTACTATTAGGCTGTCGTTATTCTGAGATCCTTTCAAGCTACTTGCCTCAAAACCATTGCCAAACTCTACCCCCTTAGTTCCTGGTATTGAAAGTAAAAGTCTAGAAATCTTTGCCTGAAGTCTTTCAAAATAAGGTCCCCCAAGGTAATTTAGGTCTCCGACCAAGGCAAGTTCAATAACGCCCCCAAATGAATCCTTTTCAGCCTTAAACTGGTCAACCAAGCCAAGGGTCTTTTCCTTCATGGATGGGTCTATAAAAGGAAGGTCACAATCCAAGTTTTTTAGGTCCTCTTTTTTTATTCTTACTGGGTCTAAATTCTGATCCCTTAGGTCGTAGGCCGTCAATATATGGGACCCAATTTCGATTTCTCTTTTTTCTAGGATTTGCTTAGCAATCCCCCCGCAAGCAACAAGGGCTACAGTCATCCTACCAGAGAAGTTAGAAGACCCTGCTAGGTCGAAATCCTTTCCATATTTTTTCTTGGCGACAAAGTCGATATGACCCGGTCTAGGAATTTTTTCAAATATCTTGTAATCCTTCGACCTGGTATCAGAATTAAGAAAATATCCTTTTATTGGCTTCCCGTCACTTATTAGGATCTTTTCATCATTCTTTTTTTTATTATCAATTTTTTCGTCTAGCCCATAAATCTGTGATTCTTTTTCGCTTAATTGACCTTGAGCTAGTTTAACTTGAACCGATTTATGCCCATCTAGGTCAAAAAAACCATCTAAAAAAATTGGTCTATCTTTTTCTTTTCTACTAGTAGCATAAGTCTTGCCAGCTGGAGACCTTCTTTGAAGAAATTTGTTTAACTCTGCTAGTGAAATTTTTTCATCTTTTTTTATACCTGAAAGGCTAAAGTTTATCCTATCTGAGTGACTTTTACCCCCTATTCTAATCTTTAGTACTTTTCCCCTATACTCCATAAATTTCTCCAATCTTAAATCTATTAAAAAACTTGAAATATGTTGATAGACTTACTAGTAAATCCCGCTATCAGTCATTTATTTAAATAGCAAGTTATATTTTATCTTTATTTTATGCCGTGTTTGAATCTATAATTCCTTGTTTAAATCTATAATTTTAACACCTAGGAATGTCATATCCCTTTCAAAGCCTCTATAGGATTTATTAATCGCTTCAAAGCCTTCTATAGATACATCAATAGGAGCCAGGCCCGCCGCAAGGACAGCTGCCATTACCAACCTATGGTCATTCCTAGAAGAAAAGTTAAATGACCTTACCCTCCCAGGAACAGCTACAAAGTCCTCGTTATCTATATAGGAGGCGACCCCCATAGCCTTGTGGAGGTCGTAGACCCCTTTAAGCCTGTCGGACTCTTTTAACCTTAGCCTATCAAGACCCCTAAAGCGACTCTCGCCATCTGCTCCAAGGGCAAGGACGCTAAGGACTGGAAAGAGGTCGATATTTTCATCCAAATTTATATCAATAGGCTTTAGCCTTGATTTTTTCACTAAGAGATGATCATCAACCCAGCCTATATCTGCTCCCATTTTCTTAAGGATTTCAACTAGGGCCATGTCTCCCTGAAAGGAATCCTTTTTTAGGTTATATACCTTAACCTCCCCCTTAAGGAGGGCAAGACCAATAGCAAGGATGGCGTTAGACCAGTCCCCTTCAACCTTAAAAAATCCCCTTATTTCTCTTGGTCCCTTATCAACCTTTATTTTAGATCCATCATTGGAAATAGCTACCCCATAGCCAAGCTCTTCCATGATATCCCTAGTCATCTTCACATAGGAAAATGACCTAATAGGTCCGTCAACCCTGATATTCAGGCTAGTGTTAGGGTTGTTCTCCCAGTCGATTCCAATCGCTGTCATCATAAGAGATGTAACGTATTGACTGGAAAGATCGGCCCTTGTTTCAAAATCCCAGGACCTTATCCTCCCTACCGCATGAAAGGGGAGTCTGTCCGAGCTAAAGCTAACTCCCTGGCCCTTTAAATGTCTAACCAGGTCCTCAATCGGTCTTTCCATAAGCCTAGGACTGGCTGTAAATGATATATCCCTTTCCTCTAAAAAACATTGACTAAGTAAAAATCTAAGAGAAGATCCCGACTCTCCAAAGTCTATATGAGATGGAAAGGATTTTTTATACCCAGTTATCCTAATATAGGTCTTCCCATGCTCTTCATTTTTACCAGACCCTTGACTAATTTCAATTTCTGTTCCCAAGGTCCTTAAAATCTCTATGGTCTTTAGGACATCATCCGATAGGTTTCTAGCCTCAAATAAGACATCCTTACTCCTAGATGCCAAAATTAAATACCTATGGAGTAAGGACTTGGATGAAGACATGTATAAACTGCCTCCCACACTATCTACTTTTACTATCTTATTCATATTTTCAAAAAGTCTCCTAAATCCTCCTGGCTGACCTCTTTTACTAGAGCCTTCCCTATCTCTTCAAGCATAACCAACTTAATAACCTGACCCCGATTTTTCTTATCTAACCTCATCTGGTCTAAAAGGTCATCGACTGAGTAATCCAGTTTGCTTGGAAGGCCATATTGGGACAAGATCTCAATTAATATCTGGCTGGCAGTTTTGCCCTTAAAGTCTAACCCCATCCTAGAATAGTCGGTAGAAGCGGGAATTAATCCCCTTTTTTCAGATAGGCTTGTCATATAGACCATGCCGATAGCAACGGCTTCCCCGTGGCGGAGCCTGTAGCCCCCCTTGGCCTCTATAGCGTGGGCTAAGGTATGCCCAAAGTTTAGCTTTAACCTTTCATCCTGGTCGAACTCATCTTTTTTTACAAAAAGGTACTTGTACTTGACAGAGGCTTTTATGATTTCAAGCAGGCAGGCCTTGTTGGTCCTGATATCTTTTTCAAAAAGATTTATCATGGGGGCCGAAGAAATGAAGGCCATCTTTATAGCTTCTGCAAGTCCCTCGTAAAAAATCCTATCCGGAAGGCTGTCAAAGGCATCTATATCACAGATTACCCTTGAAGGTTGCTTAAAAAGTCCAAGGAGGTTTTTCCCCTGGCGTAAGTTTATGGCAGTCTTTCCCCCAACGCCTGCATCAACCGCTGCAAGGGTGGTTGTTGTCACCAACACGTGCTTCATCCCCCTCATATATAAACCAGCGGCAAGGCCCCCTAGGTCACAGATTACCCCGCCCCCAATGCAAAGGAGAAGGTCAGTTGACCTAAAGGCTCCTTCCGCCAACCTATCTGCGATTAATTGGAGGTTGGAAAAGTTCTTCTCCTCTTCTCCCGGCTTAATAATGAGAATCTCAACCCTCTCTTTATGAGAAGAAAAGCTATTATTAATCCTCATCCCATAAAGTTCCCATACATTCTCATCACTTAAAATCATAAGCTTTTGGTCGTGCCTCAAGCCTACATGGTCTGAAAGATTGTCCAACAAATGACTCCCCAAGACATACTCGTAATTAGTAGATAACTTTATATCTATGATTTCATTAATAATAGCCTTCATAATAACCTCTATTCAATTATATTAATTATCTGCTTAGATTCCCTAATAATCCTTTCCAATTCACCTGGCAAAATAGCCTGGTCTTTATCGACTAAGGCCTCCTCTGGCCTATCATGGACCTCTACAATCAGGCCATCAGCCCCCGCTGCAATTCCCGCCAAGGCAGCCGCCCTAACAAAGGATGCCCTTCCCATGGCATGGGATGGGTCGACAATTATTTTTAGGTCGGTCCTTACTTGGACCTCCCTTATACTGGAAATATCCAGGGTGTACCTGGTCGTAGTCTCAAAGGTCCTAATCCCCCTCTCACATAGGATAACCTTCTTGTTACCCTGGGAGGTAATATATTCGCTGGCACTTATAAGTTCATCAACAGTGGCCCCCATCCCCCTTTTTAAGAGAATGTATTTATCGGTCTTTCCAAGTTCCTTAAGGAGTTGGAAATTCTGCATATTCCTCGCCCCTACCTGTAAGACATCAATATCTTCAAACATATCTAGGTGTCTTGGATCAACTATTTCAGAAACAACAGGAATATCGAAGGCCTTCTTAAGCTCCGATAAAATTTTTACTCCTTCCTCTCCCAAGCCTTGGAAACTGTGGGGAGAAGTTCTAGGCTTAAAGGCCCCTGCCCTAAAAAAGTCCGCTCCAGCACTTTTAACTTTCTCAGCTAGTCTAAAAACCTGGTCCCTATCTTCAATGGTACATGGTCCACCAATAAATATCTTCCCAGAAGTCAAATCATCTAGCCTATCCATTATTTATCATACTTTACTATGGAAAATGTATGGTACTTGTCTAACATTTCCATACCCTTTAGGTCGGTAAGTTCAATTAAGAAGCCGATACCTGCGACTTCCGCCCCTGAAGCTTCAACCAACTTGGTTGCAGCAACAGCCGTACCACCAGTAGCTAGCAGGTCATCCACTATCAAGACCTTGTCCCCCTTATTTAGGGCGTCTTCGTGGATTTCTATAGAATTTGACCCATATTCTAGGTCATAGCCCTCTTCTAAAATCTTTCCAGGTAGCTTGCCTGGCTTTCTTATTGGGACAAATCCCTTGTTTAACATAAGGGCAAGGGGGGCTCCAATTATAAAGCCCCTGGCTTCAATACCTACTATGACATCAAAGTCAAGGTCTTCAACCCTTTCAGCCACTTGCCTTATCGTTTCGTGAAATATATCCTTATCCTTTAATAAGGTGGTAATATCCTTAAAGCTAATACCTTCCTTAGGAAAGCCTTCTATTACCCTAATCTTAGATTTAATATCCATTTCTTCCTCCAATCACTGAAGCATTAATAATTACAAATAATTATAGCATAAAGTCCATTTGAAATAAAATAAGTCAAGCAAATACAGGGCTTGAATCCCCCTTGTCTCATAATAAGTCGCTAGGAAGTTCAAGTTTTTTTACATGCCCGCCTCCCAATGGTCTTAAAAATATTTACCCTAAACAGATCATTAATTGCTTGTGCTATAATTGGTCAAATAGGATATCTCCCTCAATCTCTTCCCTTTTTTCCCTACCCTTTATAAGTTCGATTAATTCAAGGGCAAATACAACTGCCAAGGCTGGCCCCCTGGAGCTAACTATATTTTCATCAACGACAACCTTATCTTCACAATAGTCACCAATAGAAGAAAGTTCTCTGTCAAAGCCTGGGTAGGAAGTTACTTTTTTCCCTTTTAGGACACCCGCTTTTTCTAGCACAATTGGTCCAGCACAGATAGCAGCTATAATCCTTCCCCTCTCATCAGCCCTTTTAATTAGGTCAATAACCCGATCATCGTCCCTTAGAGAGCTTGCTCCTGGCATCCCTCCAGGGATAAAAACCATGTCAAGTTTTTCTTCATCTATTTGGTCAAAGCCTATATCTGCCAAGACCTTAATCCCGTGGGCCCCCTCTATCTCAAGCCCCTCTTCCACTGATACCAGGTCAATATCGATGTCAGCCCTCCTTAAGTAGTCTACTACAGTCAGGGCCTCAACCTCTTCAAATCCATTTTTTAATAAACAATATATCTTAGCCATAACTCCTCCTAATATTCAATGCTTAACCAGCCGTCCCTCATAATATACCAGCTTAATAATTCGCTCTATTATTTTGATATAAATAACTTTCCCTTAATAAATAGGAGGCCAAACTGGTTACTTGTCATCCAAATATAAATATATCCGATTTAGGTCTGGTTTATTCATGGGCCAGGATTTTCTTTAAAAGAAGCTCTACTAGAAAAATACAGTATTTCCCTTATAAATCACTACATACATTTAAGAAGATTTAAGGGGCAAATATCATCGAAAATAGGCGATATATAAAGAATGTATGGGTTTATAAACTTTTATTTATAACGCCTTTCATGCAACTTAATTAACAATTGTTATTTTTATAATAATTATATTAATTCTGTGTAAATCAAACCTTGGGGTTGACCTTATGCACCTGTGTATTTTCCTAGCTTAGGCCCTGACAAATAGCTACCCCCCCCCTTAAAAATTTATGAATATTCATGGTTCTAAAATATCTGTTGGGGGTGCTGCTCCTTAGCAGATATTTTCTTTTAAAATAAAAAAATTGCACTTAT
>CAYFSL010000010.1:0-6068 GCA_964345835.1 uncultured Peptoniphilaceae bacterium
AAATAAAAGTGATATAAAAATATGAAATATACATATATAAATACAGAAAGGAAAAAACTTTGGAATCCGACTCTTTACAATTGATTATTCTACTACTGCTCTTGCTAACATCTTCATTCTTTTCATCATCGGAGACAGCCCTTATGGCCCTATCAAAGCTTAGGGTTAGGAATATGGTTAATGAAGGGGTTAAGGGGGCTAAGACCCTAGACAAATTACTAGCGAATTCTAATAAATTACTAAGCACAATCTTGGTTGGTAACAACCTGGTAAATATAGCGGCATCTGCAATTGCTACAAGCCTTGCCATCAATTATTTTGGCTCTGGAGGGGTAGGGATATCTACTGCGATTATTACAGTTTTAGTACTTGTTTTTGGGGAAATCACTCCAAAATCCCTTGCGGCATCAAATTCGGAGGCCGTAGCCTTAAAGGTGGCTAGACCTTTAAATCTTTTAGTAAAAATATTCACTCCGATAACAACGATTTTCATGGCTATTACTGATTTAATCATTAAAGGACTTGGTGGCAACCCTGACGAAGACAAACCATTTGTAACAGAAGAGGACCTCAGAACAATGGTTGAAGTAGGCCATGAAGAAGGGGTTCTTGAGAAAGAAGAAAGAAATATAATAGATAATGTCTTTGCCTTTAGAGAGTTCCAGGTAAAGGATGTTATGACTACCAGAACAGACATGGTCGCTGTTGAAAATAACATAGGATATGATGAATTGATTGGTATTTTCAAAGAAGAACAGTATTCAAGGCTTCCAGTTTATGAGGACACATCAGATAATATCGTAGGGGTTATATATGTTAAAGACCTGGTGTTTAAGGATGTCGATGAAGAGAATTTCAATGTAGTTGACTACGCCAGAGAAGCTTTTTTTACCTATGAATTCCAAAGGGTATCTGTCCTATTTGACCAGCTTAGAAAGGCTAGAATAGCCATGGCTATCGTCTTAGATGAATATGGTGGAACAGCGGGTATAGTTACGGTTGAAGACTTAGTAGAGCAAATTGTCGGAGACCTAGAAGATGAGTATGATACGATTAATAAAGATGTAGTGGTATTAAGTGCCAGTGAGTTTATAACCGAGGGGACAGTAAGGCTTGACCAGCTCAACAATGATCTTATGTTAGGGATAGAGTCAGATGACTATGATACTATTGGGGGGTATGTTCTTGGGGCCTTTGGAAGAGTTCCCAAAACCGGCGAACATATAATTCATGAGGGTAGGAGTTTTACAGTTCAAGCAATGGATAAAAATAGGATTTCAAAGATTAAGGTTAATATAAGACCTAAAAATCCAGTTGAAAGCAAAGACTAGTTCCAAGAAAAAATCGATGACTAGAGCTTGCTTATTTTGTCAACATAAAGAAAAGAAATTTTACAGTAATTAGAAACCTGGGATAACCCCGGGTTTTTTTGTAAAATTGAACTTTTAAATTTATTTTGAAACTTGTTCAAGGTCAATAAAATATGGGGAAAATCTAGTAAAAAAACATAAAAACTATTGACAAGAAATGGCAATATACATCCTTTAAAAGCCCTAAAAATAGCAGATTTCAGCACTTATAAAAAATAATTAATAAAATATTGGCATATGAACTTATATTCAGTCTAAAATTTGAAAAAAACACATATTAGTGGTAACCTAAGATTGGATTAAAGATAAAATTTTAACATATTGTTAAATACTAAAAAATTATTGGAGGTTAGTATGGATTTTAAACTATCAGAAGAGCAATTAGAGATGCAACAAATGTTCAGAGACTTCGCTATTAAAGAAGTAGCACCAAAGGCTATCGAAGTTGATGAAACACATGAATTCCCACTAGAAAATGTTAAGAAGATGCAAGATCTTGGCTTCTTTGGAATTCCTTTTGCAGAAGAATATGGCGGAATCGGAATGGACACACTAACATATGTATTAGCCGTTGAAGAACTATCAAAAGTTTGTGCTACTACAGGTGTAATCGTTTCAGCTCACACATCTTTAGGTGCTGGAGCTATCGAAAACTGGGGAAATGACGAACAAAAAGAAAAATATTTAGTTCCACTTGCTTCAGGTGAAAAGTTAGGCGCTTTTGCACTTACAGAACCAGATGCAGGTACTGATGCTGCTGGACAAAAGACAGTTGCTAAGTTAGAAGGAGACCACTACATCCTTAACGGTTCAAAAATCTTTATAACAAATGCAGGATATGCAGATACATATGTAGTCTTTGCAATGACTGACAAGAGCCAAGGAACAAAGGGTATCTCAGCATTTATAGTTGAAAAAGACTATGAAGGATTTACTCTAGGAACAAAAGAAAAGAAGATGGGTATCCACGGTTCTGCAACTTATGAACTTGTATTTAACAATGTTAAGGTTCCAAAAGAAAACTTACTAGGAGAAGAAGGTAAGGGCTTTAAGATTGCCATGAACACTCTTGATGGAGGTAGAATTGGTATAGCTGCTCAAGCTCTAGGTATTGCACAAGGTGCTCTAGATAGAACAGTTAAATATGTAAAGGAAAGATCTCAATTTGGTAGATCAATAGCTAAATTCCAAAATACTCAATTCGTATTAGCTGACCTAGCTGCAAAGATTGAAGCTGCTAGACTATTGGTTTACAAGGCTGCTTGGTTAAAAGACCAAAAAGAATCTTACGGTTTAGCTGCAGCAACTGCTAAATTATTCGCTTCAGAAACTGCTATGGAAGTAACAACTAAGTGTGTACAACTACATGGTGGATACGGTTATACTCAAGAATATGAAGTAGAACGTATGATGAGAGATGCTAAGATTACAGAAATCTACGAAGGTACATCTGAAGTAATGAGAATGGTAATCTCAGCAAACTTATTAGCTTAATTGAATAGCTGGTAGTTTATGATAAAGGAGAACAAAAGTTTATGAATATATTTGTTTTAACAAAGCAAGTGCCAGATACAAGTGAGATCAAAATTGACCCTGTAAAAAACACTTTGATTCGTGAAGGTGTAGAAAGTATATTAAATCCATACGACGCTTGTGCCCTAGAAAAAGCACTACAATTAAAGGACAAAAATCCAGAAATCAAAATATATGCAATTTCTATGGGACCAGCACAAGCTGAACCAATGCTTAAAGATTGTATAGCTGTTGGGGCTGATGGAGCTTTCTTGGTAACAGATAGAAAGTTTGGTGGTTCAGATACCCTAGCAACAAGCTATATCCTAAGCTCTGCAATTAAAAAAGTTGAAGAAGAAGTTGGTAAAGCTGACTTAATATTTGCTGGTAAGCAAGCTATAGATGGGGATACTGCACAAGTAGGACCAGAAATAGCAGAAGACCTTGACGTGCCACAAATAACTTACGGAATCGATGCGGATCTAGTTGACGGCAAGATTCAAGTTGTTAGACAACTTGACCTTGGTGACCAAGTAGTAGAAGCTAGTCTTCCTGCCCTTGTAACATTCACAAAGACAGACGACCTAAGATTCCCTAATATGAAGAACAAGCTAAAGGCTAGAAAGGCTGAAATTCCTCATATTACATTAGAAGATATGTCAGAAATAGACATCACAAGAATCGGATTAAAGGGTTCACCTACAAGAGTAAGAAAAACATATACTCCTTCAGTTACAAAAGAAGGTCTTATCATTCAAGGTAAGGATGCTGGTTCAGCTGTAAGTGAATTAGTTGATGCTCTTGAAAAAGTTAAACTATTCTAGGAGGTAGCTATGTTTGAAGAATACAAAAATTTATGGGTTATAGTAGAAGTTGACGAAGAAGGCAAGGCAAGAAATGTTGGTATTGAACTATTAACACCAGCTAGAGAAATGGCTGCCCAATCAAAAGAAGAAGTAGTAGCTTTAGTTATCGGTGGCAAGGTCGATGAAGCTGTAGAAGAAGTTAAGAAGCATGGTGCTGACAAAATTATCACAGTTCATGGAGACCTTTATCAAGAATACAACACTGAAGTTTACGCTAACGCTATTTGCAAATTAGTTGAAAAATATAAGCCAAACTCAATGCTTATCGGAGCTACAAACCAAGGTAGAGACCTAGGTCCTAGAGTTTCTGCTAGATTGAGAACAGGCTTAACAGCTGACTGTACAGAGCTTTCAATAGATGGAGAACAAAGACTAGTAACTTGGACTCGTCCAGCATTTGGTGGTAACCTAATGGCTAACATCATCTGCCCTGACAACAGACCACAAATCGGTACTGTTAGACCAGGAGTTTTCAAAAAATCACCAGTTGAAGCTGAAAAAGAAATCGAAGTTATCAACGAAGAGATTGACTTCCCACAAGACAAAATTAGAACAAAGGTTGTTAAGTGGATTGAAGCTGATGGAGATGGCTTCGTAGACCTTGAAGGTGCTGAAGTTATCGTATCTGGTGGACGTGGATTAGGAGACCCTAAGAACTTCCAACTAGTACAAGACCTAGCAGATGTTTTAGGTGGAACAGTTGGTTCATCTAGAGCGGCAGTAGACGCTGGATGGATTACTCACAACCATCAAGTAGGACAATCAGGAAAGACAGTTGGTCCAAAGGTATATATAGCAATCGGAATTTCTGGAGCTATCCAACACTTAGCTGGTATGTCAAGCTCAGACACAATCATCGCTATCAACAATGATCCAGATGCACCTATTTTCGGAGTAGCTGACTATGGTATAGTTGGAGACCTACTTGAAGTAGTACCACAACTTACACATGCAATAAAAGAAAAAAAGGGTCTATAATATAAAATTTAAGTAACAAGTCAGGGAGTCAGCCTTTGGTATGACCCCTGATTTTTAACTATAATTTGACATAATATTATCAAATGGATCGATTCTAATATATATAGAAGTCTTTAATAGATGATTTGCTAAATTATACAAAATAGTTTAAAAGGTAAAAATTTCCTTATTTACAATGTTGAATATTATTTTCCTATATCATACAATAGGAGAGGAAGGTGAGGGAAAAGTAAATGGAACGGATTAAAACTGAAGATTTATCGGTTGAAAAATATGAAGTAAATTACATTGACCTTTATACAGGTGAGAAAATAGCCTATAGGAAGGCGGGCCAGGGGGATAAGACCATAGTCCTGGTTCATGGTAACCTTAGCTCATCTGTCTGGTTTGAAGAATTAATGGAAGAATTATCTGATGAAGTTACCTTATATGCAATCGACATAGCTGGTTGCGGAGACAGTAGCTATAATAGGATCTCTGTTAGTCTTAGGGAGATGAGTAAGGACTTAACAGCCTTCATCAATGTGATGGACCTGGAGGATGTAATCCTTTTAGGATGGTCTACGGGAGGTGGAATTGTCTTAGAAACGGCAGCAGACATTCCTAATAGGATAAAAGAAGTTATCCTTCTTTCATCAGTGGGAATAACGGGATATCCTATCTTTAAATCAAGTATATTTATGCCTTTTAGCAACGATTTAATTAGGACAAGAGAAGAAATGCGTATATACAACCCTATGGTATCTGCAGTAAAGTCAATCTACAAGAGTCAAAACGTCTTTGTTGTTAAGGGGTTGTCAGAAAGAATGATTTACCATAAAAGTATTCCTGAAGATGATCTTGCCACTAAATACGCCTATGGCACACTAAAACAAAGAAACTATGTGGATATTCTAACAGCGATCGTCAATTTCAACATGACTGACGAGTCTGTAAGAGGGGTTGAAGGAAGTGGGAGAGCTAGACTTATTAAGGCTCCAATCCATGTAATTCATGGAGATTCAGATATAATCTGCGATTTAAGTGAAGCCGAAAAAACCGCTGAGTATTTTGGAACCCAAGCTGAACTAAAAATATTTAGAGGTTGTGGTCACTCAATAGTTACGGATGACTTCAATGGCCTAGTAAGCTATATTAGGTCAATAATAGATTAGTAATAGACACATATCTAGAAATTAGACTTTATTTTTAGTAATTATTTTAAAAATTATATTAAATACGAATATACGAGAGCGTTTTGTAGAAGGCAAAAAGCTCTCTTTTTTATTGGGCAAAGCTTATACAAGTTTTGAAAACATCAAACAAAGTACAGCTATTAAATAAACTTCAAGGTTCATTATAA
>CAYFSL010000010.1:6168-11267 GCA_964345835.1 uncultured Peptoniphilaceae bacterium
ATTTTTTGTTAATAGCTATATTTAGATGTTATAGATGTATTTTTTATATGAGCTACAATTCATCTAACTTATAGTATTTTGTAAATATGAATATAAGAAACAAGGATATTGTGTTATTTCTTTAAATATTAGGGTATATACTATTTTGGCTTGAAAAGGATATCAATCACAGCTGATAAGGACAGTCTGTAGGTTGGTCTTTTTAAAGAATACGTAGCAAAACAATAATGAAAGAAAAAGGAGATTGTTGATGGATTTTTATTTAAACGAAGAACAAAGGAAGTTTAGACAAGAAGTTAGGGAATTTGCTGAAACTAGGTTAAAGCCTAATTCTTTTGAATGGGATTAAGAAGGACATTTCCCTCTTGAAGAAATCAAGGAAATGGCTAAAAAAGGTTGGTTAGGTATTCCTTGGAGCAAGGAATATGGCGGAATGGGTAAGGATTTCTTATCATATGCAGTAGCCCTTGAAGAAATCTCAAAGGCTGACGCAGGTGTTGGAGTATTCTTATCAGTTCACTCATCTGCAGCTACATCACCTCTACATGACTGGGGTTCTGATGAATTAAAAGCTAAGTATATGTCTTTATTAGCTTCAGGTGAAAAGTTAGGTGCCTTTGCCCTTACTGAAACCAATGCTGGATCAGATGCTGGTGGTACAGAAACAACAGCTGTTCTTGATGGTGATGAGTATGTTATTAATGGTGAAAAGATATATATCACAAATGCTCCATATGCTGATATCTATACAGTATTTGCCGTAACTACTCCAGGAATTGGTACAAAGGGTATTTCAGCTTTCATAGTTGAAAAGGGAACTCCTGGCTTTGAATTTAAGACTATCTACAACAAGATGGGATTAAAGTCTTCATCAACTGCTCAACTTTCATTCAAGAATGTAAGAGTCCCTAAGATGAACATGGTTGGACCAGAAGGAAAGGGTTTCAACATTGCCATGACAACTCTTAACGGTGGTAGAATTGGTATAGCTTCTCAATCTCTAGGTATTGCACAAAGAGCATTAGAAGAATCAATCGAACAAGTTAAGACAAGAGAGCAATTTGGACAACCTCTTGGAGCTAACCAAGTAATTGGTAACAAGATAGCGGAAATGGCTACAAGAATTAGGGCTGCAAGACTTATGACTTACTCAGCTGCTATGATGAAGGATGCTAAGGCTGACTTCCTACAACCAGCTGCTATGGCTAAGTTATTCGCATCAGAAACTGCAGGATATGCTGTTGATGAAGCTCTACAAATCTTTGGTGGATCAGGATACATCAAGGGTCTTCCAGTGGAAAGACTATTTAGAGATGCTAGGGTTACTAGGATTTACGAAGGAACTTCCGAAGTTCAAAAGATTGTTATCGCAGGACAAATTCTTGGAAAGCTAGGTGAAAAAAAATCCGCTAAGGGTGGAAAGAAGGAAGTTAAGAAGGTTACTGGAGAAAGGAAAAATCTTGTAATCAAAGAAGGAAGCGTAGCAGAAAGAGTTGACAAGCTTATAGAAGAAGTTGGCTTAGAAGCCCTTAAGGGTCAAGCTGTTGATATCAACGGAAGTATTCCAGCAGCTAAGAAGGTAGTTGCTTTTGGTCTTGGGGTAACAGACCCAGAAGATATCAAGCTATTTGAAGACTTAGCAAACGCATCAGGTGCAGTTGTATCTTCATCAAGGCCAGTAGCTGAAGATAATAAGTGGTTACCATTAAACAGATACATTGGCTTATCAGGACAAAAGTTCTCTGGAGACCTATATATAGGAGCTGGTATCTCAGGACAAATCCAACACTTATTAGGGGTTAAGGATGCAGGAACAATAATTGTAATTAACAATGATGAAAAGGCTCCTTTCTTCCAACAAGCTGACTATGGTATAGTTGGTGACTACAAAGAAGTAGTAAGTGAATTATTAGCTAGATTAAAATAATTAACTTATTACAAAGCTATGGTATAATAATACTTGTATGGTATAGGGCCTCGATTTAAGAGGCTCTATTCCAGCAATTCATTAATAAGGATGGGTTGCTTTATTAAAAATAATAAAATACTTGGAGGATTGAATGGAAAATATTTTACTTGAAAAAAAAGATGGTTATGCAATTTTAACAATCAACAGACCGAAGGCATTGAACGCTCTTAATTCAGCGACACTACTAGAAATTAGAGATGCTGTATTAGAAATAGAAGAAGACGATGATGTAAAGGCTGTTATCCTTACTGGTAGTGGAGAAAAGGCATTCGTAGCAGGTGCTGATATCTCTGAAATGGCAGGATACGATACAGTTGAAGGTTATGAGTTCGGTAGAAGAGGACAAGAAACATTCAGCCTGATTGAAAACAGTAAGAAATTCTATATAGCTGCAGTTAACGGATTTGCCCTAGGTGGTGGATGTGAACTTTCTCTATCTTGTGATATGAGAATAGCATCAGAAAATGCTAAGTTTGGTATTCCAGAAGTAACACTTGGAGTAATTCCAGGATTTGGTGGAACTCAAAGACTTCCTAAGGCAGTAGGACTTGGAAGAGCTAAGGAAATGATGGCAACTGGTGGTATGTACAGTGCTGAAGTCGCTGAAAGATGGGGATTAGTAAATGCTGTTTACCCAATAGCTGACCTAGTTGCTCAAGCTGAAAAATTAGCTCAAAAAATAGCTAAAAACTCTACTTATGCTATTTCAAGTGGTATCTATGCTATGAATCAATCAACTCAAATCAAATTATCTGATGGTCTAGAAGTAGAAGCTCTTCATTTTGCAAAGGCATTCTCATATCCAGACCAAAAAGAAGGCATGACTGCATTCTTAGAAAAGAGAAAAGCTAACTTTAAGTAAAATACTAGTAATTGGTGCTGGACAAATGGGTGGCGGAATCGCTCAAGTATTCGCTCAATCTGGATTTGAAGTGCTACTAAACGACCATTCTGTTGATGCAATTCCAAAGAGAATTGAATTCATTGAAGGTCTATTGACTAAGTCAGTTTCTAAAGGCAAGATATCTGAAGAAGATAAGGCTAACACATTAGCTAACTTAAAGCCTTGTAACGACCTTAAGGAAGCTGCTGATGTTGACCTAGTAGTAGAAGCTATCGTTGAAAACGTAGAAATCAAGGCTAATATTATTAAGCAACTAAATGAAATTGTTAAGGAAGATACTATTTTAGCAACTAATACATCTTCTCTACCAATAACAGAACTTGCATCTTACGCTAAGCATCCAGAAAACTTCATAGGAATGCACTTCTTCAACCCAGTACCAGTTATGACTCTAGTAGAAATCATTAGGGGAATAGCTACATCTGACGAAACATATGCTGCTATTGAAGATCTAACAAGAAAGATCAATAAGTTCCCAGTAATGGTTAATGACGTACCAGGATTCGTATCTAACAGAGTTCTTCAAGTTATGATCAACGAAGCGATTAGCTGTGTTGAACATGGTGTTGCATCAGTTGAAGGTATTGACGAAGTTATGAAGCGTGGTATGAACCACCCAATGGGACCTCTAGCTCTAGCAGACTTTATCGGACTAGACACAGTATTATCTATCCTTGAAGTAATGTATAAGGGATATGGAAACCCTAAGTATGCTCCATCTCAACTATTAAGAAGCTACGTTAAGGCAGGATGGTTAGGAAAGAAATCTGGTAAAGGTTTCTACGACTACAGCAAATAATATAATATAATCTTGTAATAGATTTATAAGATAAGGGCTAATAAATTACCTAGAAACGGCTTACCATTAGGTAGGTCGTTTTTGATTATAAAACGATTGCTATGCTATCATTTTTAATAGTTGAATATTTAGTAAATTTGGATTAATATATTATTAAGTAATTTAGTCATTCTGACTTAATTATAGTTCATTATAATTGGAGGGAATCATGGAAATTAAAAAAGTATTAGTAATCGGAGCAGGACAAATGGGTGGCGGAATCGCTCAAGTTATTGCTCAAGCAGGTGTAGAAGTATTATTAACAGACAATTCTGCAGAAGCTATCACAAAGAGAATCGAATTTATTGAAGGATTGCTAGCTAAAAACGTTGCTAAAGGAAGAATGTCTGAAGAAGAAAAGAAGGCTACAATGGATAACATTAAAGCTTGTCCAGACTATTCACAAGAAAAAGACATCGATTTAGTTGTCGAAGCTATCGTTGAAAACATGGAAATCAAGAAGAGCTTAATAAAGAGCTTAAATGATATTCTAAGCGATGACGCTATCTACGCTTCCAATACATCTTCTTTATCAGTTACAGAACTTGCTACTGCATACAAGAATCCTGACAAGGTAATTGGTATGCACTTCTTTAATCCAGTTCCAGTAATGAAATTAATCGAAATTATCAGGGGTATCGCTACTAGTGATGAAACTTACGAAACAGTTAAGGCTCTAGGCGAAAAGATTGGTAAGACTACTGTAGAAATCAAGGATATGCCTGGTTTCGCAGTTAACAGAATTTTAATTCCAATGATCAATGAAGCTATCAATGCTCTTAATACCGGAGTTGCAAGTGCTAAGGATATAGACAACGCTATGATGCTTGGTGCTAACCACCCAATGGGACCTCTAGCATTAGCTGACTTTATAGGTCTTGATACAGTATTATCTATACTTGAAGTTCTTTACAAGGGCTTTGGAGATCAAAAATACGCTCCATCTCCACTATTAAGAAACTATGTAAGAGCTGGTTGGTTAGGAAAGAAAACTGGTAAAGGTTTCTACGACTATAGCAAATAATTTTACTTGCCTATAGGTACAATTAAACTTTTGAAATCTGCTAGGGGACCCTAGCAGATTTTTTTGTGTTTCTATGTCAAGTAGTGCTGATGAAGCCCTGTAACTGATTTATTATTATTGTAAACAAAGACCCATATGACAATAGATTTTTTATAGTTGTTTATCGTATAGTAATTTTTTGTCGATACTAGGGCAATAGGACTAGGGCTGGATTATGATAGGTATTTTATAGACTTGTTGAAGGCTCTAGATATTGCTGAATATAGCAAAGATGAAAGATTTATTAGCGAGAAAAATTCAAAAAAACATATCAAGGACCTGATAGAAATATTGGATGGGGCCTTTAAAAAATTCGATAGGGATG
>CAYFSL010000010.1:11367-35302 GCA_964345835.1 uncultured Peptoniphilaceae bacterium
AGTATTACACTGCCATGACCCCGGTTAGGTTTGGGAGTGAGGAAATAACTTTGAAGTCGGATGCACCACTTTTAGGCCAACACAATGATGAGATTTTACTTGAGCTAGGCTATAGTGAAGAAGAGATTAAAAATATGTATGAGAGAAATATTATCCATATATAAAATACAATTTATTAATAGGCCTAAAGACGGGAGTTTTGTTGCATTTTGCAAAATGATTTGCCAATTAAACTGGGAAATCGTTGTATTTTGTTACGGAATAGAGTAAAATATAATTGTATATTTGTGCGGTATAAATTGATTAAAAAAGGGTTACATATCAATTAATGGATTCATATCGCACTAGCTTATAAGGACAATATTTTGTTCAAAACCATTTAATATTAGGGAGGAAAAAATGAGTAAAGTATTTATCACTGCTGCTAAGAGAACACCTATAGCTGAATTCCAAGGAACACTTAAGGGTGTTAAACCAGGCGAACTTGGTGCTGTAGTTATCAAAAACATAGTTGAAGAATCTGGATTAGATGCTTCTAAGCTTGATGAAGTTATCATGGGTAACGTATTATCAGCTGGCCAAGGACAAAACGTAGCTAGACAATGTTCATTATTAGCTGGCGTTCCAGTAGAAGTTCCTGCATATGGAATTAACATGGTTTGTGGATCAGGTATGAAGGCTGTATTAAATGCTTATCAATCAATCCTTGCTGGAAGCAACAACCTTGTTATAGCTGGTGGTTCAGAATCTATGTCTCAAGCACCTTATCTAGTATCAGCTAACAATAGAGCTGGTGTTAAGATGGGTAACCAATCATTAGTTGACCACATGATCAACGACGGTCTATGGGATGCATACAATGATTACCACATGGGTATCACAGCAGAAAACATAGCTGCTAAGCACAATATCACAAGAGAAGAGCAAGATGAATTCGCAGTTAATTCTCAAAGAAAAGCTGTTGAAGCTATAAAAGAAGGTAAGTTTGACGGTGAAATAGTTCCAGTAACTGTTAAGATGAGAAAGAAAGAAGTAGTATTCGATACAGATGAATATCCAAAAGAAGGTTCTTCAGTAGAAACTCTAGGTAAGTTACGTCCTGCATTTAAGAAGGATGGTACAGTAACTGCAGCTAACGCTTCAGGTCTTAACGACTCTGCTTCTGCTTGTTTAGTAGCTTCTGAAGAAGCGGTTGAAGCTAATGGATTAAAGCCACTAGTAGAAATCGTTGGAATTGGACAAGGTGGAGTTGATCCAAGCGTTATGGGATTGGGTCCTGTTCCTGCAATCAGACAAGCACTTAAGAATGCTGGACTAGAATTAAAGGACATCGACGTATTAGAACTTAACGAAGCTTTCGCAGCTCAATCTCTAGGTGTTGTAACTGAACTAGCTGAAGAACACGGAGTTTCTAAAGAAGAAATCCTTTCAAAGACTAACTTAAATGGTGGAGCTATCGCACTTGGTCACCCAATCGGAGCTTCAGGTAACAGAATAATTGTTACTCTAGTAAACATCATGAAGAAGAGAGGATTAAAGTATGGTATAGCATCACTTTGTATAGGTGGTGGTATGGGTACTGCTATAGTTCTTAAGAACGTTGACTAATTATAGACAAATTTACTAATTATAGATAAAAAAGAAAAAATGGAGGCCGGTTAAATGAAAGGCAAGACAGTTGACCAAATCAAAGTAGGAGATATTGAAACATATTCAAGAACAGTGTCTGAATCAGATGTATATCTATTTGGTGGTGTTACAGGAGACTTAAACCCTGCACATACTAATGAAGAAGCATCAGCTAAGACAATGTTTAAGGGAAGAATTGCACATGGCATGCTTACAGCATCTTATGTATCTACTATACTAGGTATGTATCTTCCAGGACCAGGAACAATATTCTTAAGCTTTGAATGTAAATTTACTAAACCAGTTAGATTTGGTGATACAGTAACAGCTAAGATAACTGCAACTGATGTAAATGTTGAAAAGAACATTGTTACATTTGAAGCTGTATGTACTAACCAAAATGGAGATAAGGTTCTTGTTGGTAAGGCAGTTGTAATGCCTCCAAGAGCATAGTTATTTCTAACTGAAAAAAGTAATTAATTATATTTTGCCCCTAGCTATATAGCTGGGGGCTTATATTATGGGGCTAAAATTATTTCAGCCCCTATTTTTTTGTAAAATCCCCCTAAAACTTGAAATATCTGCTTATTTTGTTATATTATAATGGTTATAGTATAAGTATCTAGAGACGAGGGGAGTAAATGAAATTAATTAATCAACCTAAGACGGAAAGAGGAGAAAAAACGCTTCTAAATATCATTGAAGCTGCGGAAATTGTATTTAGTAAAAAGGGTTATAATAGGGCTACAGTTAAGGATATATCAAATGAAGCTGGTGTATCTGTTGGCACTATTTATATTTATTTTACGGATAAAAAGAGCATATATGACTATCTTTTATCCCAATATAGCCATTACATAAGATATGAAATTGCAAAAAGGACAGAAAATCTAACTGATAGAAGGGCTATTGAAAGGGAAGGTATCCTAGTATTTCTTGAAATTGTAAGGGAGAAAAAACATATTTATAATATTATTTGGGAGTCCCTTTACATAGACAAACAAAAGTTTATTGACTACTATATGAATTTTGCTAAATCCTACAACGAATCTATGCAAAATGCTGTCGATAAGGGAGAGATAAGGGCAGATGTGGATATAGAATGTTTATCATGGATGCTTATGGGGGTATCAAACTTTTTGGGCCTTCGTTATGTAATGTTTGACGACCAGGCTGACTTAGATAAGGTGGCTGACCATGCTATACAGATAATGGAGCGTGGTATGTTTACCAAAAACTAACAATGCTTATGATAGGTCAGGTATTCAGGAGGACCAATGAAAGAATATCAGTTGAATTATGTTGAATTAAACACTGGTGAGAAGATAGCATATAGGAAGGCGGGAGACCATGGCAGGACCTTTGTACTTATCCATGGTAATATGAGCTCATCAGTGCATTTTTTGAGTCTAATGGAAAAGCTTGAAAAGGATTTTGTTGTATACGCTCTCGACCTAGTTGGCTTTGGAGATAGTTCATATAATAGGAGACTTGATTCTCTTGAAGATTTCTCTAGAGACGTGACCGCTTTTATAAGGCATTTTGACCTAAAGGACGTAATAATACTCGGATGGTCAATGGGGGGAGGGGTAGCCTTGGAGACTTCCGTTGACAACCAAGATAGGATTAGCCAGATCTTCCTGCTATCTTCTGTAGGACTTCAAGGGCTTAAGATTTACAAAAATGATTTAACTAGCTTTGGCATGCTCAATATAGTTAGGATGTCTAGGAGGGAAGATATCGAAGGAGATATTGTCCAGACTAAGCAGTACAATATTGCGATTAAGAATAAGGACCGCGATTATTTTAAGCTTTTATGGGATGCAATTTTTATTAATAATAGGATGAGCAAGGAAGAATATGACTTGCTTATAGATGCGTCAATGAAACAAAGAAATATAGCGGATGCCATTTATAGTCTTGCTAACTTCAACATGACTACAGTATCAAATGGTGTAAGCGAAGGAAGTGGAAGGATCTACCAGCTTAGAAAGCCAATCACCTATATTCATGGCGACCTGGATACAGTAGTCCCATTATCTGATGTAAAAAGCAGTGTTAAGGTAATAGGAGAAAGAGCTGATTGTCTTGTATTTCATGGATGTGGTCATTCAATAATGGTAGATGACCTAGAAAAACTTTATTCTACGATTATCGATAGGACAATTCCGTATGACAAGCTTAATGAATAAGTATAAAATTGAAAATGTTTAGAGGGGTCACCGGAGTTTAGAACCTATATCTTACAGTTTTAAGCTCTTAGATTTGTTGGGGTGACCTCATTTTTATTTTAGATTTGTCAAGGGTGTGAGATTTTCTACAACTATCATTTTATGCTAGTTGTGGGGCTTTTTACATTTCTTTTTTTAGTATTATTTTATTTGATATGGTATTATTATAAAAGGTAAATAGGGAGTATGAAATAGAGAGGAGGGGTTTTATAGTGGAAAGAGAAAAGATAGACGAGCTTGTCGGCCTACTTTCAGAAAAGAGATTCAGAGAGCTAAAGGACGAGCTTATAACCTATAATGAGGCCGATATCGCCATTTTTTTTGAGAGTATTGACTCGCTTAAAGCGGTTGCTGTATTTAGGCTTTTACCTAAGGACATAGCGGCAGAAACATTTTCCTTTTTCTCTGTTGAGATGCAAAATCACATGATTGAAAGTATGACAAATACTGAAATCACTGAGATTGTTGATAGGCTTTATATAGATGATGCGGTCGACATGCTAGAGGAATTGCCCGCCAATGTAGTAAGCAGGGTTATGGCTAATTTTTCTGGAAAGAAAAGAAGCATAATAAACCAATACCTCCAATATCCTAAGGATTCAGCAGGGTCAATTATGACAGCAGAGTATTTAAATGTGACCCTAGAAGATACGGTAGGAAAAGCAATCCAAATGATTAGAGACCTAGGAATGACTAGGGAATCTATATATTCAGTATATATAACAGACGAGAAGATGTTTCTTGAGGGCTTCGTGTCTGTTAGGAGCTTGCTCCTAAATGAAGATGATGTTAAGCTTAAAGAACTCATTGAAGAAGACGTAATATATGTTAGGACAGATGACGACCAGGAATATGTTGCAAGGCAATTCGCCAAGTATGGCTTTCTAGCCCTTCCAGTCGTTGATAAAGAAGGTAGACTTGTCGGCCTTGTAACAGTTGATGACGCCATAGATGTCTTGGAAGAAGAGGCTACAGAGGACTTTGAAAAGATGGCAGCTATGACTCCATCAGAAAAGCCCTATCTAAAGACATCGGTCTTTACCCTTGCCAAAAATAGGTTTGCCTGGCTTTTATTTCTTATGCTTTCGGCAAGCTTTACAGGTTTGATAATAAACAGTTATGAACATTTCCTACTTGGTATTTCAGGTATTTCCGCATTTGTTCCCATGCTGACTGGATCTGGTGGTAATGCTGGGGCCCAAGCCTCTACTGTAGAGATACGTAGTATGGCTATAGGGGAAGTTGACCTTCATGACTATCCTAAGGTTTTGCTGAAAGAGATAGGGGTAGGATTTATCGTTGGTGCAGGTCTTGCAATTGTTAACTTTATAAGGGTAATAATATTTCAACCAGGGCAATATATGGTTTCACTAACCGTATCATTAGCATTGATGGCTACGATAATAATTTCAAAGCTGGTAGGCTGTACCCTTCCAATGGTTGCTAAAAAGCTTAATCTGGACCCAACAATCATGGCTGCTCCACTTCTTACAACCGTTGTCGATAGTATGTCATTATTAGTTTATGTATATTTTGTCAAGAGTATTTTATATTAGATATAGAGGAAAGGGGTGTAAATGGAAAAGGTAGATATTAATGAGTTAATAACCCTGTTAGACCAAAAGAAGCTAAGAGAATTAAAAGATGAGCTCATAACCTACAATGAAGCAGATATAGCCATATTCTTCGAAGAGATAGATGAGGTTCAAGCGGCCGCTATATTTAGGATCCTTCCTAAGGATATAGCAGCAGAAACATTTTCCTTCTTTTCGTCTGACTTGCAAAACAAGATAATAGATTCTATGACTAACTCTGAAATAACAGAGATAGTTGAAAAGTTATATATAGATGACGTGGTTGACATGTTGGAAGAACTTCCTGCAAATGTTGTTAAAAAGGTCATGGCAAATGTCCCTCAAAATAGGAGGGATATAATAAACCAATACCTTCAATACCCAGAAGATTCAGCAGGATCAATCATGACTGCCGAGTATATTTCTATAAAGAAGGAAAATACGGTAGGGTCAGCAATAAAAACCATTAGAAAAAAGGGAATAAATAGCGAATCAATATATACGGTTTATATAACAGATGCCCAAAGAAGGCTTGAAGGTTTTGTATCTGTAAGGACCCTTTTAGTCAATGATGATAGGACTAATATAGTCGACCTTTTAGAAGAGGATGTCATCTATGTTACGACAACGGATGACCAGGAAGATGTTGCGAGAAAATTTGCCAAATATGGCTTCCTTTCCTTGCCAGTTGTCGACCAAGAGAGAAGGTTGGTTGGTATCGTAACTATAGACGATGCGGTTGACGTCCTTGAAGAAGAGGCTACAGAAGACTTTGAAAAGATGGCAGCTATGGCTCCATCAGAAAAGCCTTATTTGAAAAGTTCCATCTGGGAAATATCAAAGAACCGTTTTCCATGGTTGTTGGTCCTTATGCTATCAGCCACTATTACAGGGATGATAATCAACAAGTATGAAGCCTTGCTAGCTGCTATTAGTGGTGTTATGGCCTTTGTGCCTATGTTAACAGATGCTGGTGGTAATGCGGGGGCCCAATCATCAACAATGATAATCCGTGGGCTTTCCATCGGGGAAGTAAGTACGGAAGATTATGGTAAAATATTTTTAAAAGAGTTGGGGGTATCAGTTATAGTAGGGGTTGCCCTTGCAGCAGTTAACTTCTTAAGGATAATCCTTATAGGGTCATTGAGTGCGAAAATTGCCCTAACAGTATCACTTTCTTTAGTGGTAACAATAATTATTGCTAAAAGTATCGGAGGACTACTTCCGATAGCGGCTAAGAAACTTAATATGGACCCTGCCATAATGGCGGCTCCATTGATTACGACAATAGTTGATACTCTATCACTATTAGTTTACTTTTTTTTCGTACAAGAAATATTACTTTAATTGGGGGAAGATATGGAATTTATTAGAGTTAAAAAAAGTCAACCTTTAAGAGGTGAGGTGACTATAGATGGTGCTAAAAACACCGCTTTACCAATATTAGCGGCATCCTTACTTAACGATAAGGAAACAATAATTGACGATATACCTCCTCTAAAAGATATTGAGGTTATGGTAAAAACTTTGCGTTCTTTAGGGGCTGAAGTCGATTATCTATCAGAAAAAAAACTGAGGATATTTGTTCCGGAGATAAAGACTACTATAACACCTATAGATTTAATGGACCAAATGAGGGCGTCATTCCTAGTTATGGGTCCCCTTCTTGCTAGGATGGGACAGGCTATAAATGGTTTACCTGGAGGCTGCCAAATAGGGGCTAGGCCAATAGACCTGCATCTAAAAGGATTCAGGGCTCTAGGGGCAGAAGTGATAGAAAAGCATGACAAAATTGAAGTAAGGACAGAAGGAAGGCTAAAGGGAGGAAAGGTCTATCTAGATTTTCCTTCAGTCGGAGCTACAGAAAATCTTATGATGGCGGCTGTCCTTGCAGAAGGCGAAACAATCATTGAAAACGCAGCTAAAGAACCAGAAATAGTTGACCTTTCTAACTTCCTATCAAAAATGGGAGCAGAGATAAGGGGGGCAGGAACTTCAACCATATATATCCAAGGGGTTAAGGAACTAAAGCCTGCAGAACATAGGATAATTCCAGATAGGATTGAGGCTTCAACCTATATGGTAGCCGCTGCTATGACAGGTGGAGATGTCCTAGTAAAAAATGTAATAGCTTCTCACATTAGGCCGGTAATAGCTAAGCTAACTGAAATGGGTTGTGATGTAATAGAAGACCCTGATGAAGACGCTATAAGGGTAAGGTCTACAGGTAAGCTAGTTGGAACAAATATAAGAACCCTTCCTTATCCAGGTTTTCCTACAGATGTACAAGCGCAAATGATGACCCTTATGACTATAGCAGAAGGGGAGTCAATCGTGGAGGAAACCGTCTTTGAAAATAGGTTTATGCATGTTGAGGAGCTTAGGAAGATGATGGCCCTAATAGTAACTGATGGTAATGAAGCTAGAGTCATGGGAGTAACTTCGCTTAAGGGTGCTGAGGTAAAGGCTACAGACCTAAGGGCTGGTGCATCTATGATTATTGCTGGGCTTGTAGCGGAAGGTCAGACTGATGTTCATGACATTTACCACATCCAAAGGGGCTATCATGACATTGTTGGAAAGCTTAAGGGGCTTGGTGCCGATATAGAATTAATAAAAGAATAGGAGCGATTATGTTAGAGGTTGAAGGGGTTGTAGTTGACATCATCTTTAGGAATGAAGACAACTACTACACAGTATTAAAATTAGATACAAGTGATGGCCTAATAACTGCCGTTGGTAAATTAATCAGCGTAGCCATAGGCGACAACATAGAAGTATCAGGCAACCTCGTATACCATGATCAATATGGAGAGCAAATCTCCATCTCAAAGTACAGGATAAAAATGCCTACGACTATAGTACAAGTGGAAAAGTACTTAGCCTCAGGCATTTTTCCATTTATAGGTAAAAAAACCGCCAAGGAAATAGTCAAGATGTATGGGGAAAATACCCTAGACATAATAACCGCAGATAAGTCAGCCCTACTTAAGATAAAAGGGCTAGGCAAGAAAAGAGTAGATAAGATTCACAAGATCCTTTTAGAAGAATTAGAATCCAGAGAAATACTTATCTACCTCCAGGGATTAGGCTTAGGAAATAAGACAGCTTCCCTTATTTACAAGACCTATAAAGAGAGGGCTATCGAAGTGATTAAAGAGAACCCCTATGCTCTTATTGATGACATAAAAGGAATTGGTTTTAAGATTGCAGATGAGATTGCCCTAAAAAACAAGGTTGAAAAGACAGACCTATTTAGGATAAGTGCTGGTGTTGTATACTATCTAGACCTAGAGGCTATGTCCAATGGTAACTGCTACATAGAAAAAGAACAGATGCTTTCAGACCTGGCAAGGCTTTTAGAAATTGATTCCAGCTATGTCGAGTCGGCCTTAGTCCAGCTTGAGATTACTGGAAAGATAAAGCTAATAGACAGGGAAGGACTTAAGGCTGTATATGCTGGGAATATATACGAAAAAGAGCAAAATATAGTATCAAATATCCTCAGATTAACCCTTGACCACCAAAAAGAAAGCTCTGACATTGAGTTAGACTTAGAGGAAAAAGCAGGATTTTCCTACTCTGAAAAGCAGAAGGAGGCTATTTTAGAGGCGGTATATAAAAAAATATTAATAATAACGGGAGGACCTGGTACCGGGAAAACAACTATAATAAAGGGGGTAATAGACCTCCTAGAAAAAATGGGGCAGTCATATTACCTATGTGCACCGACAGGTAGGGCTGCAAAGAGGATGGAGGAGTCAACAGGCCAGAAGGCTTCAACTATCCATAGGCTCCTAGGCTTTAAGGGCTTGGACCAAGAAGATATAAGGCCAGAATACAACAAGGACAACCCCCTTCCTGTCGATGTGATTATAGTAGATGAAGTTTCTATGATAGATATTTTTCTTATGTCGGACTTAGTTGAGGCGGTTGATGACCTTAGCAGGTTAATTTTAGTAGGGGACGTTGACCAGTTGCCTTCAGTTGGACCAGGCAATGTTCTTAAAGACCTTATAGACTCTAAGGTTATTACAACAATCCAGCTAGATACAATCTTTAGGCAGGGAGAAAGTTCCAATATAGTAAAAAATGCCCACTTGATTAATAAGGGAAGACTCCCTATTCTCAATGAAAAGGGCAAGGACTTTTTCTTCATAAAAACTAGAAATGATGATGAAAGCCTAAATACAATTCTTGATTTAGCATCTAGAAGGCTTCCAAGCTATTATAAAATAGATCCTATGAAGGATATCCAGGTTCTTTCAGCCATGAAAAAGGGAATCTGTGGAGTTGAAAACTTAAATAAGAGTCTCCAAGACAGGATTAATCCAGCTAGAGAAGGCAAGGAAGAGATAGAAAATGCCAGGTTTATCTTTAGGGAGGGTGACAAGGTTATGCAGGTTAAAAATGACTACGACCTGGAGATGAAGGACCAATTTGGAAATGTTCAAAAGGGGGTCTACAACGGCGATATAGGATTTATAAGGAATAGCTTTAAGGACAATGGTGAGTTAGAGGTCATAATCGATGAAAAAAAGGTTAGCTATGACTATAAAGCCTTATCGGAGTTAAGTCTAGCTTATGCCATAACCATTCACAAGTCCCAGGGATCGGAATTTCCAGTTGTTATAATTCCAATGGTTCAAGGACCATATATGCTACTGTCAAGAAACATCCTCTACACAGCTATTACCAGGGCTAAGAAGCTGGTGGTCTTGGTGGGAGATGAAAGGATAATGAGGAGGATGATTGATAACAACTTTAGGCAGAACCGTAATTCCAGCCTGGCCTACTACCTTAAGACTAGCTATCAATTTTTTGAAAAAGATGATACTTGATTATTTATTTATGGACCAGGACACCTGTAGGATTTGCCTAGAAGAAAGGACTAATTCCTTCATTTGCCAGTCCTGCTTAGATAGGCTAGAATTTATTGATGGAAAGCACGAGATAGAAGGGGGGATAGTTTATTACCCCCTTTTTTATAACAATCTTTTGAAGGACCTCGTAAGGGCATTTAAATTCCAGGGAAAAACCTATTTGTTAAAGCCCTTAGGCTTAATCCTATATGAATTTTATAAGGCGAAAGAAGATATTTTGACTGCTGACTACATCAGCTATATTCCCATGAATAGGAAGGCTATTTTTAAGAGGGGCTACAACCAGGCCCAGCTTTTGGCTGAAGAATTATCTAATTATACAGGGATAAGACTACTTGAGACAGTGGATAAGGTTAAGCCCACAAAAGAACAAAATAAGCTTGGAGTAAAGGATAGGAGAAAAAACTTGTTGGGATCCTATAGGGTCAAAAAGGGCTTAAGCCTAGAGGGTAAGACTCTTTTATTAGTTGATGATCTTGTTACAAGTGGGAGTACTCTTGAGGCATGTGGGCAGGTTATTTTGGAGGAATATTCTTGTCAATTGAAGTATTTAACCTTAGCCTCAAGCCAGATTGATGGCAACCAGGAGATGGAGTAATAGAAATATCGCAAATAAAAACCAGGGGGTCATTTTGCTTAAAGCTGCCTAAAAGCAAGCTTAAGTAAATAAAGCTTATCCCCTGGTTCATTTAATTTACAAATTATTTAATTTTTTGTTTTCTGAAATCTTTTAATAGTCTTGTTCTAAGATCTATTCTTTAACCTTTTTGTTGACTTCCATTATGGAGGCTATCAGTTCGGCACCGATAATAATAGCCTGACAAATCATTAAGAGCCATACCAAAAGGGCCAAGATACCAGCCATGGACCCATAGTAGAGGTTCATTTTTGATAGGTTTTGGGCGTAGGAATAGATAGTTGTAATAAGGGCGATTGCTATGGATGTGAACAAAGAACCTATTAGGGCGGGCCCAAAGGGAATCTTGTGGTCCTTATCTACAGCAGGTGCAAACTTATAAAAGAAAAGAAACATCAGGCTCATCATTATCAATGGGATTAGAGATAAAAAACCCTGCAAGAGAAAGTCATATAGCTTGGGAAAAACTTCCTCAATCTTAATATATTGTTCTAAAAAACCTATTATTCTTTCATTAAATACGTTAAATACCAATAGGGCAACTAGGATTAAGCAAAAGCCTATAAGGTAAACCAGACCAAAGGCCTTATCGAAGATAAAGGACTTATTCTTATTTATCCCAAAAATTTCATTTAAAGTATTTACCAAGCCTGAAAACCCCCTTGACCCAAGCCACATCCAAGAAATTAGGGCTAATAAAGAAAGGCTAGAGGACCTGATACTTATCATACCTGTTAAGAGGTTTTGAAGGATATATTTACTGCTATCTGGTAGGTAGTTGATTGCCTTAAATAGGGAGTCCTCAAAGCCTGGATTAACTAAAGCCAGAACTTGAGACAAGAATATCAGCATGGGGATTAGGGACAGGAGGATACTGTAGGCTAGAAAGCTTGATGTATAGGAAAAGTTCGACTTTTTAATCCTTTTAACAAGGGTTTTAACAATCCTATAAATCTTTTTATCCTTTGTTTTTTCATCGATTTTATCTTCTATTTTATCGATAATGTTATTTGCTTCATGGTTATTTTTTTCACCGGTAGAAGTTTCTTTGTTCTTATCTATAATATTTTTATTCATTAATACCTTCCTTGTTAACTTATTTTGAAAATTATTATATAGATACCATTATACTATTCTTTTGACTTATATTATTATTTTAAGTAGATAATATTGTGTGTTATAATTTGAAATATGACTGGAGATAGGTATGAATAGAAGAGAAAAAACAAATAGAGATAGATATAAAGGGGATTCAAAAAAGGTGAATCCAGCAAGGGCTAACTTAAATAATAAGGACCCCTATAGGGGGGATAAAGAACACCAGTTGGCCAGGAGGAGAAAAATCCTAAGAGAAAAAAGAGCTATTAGGAGGAAGGCTAGGAATAGGAGGTTGATAGGACTTTTTGCCTTAGTTGCTATAATAATCATCGCTTTAGTCCTTATATTTTCAAAAAAATCTAGTAAGAATCCTAGTGACGATAAGAATAATGGTGGGGTCAGTAGTCAGGAGTCAGGGGTTAATAAAAAGAAACCGATTAAACCTGAAGCAAGTCTAGAGGAAAAGACTCAAGACTTCGACAAAAGAATTAGAGATTTTATCAAGGATAATAAGCTAGACAAGGACAAGCTATCAATAGCTTATTATAATCTCGACAAGGGGGATGCCTTGTCCTATAATGACGGCGGAATTTATAGGATGGGAAGGTCCAACGACTTTATGCTGGGGATTTTACTTTATGACCTGGAAGGGACCAACGGGATTAACCTTGATGAAAAAGTAAGTCTAATTAAGAAAGAAGATAAGGATAAAAAGAATAAAAAGGATAGAAAAGATAAGAATAAAATTGATGATAATGATGATAATATAGATAAGTCATATACAATTAGAGGTCTCATAAAGATGATGGTTCAAGTTGGAAGCAGTGAAGCCAGGGAAACACTTACTAAATACATTGAAGATAAGACTTCAAAGTATTGGTATGATGCCCTTAGCGATAATTACAAAATCCAGCTTAATTATAAGAATGAAATGAGTCAAAAAGATGCTATGGTAATGATAAGGAGGCTTTTTAATCAAAGGAACCTTACACATGAAGAAAGAGCTAAGTTGGAACAAGATCTTGCAAGTAGGACGAATGACGACAAGATGAAAGAAAGGATTAAAGAACAGACTAAAGAAAAAGTCTATACCTACCAGGAGCTTATAAACTTTATGGCGGCATCTAAGTCGGAGGCAGGGATTGACCCAGACCTAATTAACAAGGCCCTATTTAGCGAAAATTATGGGTCTGATTATGGGGATAGGAGTCTCTTGGGGTATGCCTTGGGAGAGGATAAATACCTTTACCTTATACTTTCTAAAAACACAAATAAGGATATGGTTTATAAGGCCTTATCTATGATTAATAGTTTCCATGACTATTACAACTAATTGTTTGGCCAGACCAGGAGGATAAATATAAGAAAATAACTATATTTAAAACGATTTGACAAAAGAAATTAAAGTTGGTACTATATCATCAACGTAAATTTAAGGATTATCAACTATGAAGAGATGAGTAATCTATATGATTCTTTTACAGAGAGTCCCAGTAGCTGAGAAGGGGTGTAGATAGTATAGGTGAATAAAGACTTGGAGTTTCATGCAGGATATTTTGATGGCATGACGTGGTTTGCACGTTACAGCAGATAAAGTATTTATACTTGGTAAGGTGTATGTGGTGACACATGCATAAATTTGGGTGGTAACACGGTAGCAGGCTCTCGTCCCAGTTCTCAACTGGGAGAGGGCTTATTTTAATTTAAAAACAAAAAAATAAATCAAATATAAAGGAGAAAGCATAATGAAGAAAAGGTTTTTATTGATGGCACTTGTTGCAAGCATGGTTATATCCCTGGTAGGATGTGCTGGTAAAAAGGAAAATCAAGCGGATAGTAAGGTTCTAAGGGTTGGAATGGAGGCGGGCTATCCACCGTTTAATTGGACCCAAAAGGACGATTCTAATGGGGCTGTGCCTATAGAGGGATCGCCAGAGTTTGCCAATGGATATGATGTGCAAATGGCGAAAAAGATTGCTGAGGGTTTAGGTAAGGAAGTTGTTATTGTTAAGACCGAATGGGATGGATTAGTACCTGCCCTTTTATCAGGTAAAATAGATGTAATAATTGCGGGAATGAGTCCAACTAAGGAAAGGGCTATTAAGATAGATTTTTCAGATAGCTATTATTCATCAGACCTAGTATTGGTTGTAAAGGAAGATGGACCTTATGCTAATGCAAAGTCTAAGGCTGATTTCAAGGGGGCTAAGGTAGTTGCCCAATTGAATACCTTCCACGATACAGTAGTTGACCAGATAGAGGGAGTTGACCACCTAACACCTATGTCAGATTTCCCAGTAATGAGGGTGGCGGTACAAAGTGGTAAGGCGGATGCCTATGTGGCAGAAAGACCAGAAGCTCAATCGGCGGAAAAGGCTGGAGTGGGATTGAAGATGGTTGACCTATCTGATGGATTTAAGGCTTCAGCAGAGGATACTCAGGTATCTGTTGGTATTAAAAAGGGGTCTGATTTAAAGGGCAAAATCAATGAAATTCTTTCAAAGATTCCACTTGAGGAAAGAAACAAGATGATGTCTGATATGCAAGATAAGCAAGCTAAGTAAATAGCCTCAACCATAAATGATTAAATAGGAAGGAAAATATATGGAATTTCTAAATACTGTCAAAGAGATATTGGTAAATTATTACCCCATGTTTCTTAGGGGGGCTGGATATACGCTACTAATCTCACTGATAAGTACGATAGTTGGTTTAGTTATAGGTATGGTTATAGGGATAGTAAGAACTATACCAGAGCAAAAAAACAAGCTATTAAACTTTGTCCTAAAATTTGTTAAATTCATAATGAATATATATGTCCAAGTTCTTAGGGGTACACCTATGATAGTTCAAGCATCACTATTTTATTATGGCTTGAAAATATCAGCTAATATTGACCTTTCACCTTTAACTTCTGCCTTTATAGTTGTTTCTATAAATACAGGAGCCTACATGGCGGAGGTTGTAAGAGGCGGTATAATATCTATAGATAAGGGGCAGTTTGAAGCTGCCAACGCCTTAGGTATGGGGCATTTTAAGACTATGGTATATGTAGTCCTACCCCAGGCCTTCAGAAATATTATTCCTGCAGTGGGAAATGAATTTATAGTAAATATCAAGGATACATCAGTTCTTAATGTAATTTCTGTAAGCGAACTTTTCTTTACCACAAAAAGTATCGTTGGATCCACCCTGGCCTACTTTGAGACCTACCTGATAACTTCAGTAATTTACCTGATAATGACTTTAAGTATAGCCTATCTACTTGGAAGGTTGGAAAGAAAATTATCAGGGTCTGAAAATTATGAGCTCATAGAAACAGGGATTTTAAAAAGTGGTAACTAGGAGTCTAATATGGGTGAAAAGATAATTGAAGTAGTAGATTTAAAAAAATCATTTGGTAATAATGAGGTCTTAAAAGGAATAGATTTTAGTGTAAATGAGGGAGAGGTTGTAACCATAATAGGATCTTCAGGGTCGGGTAAATCAACCCTTCTTAGGTGCTTAAACCTCTTGGAAGTTCCAGATTCTGGTCAGATTTTGTTTGAAGGAAATAATGTCCTAGACCCCAAGCTAGATGCGAATAAGTATAGAAGGCAGTTGGGGATGGTATTCCAACAGTTTAACCTCTTCAATAATATGACCGCTTTAAGGAATTGTACCATTGGTCAAGAAAAGGTTATAGGAAGGAAGACTGAAGAGGCTAGGAAAAAGGCTGAACACTACTTAAATTTAGTAGGTATGGGAAGCTATTTGAATGCGAGACCCTCTCAACTTTCAGGTGGACAAAAGCAGAGGGTTGCCATAGCAAGAGCCCTTGCTATGGAGCCAAAGGCTATCTTATTTGACGAGCCTACATCAGCCCTTGACCCAGAGATGGTAGCAGAGGTATTAAATACCATGACTAGCCTGGCGGAGATGGGCTTTACAATGGTAGTTGTTACCCATGAAATGGAATTTGCCAAGAAGGTTTCCGACAAGGTGGTATTTATGGATAAGGGAGTTATTGCGGTTCAGGGAAGCCCTGAAGAGGTCTTTAATAATCCAGATAATGCCAGGATGAAGGAATTTTTAGGAATCCTTTAATACTCAAAAAACAAACCCCACAAAATTTCGAGGCCGAAATTTGCGGGGTTTTTAATTTAATTAATATAATCTATCTTATTTGCCAAGTGATTTAGCAATAACGTCCACTAGGTTCATTATTTCATCATACTTATCTTCTCTTAATGAAGAAGTAAAGTGAGTGAATTTGTCGTTTAAGATTTCCATGTTCTTCATCTTACCGAACATTTCAGTCATAATCCTACCAGATTGTGGAGCCCATGAACCATTTTCAACTAGGGCAACCTTACGGTTTTGTAGGTTAAGCATGATCATGTCTTCTAATAAAGTCTTTACTGGTGGGTAAAGAGTTAGGTTGTAAGTTACAGAACATACTAGGATGTGGCTGTATTTGAAAGCATCAGCTATGATGTATGAATGGTGAGTTTTTGAAGCATCATACATTCTCATCTTAGTAACGCCTCTCTTAGCTAGTTCGTTAGCCATGATGTGAGCTACATTTTCAGTATTGCCATACATTGAACCGTAAACTATTAGGACACCTTCTTCTTCTGGTGTATATGATGCCCATTTAACGTGTTTGTCAATGAAGTAGTCAAGGTCAGTTCTCCAAACTGGTCCGTGAAGTGGAGCAAACATTTTAATCTTGTCTAGTAGAGGTTCAGCCTTGTTTAATAGGGCCATAGTCTTGTCACCATACTTACCAACTATGTTAGTGTAGTATCTTCTAGCGTGGTCTAAGAATTCACCTTCGAAGTCAACTTCGTCGTTGAATAGTCTACCATCAAGCTTACCAAATGTTCCGAAAGCATCTGCAGAATAAAGAACTCCTGTGTGTAGGTCAAGAGTTACTATTACTTCTGGCCAGTGAACCATAGGTGCTGATAAGAAAGTAAGAGTGTGCTTTCCTAATTCAAGGGTATCTCCTTCTTTAACGAATACACAATTGTGAGCGTCTATATCGAAGCCAAAGTTCTTAGCGAATCTCTTTCCAGGTACACTCATAACTAGAGTTGCATTAGGGAATTTTTCCATAAGAAAACCAAATGATGAAGCGTGGTCAGGTTCAAAGTGGTTCATTACTATGTAGTCAAGATCTCTTCCATCTAATACATATTCGATGTTGTCTACAAATTCTCTAGCAAAGTTCCAGTCAACTGTATCAACTAAAGCAGTTTTTTCGTCAAGGATTACATAAGAGTTGTATGTAACTCCTTCTGGAAGTGGGTGGATGTTCTCAAAAAGAGAAATTCTGTTGTCAGTTACGCCTACATAAAAAGTATCTTCGGCAATTTGTCTTACGTTATGCATATTCTCCTCCTATTAATTTGAAATTGATTCTAAAATATAGCTTTCAATAGCAGATATTATCCTCCCTTGAGAGGAAAACACTTTCACAGCCTCTAAGCTCGGGCTTTATAGGCTTGTGAAATCCCGTAAACAAGATGTTAAACGGTTGTATTGTGCTAATACCGCATCAAAGTTATACTACTATAAATTGCCCATTTTGTAAAGCTAGTCAGGAAAATATTTTCACAATATTAACAATAAATATATTATATAAGGCTTTATTGTTGTTTTACCCTGTAAAATGTTAGAATATTTAAAGGAGGATGGTATGGCAAAATATTTTAAGACCCTAGATGAACAGGTCGAACTCCTTAGAGGGAGAGGCCTTATTATAGAAAATGAAGAAAAGGCTAAGGACAAGCTATTAAATTATAATTTCTACAAATTGGTTAATGGTACTAAGGAGTTTTTCTGCCGGGAAGATAATCCCCAGATCTATAGGAAGGGGGTTGAATTTAGGGAGCTAAATAAACTCCACGAGTTTGACAAGGAGATAAAGACTCATTTTCTAACAAGTATTTTAGATATAGAAAGACACTTAAGGTCAATCATTTCCTACGTCTTTATGAAACACCACCCAGAGGCAAATTCATATTTAAATCCTGATAATTTCAACGGAGAAAAGGACCTTATAACTACTAATATAAGCACCTTTGTAAAGACAATTGATAATTACAAGGAAGAAGAAAACTACAAGAAATCAATTAGTCACTACAGCAATAAATATAAGCATGTCCCTTTTTGGTTCCTAATAAACTTTATTTCTTTTGGAAAGCTAATTAACTTTTATCAAACTATGAAGGAAGAGGAGGCTTATGAGGTTGCAAATATTTTTACCAAGTTTTTGACTGACAATATAGAAGAAGCTGAGGGTTACTATATTACCGTCAAGCAATTCGAATCAGCTATTTTAAATATAAAAAATGTTAGAAACATTGTAGCCCATGACAACCTAATTCTATCCTATAGATTTGACCAAGATATATACTATATTAAGCCCATTCACGACAAGTGGGATATAGGAATAGATGACAAGAGGGATAATCTATTCAATGTCTACCTGGTTAGCCAGCTTTTCCTTACTAAGAGTCAGTTCAGGGACTTAACCTTTAATATACAAAAAAGTTTAGAGGAGCTTGATGGGGAGATTGATGAGATAGCTTATGAAAAATTGATATTATCGTTGGGATTTCCAGAGGAATTTTAGCTAGAAGTTCCTTTGTTAAGTATTTTACCCAGTTTAAGTATCATTTCGATTAATAGAGAATAGGAAAGAAAAATTATGAAAATATTACACCTGGCAGACCTTCACCTGGGAAAGAGGGTCAATGCTTTTAATATGATAGAGGACCAGGCCTTTGCCCTGAAAAACATTTTAGACCTAGCAGAAAAAGAGGGAGTAGACTTGGTCCTGATAGCGGGGGATGTATACGACCAAAAACTCCCATCAAATGAAGCACTTGCTTTATTTGATAACTTCCTTACAGAATTGACAAGAAGGGATATTAAATGTCTTATAATACCTGGTAACCATGATTCAGAGGATAGGCTGACCTTTGCTAGTCAGCTATTAAAAGAAAGTGGGATATATTTTGCTAGGCAGGGAGATAATTTTTATGAACAAGTGGTCCTTAAAGATGAATACGGACCTGTAAATTTTTACCTCCTGCCCTACTTAAAGCCGATAGATTTGAAAGGGAGGAAAGGGGGCAAGAAAGACCTAGATGATATAGAAATAGATGATTTTCAAAAGGCCCTTTCCCATGTTGTAGAAACTATTGACATAGACAAGAGCCAAAGAAATGTAATGATGGTCCACCAATTTATAGTGGGGGCTGAAAGGAGCGACTCGGAAGAAATTTACCTGGGTGGTCTTGAAGCTGTCTCCCTAGATATATTCGATGATTTTGATTACGTAGCCATGGGCCATATCCATAAGAGGCAAAGCTTTAGGGATGGGATGGTTTCATATCCAGGGTCTTTGCTTAAATATTCTAAGTCTGAAGCTAATTATAAGAAATCAATAAGGATAGTAAATATATACTCAAAAGGTGAAATAAAGATTGAGGAATTTGAAATTCCATATCTTAGGGACATGAGGGTAATTGAAGGCTACCTTGAAGACCTCTTAAAAAATGGACTTGCAGATGCAGCTAAAGGGGATTATATCCATGCCGTCTTGTATGATGAGGATGAACAGGTAGATGCTATAGGCCAGTTAAGGCAAATTTACCCTAATATTATGACCCTGGTTTACCAGGACCAGGGGAAAGAAGACCTAGACCTAGAGGATATTGAGTTAAAAGAAAAGAAAGACCCTCTTAAGCTCTTTGAAGAGTTTTATGAGATAAGGAATAACAAGAAACTTGATGAGGAAAAAAAGGCCCTTATCAGTTCTTATGTTAAGAAGATATGGGGGGCATATGAAGATTAAAAAACTTACAATTTCCGCCTTTGGTCCTTATAGCAAAAAGACGGAAATTGATTTTTCTAAGTTTAACAAGACAGGGATTTACCTGATAACAGGAGATACAGGAGCGGGTAAGACTACCATATTTGATGCCATCAGCTTCGCCCTTTATGGGGCTTCAAGCGGGGGCCTTAGAGAGTCCAAGATGCTGAGGTCAGAGTATGCTGATAAAGATGTAGCTACGTTTGTAGACCTTGAATTTGACTATAAAAATAGGGCCTATAGGGTATGGAGAAACCCTGTATATGAAAGGCCTAAAAAAAGGGGAGAGGGGACTACTAGACAGGATGCTTCGGCAGTTCTATATCTAGATGATGGAAGTAAAATTACCAACATGTCAGAGGTAGATAGCTACATAGTAAATCTTTTGGGCTTGGTAGAATCACAATTTAAGCAAATTGCTATGATAGCCCAAGGTGACTTCTTAAAGCTTCTTCATGCTACAAATGATGAGAAGAGAGAATTATTTAGGAAGATATTTTCAACGGAAAAATATAGCCTACTTGAAAGGGCTATAAAAGATGATAGGGCCAGTTTATATGGCCAGGTCGAAGATGGGAAAAAATCAATCTATAAGCTAGTTGAAGACCTTAAATTGACCCCCTTAGACCTAGATAATATAGACTTTAAGGACCTGGACAAGAGCTTTATAGCTAGGAAAGAATACCTAGAAAGCTTTCTTGAAGGACCTATCCCAGATAAGCCAAGGGATTTGACCAGTCTTTCCTTACTGGACTCTGAAGGTTTTGTTAGGGAGGTAGAAAAGGTAATTAGAGCAGATAAGAAAATCTTGCAAGAAATCCTTGATCAGATGACCTTCATAAACAAGCTTATGGATAGGGAGAAGGTCAAGATGAGCCTGGCTGAAGAATATAAGAGCTTGGAAGAAGAGGTTGAAGCTAAGAGGTTAGACCTTGCAGCTAAGAATAAGTCTTTGGACCTACTTGAAAAAGAAAAAGAGGAAAATAAGGGGATCAATCAAGAGCTTGAAGCCCTTTCATCTAGGATTAGCATAGAAAAAAATGACCTAGTAAGGTATGAGTATTTGGATAAGGCCTATGAAGAGATAGGACAAATCGAGAAAGAAAAAAAAGACCTTGAGATAAGAGGCAAGATGCTGGCAAAAGACCTAGAGACTAGCAAAAAGAAAAAGAAGGTAAAAGAAGACTTTGTAGAAGAAAATTCCCAGGCTAGGCTGGAAAGGCTAAAGGTTGAAAATGAAATTAAGGACTTGGCCAATAAGTCAGTTAAACTCTGTGAAATACAGGAACAACTGGAAGAGATTGGAGTTTATAGGTCAAAGATAGACTTAAAGAAAGCTAGCCTTGAGGAAAGCCTGGATAAAATAAAAGTCCTTTCTACAAAGAGAGACCATATGGAGGATAGCTACTATAGGTCCCAGGCAGGACTCTTAGCTAGAACTTTAGAAGAGGGGGCCCCCTGCCCTGTATGCGGGTCCTTATCCCACCCAGACCCTGCAGGTCTTTCAGATGGTTTTATAGATAAAAAGACCCTTGACAAGGCTAACGATGACCTAGTTACCCTTAAGGAGAAAAGGGAAAAAGAGGCCATAGACCTGGGCAGACTTAAAGCTGGATTGGAAGAAAAATCAACCACTCTAAACAAGAGCCTACAAGACCTGGAACTTGACACAAGTGAATGTAAGGATAAGAGGCAAATAGACCAGCTTTTATTAATTACAGAGAAAAAACTTAGGGAAAAGAAAAACAAGGCTGAAGAACTTGGTGGTTTGGAGGAAAAGCTTTTAAGCTTCAAAGAAGATTTGAAAGTCATAAATGTCGATATAGAAAGGCAAACTATAGATCTTGATAAGGCCAGGGACGACTACCAGGCCTTAAGGGGGCAGTTAAAATCAAAAAAGGAATCCTTGGAAGATTATAGGAAGGACCTAGCCTATAAGAGTTTCGAAGAGGCCCAAAAAGCTATATCCGCTATTGAAAGTAGCTATAATGAGAAAAAAAAGATAAGGGATGACCTTGAAAAAAGGGAAAAGGAATTAAAAGACAAGCTAAAAGAGATAGGGGCAGGAATTAAGGCCCTGGAAGAATCCCTAGCTAAAAACGAAAAAATAGATTTAATTGAGGTTAAAGGTCTGCTTTCAGGTTATGAAGAAGATATGAAGACTTTAAAAGACCTGGAAGACCAGTTAAAAATTAGATTAAACTCTAATGAAGATAATATAAAAAAATATAGTAAAGCCTATAAGGATTTTAATATTAGCAAGAAAAAATACACAGATATAAATGAAATCTATAAGACCCTATCGGGCCAGATAACAGGCCAAGACAAGCTGCAATTTGAGGTCTTTGTCCAAATGACCTATTTCGATGAAATAATAAAGAGGGCCAACAAGCGTTTTTACGATATGACCTTCGGCCAATATCAGCTGAGGAGAAAAAAAGGCTCAAGCAACAAGATGAGTCAATCCGGCCTGGAAATAGAAATTCTGGACAAGTATAGTGCCAAGGCTAGGCATATAAATACCCTGTCTGGGGGAGAGTCATTTAAGGCTGCCCTATCCTTAGCCCTTGGTCTATCAGATACAGTCCAAATGTATAGCGGGGGTATAGAGCTAGATAGCATGTTCATTGATGAGGGATTCGGGTCCCTAGATAAGGAATCCCTTAGCCAAGTGATGGCAAGCCTGGCAAAGCTTAGTGGAAACAATAAGCAAATAGGAATAATCTCCCACGTTGAATCGCTAAAAGAAAGCATAGACAAGAAGATTCTTGTAAGGAAGAGTCAAGAGGGAGATAGCTTTGTTGAAGTTGTAGGATAAAAGGGAAAAGGAGCTTGAGCTTCTAAGACTACTGGTAAGAGTCTTGGAAGTCTTCAATCTCCTTTTTTAAGACCCTAAAGGTCCTAATAATTTTTCTAATTTCATAATTAAGGGCTATTTCCGACTTAAGCTTTAGCTCGTCATCTTCAAGCAGGGTTTCATCAAGTAGGCTATCATCAAAATAGCTATTAATCATCTGCCTACTTTCATTGGTTAAAATTAGGGGCTGGTGCTGCTGGTCAAGTTCAATTAAAAAGCTTATTGCCAGTCTAATCCTGTTGTTTATCAATTCGATTTTATTTAAGTTTACATGGGTGTTAAGCCTAAGCTTCCTATCATTTTTAAGGTTGATATAGGCTGTATTAAGCTTGTATAGCTCGTTGAGAAGTTTTTCTTGGTCGATATGCTTTTCCTCCTCAATTAAGGAAAGGAGGGAGTCTTCCATTATTGGGAAAATGCTATTATACTCTTCCATTATAAAGTTCTGCTGGTTGGGTTTAAAAAATATTAGGTTGAAAATGGCACCAATAGACACCCCAACTAGGGTATCTATGACACGGTTTATCCCGTAGTAGAAAAGCTCAAGATCGGATGTTGTCTGGTAGGTAAGGACTGCCACGAATATCAGACTGGCTAAAACTAGGGCCCTTTTTATATTTGCGACATTACAAAAGACTATGATTACCATTACCCCAAGGCCTGCTGAAAATGCATTGGCAAAGTTTATGTACCTAAAAGAAATGGCTAGGGCAACACCTAGGATTGTTGATAAGAGCCTAAAGAAGGCATTTTTAAATGAATCGTGGATATTGTTTTGAATAGAGGTTATGATTGCGGTAGACATAATTGATGCCGATGTTACTCCAATATAGTCCTTAAGGAGGATGCCCATGGTTACTGCCAAGGCGGTTTTTATTGTCCTTAGACCTATGATTTTATTTTTCATTTCCTCTTCATCCTTTCTAAAAAATCCAAAAATGCCTGGTTTATCTATATACAAGCTCTTCTAAATTTAAATTCTCTTTAAAAACATATATAACCATTTTACCAGATTATAAAAAACTATCTAATAAAATACAAAAAAAGGAGCTGTTGTAAAATAGCTTCATATAAAAAATAGCTAACTCATAAAGAGTCAGCTATTTTTTTTGATATAATTAATGTATGACCAAACACACTAATTATGAGAATAAGATTA
>CAYFSL010000011.1:0-30290 GCA_964345835.1 uncultured Peptoniphilaceae bacterium
GGTAAGCCGCTTACCCACTGGCAAGGTGGTTGGGGCTTAGGTATCAACGCTAGGATAGAAGAAGATGAAGATAAACTAGCTCTTGCGAAAGCTTTCATAGAAGAATTAATGAAGCCAGAAAACGCGATAGAAATGTTTAAGCTAGCAGGAAAGCTTATGCCAAATGTTAAGGTTGACGTATATGAAGGATCAGATCTTTCCGACTTAGAAAAGAAGACTATAAAGAATGTATTTGAATCTTATGCAGTTTCAGTTCCAAGGCCAACTTACCCAGAATATAACAACGTTTGGGATACATGGAAAAATGCAGTATTATCTTGGGCATCTAAGAAGCCTGCTAATGAAGAAGCTGCCTACAACGAATTACATGCAGCCTTTACTTCAATGATGCAACAAATCGAAGGTGCTCAATAAAATTGTAAGTAAAAAATAATATTGTGTTAATAGCCAAAACTCTGTTTTGGCTATTGACATATTAAGGTGGAATATGACAAAGATAGAAAAAAGTAATAAAGACAAATTCATATTAAAAGTACTAATTATTTCGGCACTAATAATTCTTATTGCCTGCCTCGAAGCTACCATGACAGCTAAAAGTAGGGGCTTATTTGAGGCCTTTCTCAAGGTAAATCCTTCAGGTACATATTATGATTTTGTAAACTTGGTTTTGATTAATTTTTTTATGACCATTGTAGAGCCCCTATTAATTTCTTTATACACCTACTTTTTGTCTAAAAAGTTTGGCATTAATAGGGTTTATAAGCTGGTCTTTACAGCAATTTTATTGGTGAGGTTTATAAACCTCCTACTTAAATTTAATCTAAGCTCAATATTTTATTACATCATTTTAGTACTATATCTGGTACTTATCATTACGATACTCGCTTATCCCACTGAACAAAGGAAGGTGAAAAATGGCATACAGTAGATTATTAAAGGATAGTATTGGTAATAGCCACGAAAGAAAAAACCAATACCTTATTGACTTGATTGATGCCTCCAAGGACGAAAGAAAAAAGCTAAAAAGAAATAGGAATAACCACCCTTACATTATTAGGCTAAAAGAGCTTAAAGAGAAGGAGAAAGCTTTTCTAGAGTCCGTTGAAAAGGAGGCCAAGACTAGTCTAGTTGATGAAAAGGACAAGAAGATTTTAGAGCTTCAAAGAAGGGACTTTATAGCCGAAAAAAAGGTTGCCTTTTATAAGGACCTAGTAGATGTAAGCTATGACTTTGAATATGCCTATAAGGTTAGTCAACATGAAAGAAAGCATATTCCAGAGATTATAGAAAACGACTGGCAATTAAAGAAGAGCCTAGAAGAGAAGGAAAAAGAATTATCTAAGCTAAATGAGTCTGAAAGGGCACAAGTCCTTAAGGAGCTTGAAGAAAGAAAAAATACAAGAAAGGCTCAGCTTGACCAAGAAATTCGTGATCTAAAAGAAAAACACAGTCAGGGCTTAATTTCATCAAAGGCCCTATCCGAAGAGATAAAGATAAAGAAGAGGTCCTGCAAGGAAGACCTTACTGCCTTATCTTACATAGATAGGAAGGTATCTCTTGAACAAGAGATAAAGAATATTAAGCACAGGCTAAAAATTGACTTTGAATCTAAGGTTAATGTCTTGGAATCAGATATAGCTGATGTCAGGAGGAAGACTCCAGTAGAAGTTGAGAAAAAAAGACCTATCCATTCTTATGTAAGTTTCTTATTACCAGGTCTAGGTCAATTATTAAACAAGCAATATATGAAGGCCCTTCTATTTTTTATAGGAAGTTTATTCATATATCTAATAGCCATCCCTTATGCACTAGGTTATGGTAACTATAGGGGAGATGGTATAGAAGGACTTATTACCCTTGCTAAGGAGGGTAAGAGGCTAGACAAGTCAATCATCTTTATGATTGAAGGGATAATAGCAATAGCCCTAGTCCTTATAGCCCTAGGAATATATTACCTATCCTACAAGGATGTAAGAAAGGTTGAAAAGGACTTAATCAAGGGAATAAGGCCAAGAAATTGGTTTGAAACTAAAAACTCCATATCTACAGATGGCTTCCCATATCTAGTATCAGCCCCAGCTGCGATTTTGGTTACTTTCATAGTCCTTGTTCCAATAGTGACTACCCTATTGATATCATTTACAAACTATGACCCTAGACACCAAAGTAAGTTCGTATGGGCGGGCTTCCAAAACTATAAGCTCCTATTTTTAGGACAGGGGGTTGCAGGTAAGGCCTTCTGGCCAATAGTTTCCTGGACCGTAATATGGACCCTAGGGGCAACAACACTTGCAATAGCAATAGGATTTATTTTATCCCTAATCGCCAACCAGGAGAGGATTAAGTTTAAGGGCTTCTTTAGGACAGTCTACCTGCTTCCATGGGCAGTACCAGCCTTTATCACAATAATGTTCTTCTCACAAATGGTGGCAGTTAATGGACCGATAACTGAATTGATAAGAAAGGTATTTGGCGTAAGCCTTGATATAAAGAATAATACTACTCAGACGAGGATTGCATTGATAATGCTTCAAGGTTGGCTAGGATCTGCCTATATATTCTTGCTTTCGACAGGAATATTACAAGGAATTCCAAAGGACCTTTATGAGGCGGCAGAAATAGATGGGGCAACAGGTTTCCAAAGGACTTTGAAGATTACTATACCTCTAGTCCTATATCAAACCGCTCCATTACTTATTGGACAATATACCTTTAACTTTAACAACTTCTCAATTATACACTTATTTAATGGTGGTGGACCCTTCAATCCAACAGTATACGGTAACCTGGCTGGCTCTACAGACCTACTAATATCGTATATTTACAAGTTGACAATAGAAAACAACTACCAGGCCTTGGGGGCTGCGGTAACGATCATTATTTCCTTAATATTAATGTTTATTACCTTCCTAGGCTTCAGAAATACGAAAGCGTTTAAGGGGGATTAGTCATGAAAAAGAAAAAAAATAAGGGTTTATACCTATCAGATATGCAACCCTTGACACCAGGTGGAAAAATCCTATTAGGAATATCTTATTTAATCCTACTTGTCTGGGCTATAGCAATAATATGGCCTTTAACTGTAATGGTAATCTCCAGCTTAAATGGTAACCAAGGAAAATACATCTCTATGGCAGGGGAATTCAGCTTTTCATTTAAGCATTTCAAGTATCTTTTTGAGAAAACCAACTTCCTTCTATGGGTTAAAAACACCCTAGTTATAGCTATCCTTACTGCCCTACTAACACTTCTAGTGGTATCCTTTACAGGTTATGCCTACTCAAGGTATAGGTTTAAGGGGAAAAAGGCTAGTCTAATGGGGATTATGCTTATACAAACAATTCCAACCTTTGCAGGTATTACAGCCTACTTTGCCATCCACTCAATAGTATCTGGAATAGTTCCAGTATTTAGCAGGACGGCTATGTTGATATTAGTTTATTCTTCTGGTGGTATAGCATCTAATACCTTTATATTAAAGGGATATATAGACTCAATTTCAAGTGAGCTTGATGATGCGGCTAAGATAGATGGCTGTTCCAACTTCCAAGTATATAGGTTGATAATCATGCCTATAGTTAGGCCGATGCTAGCCATAATTGCCCTATGGTCATTCATAGGACCTTTCATGGACTACATGCTACCAAAGATATTATTGACAAATACCAGCGAATACACACTTGCGACAGGTTTATTCACCCTGATAACGGATGTACGTACTATGAATGCACCAGCCTTTGCTGCTGGGGGCTTATTGACAGCTATTCCGATAGTAGCCCTATTTATAGCCCTACAAAACCAATTAGTTTCAGGCTTAAGCTCTGGTTCAGTTAAGGGATAGGAGGAGATAAATGAAAGTTACACTAAAAAATATTGGTAAAAAATATGAAGGAAGAGAAAACTTCACTATAAGAAATATAGATTTAGAGATTGAAGATAAGGAGTTTTGTGCAATTCTTGGGCCATCAGGTTGTGGTAAGTCAACTCTATTGAGGATGATTGCAGGCCTTAACTCTATAACAGAAGGGGAGCTTATTTTTGGCGACAAGCTTATGAATAAGGTTGCTCCAAAGGATAGGGACATTGCTATGGTATTCCAATCTTATGCCCTTTATCCACACTTGACAGTTTATGATAACATGGCCTTTGCCTTGAAGATGAAAAAGGAAAGAAAAGAGGTAATCCACCAAAGGGTTTTAGAGGCTGCTGAAGTCCTACAAATCACAGACTACCTGTATTCTAAGCCTTCAGATATTTCAGGTGGACAAAGGCAAAGGGTTGCCCTAGGCCGTGCCATGGTAAGAAAACCAGGAGTCTTCTTGATGGATGAACCCCTATCTAACCTGGATGCTAAGTTACGTGAACACATGAGGGTAGAGCTGGTTAGGTTGCACAAGCAATTGGGAACTACATCTATCTATGTAACCCACGACCAAACAGAAGCCATGACTATGGCGGATAAGATTGTCCTTCTTGACCAAGGGGTCATTCAACAATTTGGTAAGCCTGAAGAATTTTATAATAGGCCTGCCAACCTATTTGTCGCTGGATTTATAGGATCACCAACTATGAATATCTTTACAGGAACTATAGAAAATGGTAAATTTGTAAGTGATTCTAAAAAAATAGTAGTAAATCCTAAGAAAGAAGATAGGGAAAAATTACAGGCCCATGAAGGTAAAAAGGTCTATATGGGAATTAGGGCTGAAAGGTTCATCTCCCAAAAGAGCACAGAGAACACCTTTAAGGCAAGGATTGACGTTATTGAAATGCTTGGTAAGGAAAAACTCCTATATACAGTCCTAGAAGATGGTAGTGAGTGTATCATGTCTGTACCAGGTCATTTTGAATATACTATAGAAGAAACCCACAACTTTACCTTCGATATTGATGCCCTTCACTTCTTTGACGGAGAAACAACTTTAAGAATAAACTAATGAAGACGAAGGTGACTATAAAGGATGTGGCCAAGCTTGCTGGTGTAAGTCCATCAACGGTATCTAGGGTAGTATCTGGCAAGGGAAAGATTAGCCAGCAGACAATAGATAAGGTTCAAGAATCAATAGAGGAGCTAGGTTACGTTCCTAACTACACGGCAAGGTCTCTGGCAAATAGCAATACCGACACTATAGCAGTATTAGTTAATAGGGGGCCGACAAGTCTTAACAACACCTATTTTACTGATGCTATACAGGCTATTGCCCAAGAGCTTTCTATTCATAATAAGGAGCTGTTGCTAATTTTTTCAGAAGATAACCATAAAGAGAGGGATAAAATTAAGTCCCTTGTGGAAATGAATAGGATAGATGGGGTTATTAAGCTGTCAGTTAAGCTTAATGACCCTACTGTAGACTATTTATCTGAAAAAGGGGTGCCAGCAGTTGTCATAGGTAATCCAGAAAAAAAGGATAGGATTGTTTGGGTTGATAATGACAATGAGATTGCCATGTATGAGGTTGTTGAAAGCCTGGTAGCTGATGGGAAAAAAGACCTGTGCTTCGTCGGAGGCTCCATGAATTTTATCGTAACCAAGGATAGGCTAAGGGGCTTTGTTAAAGCCTGCGAGGATTATGGATTAGATGTTGATAAAGATGATGTCTATGAGCTCAGCTTTACCTGGGAAGATGCCTATAAGAATGCTGATACAATTATTAGTAAGGGATATGATGCTATTATCTGTACAGATGATTTGATCGCCTTGGGTATTCAAAAAAGGGCTTTAGAAATTGGTAAGAGGGTCTATGTCACTGGCTTTAACAATGCCAAGGAGTCGAATTTTTCCCTTTATCCTATTCCCAGTGTGGATATAAAGACGGATAAGCTTGGTAAATGGGCGGTTAAGCTTTTACTAGCTCAGATAAATGGCGACAAGAAGGTAGTGAGTAAGATAATTAAAACAGAATTTATTAAGAAGTAGGTACAAATGGCAAAATTAGATGAAAGATTTTATTTTAAGAAGATAAATGAAGATAGGGCTTCTGGCGTCCTAATGCATATCAGTTCGCTTCCGGGCCCTTATGGCATAGGGAGCTTGGGAAAAAATGCCAGGGAATTTGTAGATTTCCTATATGAATCGGGACAAAAGTATTGGCAAATGCTTCCAGTTGGTCCTACAGGATATGGCGATAGCCCCTACCAATCCTTTAGCACCTTTGCAGGTAATCCATATTTTGTCGACTTGGATGATCTGGTGACAAGGGGGCTAATCACTAAAGAAGAAATTGACGACCTTATGTATGTCGATGACAATACTAGCGTTGATTACGGTAGGCTTTACCATGAAAAAAATGCAGTCTTAAGGCTTGCATTTGAAAGGTTTAATATTGAGGATGAGGACTTTTTGGAATTTTCCAAGGATAAAGAATTCTGGTTAAGAGATTTTTCATTATTTATGGCTCTTAAGGAGGAATTCGATGGCTCTTCCTGGAACACCTGGCCAGATGAGTATAAATTTAGAAAAGAAGAAGCCCTTGATGCTTTTGAAAAGGAAAATAGTGATAGGGTAAACTTTTATAAGTTTGTTCAATATATGTTTTTTAGGCAATGGGAGACTTTAAAAAGATATATCCATGAAAGAAGGATACTGACAATAGGTGATCTTCCAATCTATGTTGCAGAAGATAGTGCTGATGTGTGGGTAAATCCAGACCTTTTCCAACTAAATGACCAGCTAGTTCCAAGATTTGTTGGAGGTTGTCCTCCAGATGACTTTTCTGATGATGGTCAGCTATGGGGTAACCCTTGCTATGACTGGGAGAGAAATGAAGAGACAGGATTTGAATGGTGGCTTTCTAGGCTAGATTCAGCCTTCGATATATTTGACTGTATTAGGCTAGACCATTTTAGGGGCTTTGAAAGTTACTGGTCTATACCTCATGGACAAGGGGCTCCAGCAGGTAGTTGGCAACCAGGCGCAGGTATGAAGCTTTTCTCAAAGGTAAAGGAAAAATTTGGGGACCTGCCAATAATTGCCGAAGACCTTGGCTATATCACCAAAGAGGTCTACCAGTTGAGGGTAGATGCGGGATTTCCAAGCATGAAGATCCTTCAATTCGCCTTTGACCTGAATGGGGAAAGCGAACACCTACCTCACAACTACAATGAAGACGTGGTAGCCTATATCGGAACACACGACAATGAGACCGTGGTTGGCTGGCTAAAAAATGTCAACTATGAGAACCTTGAATTTGCTAAGAAATATTTTAACCTTACAAATGAGGAGACCTTCTGCTGGGGTCTTATTAGAGGTATTTGGACCAGCGTGGCAAAAATAGCCATAGTCCAAATGCAAGACCTTTTAATGCTCGACAACAGTGCAAGGATGAATACTCCATCCACACTTGGTAATAATTGGAAGTGGAGGATGAAAGAGGGGGCTATAAATCCTTATTTAGTAGGTAGATTAAGGGACCTAACCCAGATATCTGGAAGGTTGAGAAAATAAAGATTTAACAAAGACTCTGATATTTAAACTTTTATGAATTTTTTCATGGAATTTGGATATTGGAGTCTTTTTTCCTATTTATAACTATAAAATATGGTATAATAAAGCTTACAATTATTTATTTGTTATTTTTTATTTATTATGAGGAATTATTATGTTAAAGAAAAGAAAAGACGGTGACTTAGTAAAGTTAGATCCATTATTTAAGATTACCCCGCTCATTATGAAAGATAGGAACGATGCCCAGGTCTGGTTAACAGAAGATGTTCCAACTGCAGCAATCGATGACTATATTAAAAAGAAGATGAGAGAAGGGGTAAACCTAAGCTATATGCACATCTTTTATTGTGCTTTGATTAGGACTATCAAGCTATACCCACAATTAAACCAATTCGTAATGAAGGGGAGGGTATATAGGAGAAAGGCGATAACCATTGCCCTAGCGGTAAAAAAAGATATGACCATAGAAGGTCAAGAAACTGTAGTGAAGCTGGATTTTAAGGGAACGGAGACTCCAGCAGATGTGAAGGACATCCTAGATGCAAGCATTGAGAAGGAAAAAACTCAAGCAGAAGTCGAAGACAATGATATGGAGAAGGTATTAAAAGTGTTTGATAAACTTCCCCACTGGTTACTTAGGTGGGCAGTAAACTTATTTATGTTCTTGGATAAGAATAACTTTATGCCCAACAGCATAATAAAGGCGAGTCCATTTCACAGTACAGCTTTTGTTAACAACCTTGGATCACTTGGGATAGACGCAATCAACCACCATATATACAACTTTGGTACAATAGGTATTTTTCTATCCATAGGTAAAAGGGGAAGAAGGTTAGCAATTAAGAAAGGGGAGTTAGTGGAAGAGAAAACGATCTCAGTTGGTCTTGTTGCAGATGAGAGAATATGTGATGGTTTCTATTTTGCCAAGGCTTTGAAGCAGATGTTTAAGTACCTAAAAAAACCTGAACTCCTTGATGAATTTATAGACGAGAATGTAGAATATAAGTAATAGTCTTAGCGGTTTTTACGAGTTTAGAAAGGATAGAGGTTAATATGGCTAGGCGCAGAGAAGATGAAGTATTAGAGATAATTAAGTCAGACCCTTTAATCAGCCAAAAGGAGATTGCAGAAAGACTTGGAATAACAAGGTCTAGCGTTGGGGTCCATGTAAATAACCTTACTAAAAGTGGCAAGCTTATTGGTAGGGGCTATGTGTTGCCAAGTGCTGACAATGTTTGCATAATAGGAGCATCTAATATAGACATATATGGAAGGGCCCTTGAACCCCTAGAAAAAGTGGGACCTAACATGGGTGATATAGAGCTGAGTGTTGGGGGAGTAAGTAGAAATATCGCTGATAATGCTGCTAAATTAGGTCTTAATATAAACCTGATAACCGCAGTCTCAAATGACGATTATGGTAAGTTGATACAAGATAGTTGCTTAAAAGAGGGGATAAGGATTGATAAGTCTTGTATTTTTAATAATAGGCCAACATCTTTTTACATGGGCCTTATGAATGAACAAGGGGGCTTGGAATATGGAATTACAGATATGTCTATTATTGATGAAATAAGCCCTAACTTCATTAACCGTAGGAAATCGGATATCTTAAATAGTAAATTTATTCTGGTGGACTTAAATTTAAAAGAAAAAACTGTTGAATTTATTCTTAAGAATTTTAAAGAGAAGAAAATTATGGTCATTCCAGTATCAGCTACAAAGTCAAAAAATATAAAGGGACTTTTGCAATATATCGACCTATTACAAACGACTATTCCTGAACTTGAGGCTATTTCAGATATTAAGATAGAAAATGACGATGATATTCTTAGGGCCGCTCATAAGTTAATCGACCAAGGCCTAGGGGAATTAATGGTATTTACGACTTGCAGGAGGGTCCAATATTTTAGCAACGATAGGGTTGAAAAAGTTGATATAGATGTTGCTGATCCTATTAATGACCAGGGGGTTAAAGAGGCCCAAGCTGCTGGATTTATCTATGCTAGATACAATGGGCTTGACCTAATAGAAAGCCTAAAGCTAGCACTTGCAGGAGGGTCCATTATAGGAGATAGTAACGAGGTTGTCAGCCCTTGGTTAAGTGTAGAAAGCCTATATGAGAGGGCAGGACTTTAGGAAGGTTACTTTCTTATAACAGTATCTATCTAGCTAATATTATATATATAGTGAACAAGTAATGGGTATTTAAGACTTAAAGTTAGGAGGAAATATGGATAAGAAAAAAAGATTACTTGTGGTATCCTTTGATGCCATGGGACCAAAAGATTTAGAAAAAGTTAAGGAATTTCCTAATTTTAAGAGGATTTTAAAAGAGGGATCCTATTCTACAGAAGTAGCAGGAATAAGCCCTTCACTGACTTATCCAGCCCATACAAGCATTATTACGGGCTGCCTTCCTGATAAACATGGGATTGTAGCTAATACCCTATTACAGGCGGATAAAAAAAACCCTGACTGGTATTGGCAGTCCTCATATATTAAGACTCAGACTCTTTATGATCTTGCTCTAAAAAACAAGATGAAAGTTGCAGCCCTTCTGTGGCCTGTAACAGCCAAGTCAAAAATTACCTATAATTTTCCAGAAATATTTTCTAACAGTTTTTGGAAAAGCCAGGCCATGGTTTCCCTATCTAATGGATCATTTGGCTATCAATATAAACTTAATAAAAAATATGGCCACCTTAGAAAGGGGATAGGTCAACCCTACTTGGATGACTTCATAGAGGCCTGCTTGATTGATACCATTGAGAATCTAGATCCGGAGTTAATTCTCGTTCATTTTGTGGATTTAGATTATATGAGACACCACTATGGTTACCACTCTGACCAGGCCCAAGAGGCTTTACTTAGGCATGAAAAGAGGTTGGGAAGCATCTTAACTTGTCTGGATAAAAATGATTTAGCGGATTCTACAACTCTAGCCATCCTAGGAGACCATGACCAAAAGCCAGTTCATTCAGTTATTTCTTTGTATAGGCTTTTTGAACAAAAAGCCTTGGTAGAATTTAAGAGGAGTAAACTTAAGGCTTATGACCTATTAACTAAGTCTTGCGATGGGTCTAGCTATATTTATCTTAAGGATAAGGCCCAAATAATGAGGGTTAGAGAAGCCCTGGAAGAATTTAAGAATTCTAGTCATGCAATTAGGACGATTTTAGAAAAAGATCAAATTAAAGCGATAGGAGCGGACTCAAAGGCGGACTTTATGGTTGATGCCAATGATGGATATTATTTTACAGACCAGATAGAAGATATGGTTATTAACAAGGTAAATCCTAAGGATGGTAAGGCTCCTGAAGGCTACTTGCTTTCGTCTCATGGTTATATATCAGATGAAAATGCCTACAAGACTATATTCGCAATTAAAGGCCCAGGTATCTTAGAAGACTTTGATATTGGACCAATGTCCTTATTGGATGAGGCGGAGACCTTTGCTAAAGTTTTAGGTCTAGAATTTGAAGGGACTCAAGGAAGGCTGCTGGAAGAAATTTTTAAGGTAAAAGAGTGAAAGTTAATTTTTTAGAAAAGAAATATTATAAAGACTTTTTGGATATTTTTAGGATATTTTCCAAGGATGAATTGGAGGATGATCCCGAAAGTCCAATAATAATCACTGGTGAAAAAGCTATACTGGACCTTCAGTATAGCTTTAATAGTAGGCATGAATTGAAAAAAATTTTATATGAGTATTTTTCTAGGACTTTTGATTATAAATCTCCATGGGGCTTGATGACTGGGACTAAGCCATTGAAGCTATATAGGAAATTAAGTGAGGAACAATTAAAGGAAGAATATTATATTTCCCAAGAAAAAATAGACCTACTTGGAGAAATAAGAGAGCTTCAGGATGGGTTTGAATATTCTAGGTCTAATATCCACCTTTATATAAACATCCCATTTTGTCCAAGTAGGTGTAGCTACTGTTCATTTCCGACAATAATATATCATAAAAATGATAGGAGGGACGAATATCTTGAGGCCCTTAAGAGGGAATTAGAGTCCTTTGCTAACTTTTTTTCAACTAATAGAATTAGGTCGATATATATTGGAGGAGGAACTCCAACAGCATTAGACCATGATCAGTTGGAAGACCTACTTGCATTATTAAATAAACTAATAGACCTTGACCAACTTGAGGAATATACAGTAGAGGCTGGTAGAGAAGACAGCTTGGATTATGATAAGTTGGATCTTATGAGGAAGTATGGGGTAACTAGGATTTCTATTAACCCTCAGACTTTTTGCTCCAGAACCCTGGAAAAAATAGGGAGGAAGCAGGATAATGAGAGGTTAATAGACTTATATAAAAGGGCAAGAGACTTAGACTTTGATATAAATATGGACCTAATCCTAGGTCTTGAAGATGAAGGGTTAGATGAGCTTAAGGATACCCTAAATAAAATGGAAAAGCTAAGACCTGACAACCTAACGGTCCATACCCTTTCCTTAAAGAGAGGGTCTAAGCTGGCGGACCTAGAAGCTTGCAATAACTATTCATCTAATATAGGCTCAATGGTTGATTATAGCTTAGGATGGTCAAGAAAGATGGGATATAGACCCTACTATCTATATAGGCAAAAAAATATTATGGACAATTATGAAAATATTGGGTATTGCTTGAAAAAAAAGGCGAGTGTCTACAATATTGCAATAAATGAGGAAGTAGAGTCAATTATTGGCTTTGGGATGACTGCTAATAGCAAAATCCTTACTGCTGGTAGGGTTAAGAAATATACAAATTATAAGAACTTAGATGACTACATTAATAGGCTAGAAGAAGAAATAGAAGATAAGAAAAGCCTTTTAGAAAGTAAGAGAAAGGGAGTTGAAAAGATGGATTTAACTATGGATCCCAACATCCTATTAAGCCTTGTAAACATGAAATTGAGAGACCAATTTCTGGACCTAGATGACCTTTGTAGCTACTACGATATAGCTAGGAAGGATTTAGAAGAAACCCTAGGAAAAGTTGGATATAAATATTCAGAAGACAATAGGCAATTTATTTAAAATAAAAGATCCTTCCAGCAGTAGCTTACTGGAAGGGTCTTTTTTCACAATTGTATATATTGTGTTAAGCTTAATTATTTAGGATTGTATCTATACTACTTATTTTATCTCTTCTTGTATTCCATACTTACTTAGGTCAACCTTGCCACAAGAGCAAGATGGTCCTGCCATAGGGCAAGAGGCACAAGCTGGCTTTAATCCTGCCTTTTTAGCCTTTTGCCTATTTTTTATTTTTGCAACTAAGACTGATACAAATACAAGTGCTACTAAGCTAATTACAATAATGTCTGTTACTGTCATTTTATCTCACCTCTTTTATATTTTAATCCTGTGTTTTATCGTAAAATTTCAATTAACATCGGAGGCTATATAATAAAATTTCAACCACCAAACAGCTAGTTAATGCTTTAATGCATTTCATGACCTTCTTCGGTAAAGAACCTACTATATAGGGCAATGCCAAGACATATCACGATGACAGCTAGGGCAAGATAGCCATAGATTGGTCCGCTTACTATTGAGTCAGCTTCCTCATAAGAAGGTATTTTAGTGTAGTCAAGGTCAACTTTTTTTACTAGGTCTGTGCCCTTAAAGATTATGTGTCCAATTACGTTAGTAAGCATAGCTAATATATATGCTACTCCTGTTTGGAATAGTAGGGCAAATCTAGTAAGCTTCTTGTCGTTAAGCTCTCTTTTCATGGCTCCAATTGCTGCAAAACATGGGGCAGCGAATAGGGTAAACATCATGAATGAGAAGGCTGTAACCTTTGAAAATTCAATTGGAATTTTTGAACCAATACTTGCGAAGGTTGTTACGACAACTTCCTTGGCAACTAGACCGTTAATTGATGCAACGGATACTGCCCAATTATCGCCAAAGCCAAGTGGGACAAAGATATATCTAAGCACTCCACCTATTTTTGCAAGCATTGACTTGTCAATGGCGTCACCTACATAGCTTAAGCTAAAGCTAAAGTGTAGGAAGAACCATAGGATAACATTGGCTAAGAATATTACTGAACCTGCTTTTATTATAAAGCCCTTAGTCCTTTCCCACATGTGGATTAAGATTCCCTTAAAAGTAGGTAGGGTATATGGAGGTAATTCCATAACGAATGGGGCAGGTTCACCTGAAAATCTCTTAGTCTTCTTTAGGATTATTCCAGATAAGATTATTACAATGAAAGCTATTAGATACATTGTAGGTCCTATCCAGGCAGCATCTGAGAATATTCTACCTATGAACAAGGCGAATACTGGAAGCTTGGCACCACATGGAACAAAAGGAGTAAGAATGACGGTCATATTCCTGTCATTTTCATTTTCTATTGTCCTTGCAGCCATTACTCCTGGTATTGAACAACCAGTTCCTATTAACATTGGGATGAAAGACTTGCCTGATAAACCGAATTTTCTAAATAATTTATCCATTATGAAGGCAACCCTTGCCATGTAACCACTATCCTCTAGGATAGAAAGTCCTAAAAACAGGATCATTAATTGGGGAACAAAGGTGAAAATAGCACCTAAAGACGCTATAATACCGTCCGCAACAAGACCGACTACCGGCTCTGATGCTCCCAGGTGTTCAAGACTGTGTCCAACAGCTACTTGCAACCATTCAGTTCCAGATTCTACTAGACCAATAGCCCAGTCACCAACTGTTTCTATAGCCAGGTAATAGATTAGCCACATAATAGCAAAGAATATAGGTAAACCCAGCCATTTATTGGTTACGATCCTATCGATTTTATCTGATCTAGTAAGTTTTTTCTCTGAAGATTTTTCATAGATTCCATCTAATATATCTGCGATAGCATTATATTTTTCGCCGATGACTATGGACTCTCCATCATCATCCATCTTTTTGTAGTAATCTTCAATTTCTTTTTTTAGGTCTTCACTTATATATGAATCATAATGGTATTTTTTTAAGGAATCTTGGTCCTTTTCGATAATTTTTACAGCGTGGTAAAAATTATTAGTTTGCAAATCACCCTTAAGTTCTTTTTCTATCTTTTCAACTAAGCTTAAGAAGTCCTTGTCATAGTAGATGGTGTGGTCCATCTTATGGTTTTTAGCCTTTAAGGCCTTGTCCATTAGTTCATCTATCCCCTTATTTTTTGTTGCCACAAGGGGGATAACTGGAACTCCAAGTCTTTTTGACAAGCCCTTTACATCAAGGGTAACTTCTTCGCTTTTTACCATATCCATCCTGTTAAGGGCAATGACAGTTGGTATTCCCATATCAAGGACCTGGCTGGTTAGGTAAAGGTTTCTTTCTAGATTTACTGCATCAATTATGTTGATAATTACATCTGGATTTTCATTGATTAGAAAGTCTCTAGTAATTACTTCTTCTAATGTATATGGTGATAGGGAATAAACTCCCGGTAAATCTACAATATGTACTTCTTTATTTTTTTTATATCGCCCCTCTTTTTTCTCCACTGTGACTCCAGGCCAGTTACCAACGTATTGGCTTGATCCAGTGTAGGCATTAAATAATGTGGTTTTCCCGCAGTTGGGATTGCCCACAAGTGCTATTTTCATTTTCTACCTCCAATTATTAGTCACAGATTTCAACTTCTATATTTTTAGCATCTTCCCTTCTTATTGAAAGGTCGTAGCCTCTAACTCTAAGTTCTATAGGATCTCCCATAGGGGCGAATTTGATAATTGTGATTTTGGCATTTTTCGTTATCCCCATGTCCATTATCCTTCTTTTTACTAGTGAGCTACCATGTATTTTTATAACATTACAAGATTGTCCAATCGACAAAGTGTCTAAGCTGGTCATTAGTCCTCCTCCACCATAATTTTATTTGCGAGTTTTCTATCAAGGGCGAAGCGGGAATCTCCATTAATTGTTACAATAAACCCTGACCCATTTGATGAAATAGGTCTGATGTTATTTCCAGGTATAATACCTAATTTTTTTAGGAAAATACAGACTTCTTCGCTTCCTTTGACGGAAACTATTTTATATTTTTTTGAAAGATTACAAAAAGTAAAAGGCATCATTATATTCCTTTCTTAATTTAGTTAGTTATGACTTACTAACCAAATTATAAGCCTTAGTTATGTTACTGTCAATATATTTTTAACAAAAAAACAAAATGATCTTTATGAAGAAGTTACCAAAGTTTAATAATGGATCTTTGCATGTTACAATTGACCTATCTTTGGTATTATTTAAGGATATTTTCTAATGTATTTAGTTATAATTAATAAAAAAGTGTATGAGGGTAAAATGGAAATAGATATCGATATTAATAATTTAATTCTAGAAAAAATTGAAAAGTATGGGATAAGTATCTACCAGGATTCAATGTATTTTAAATTCAGCATAGATGCTTTTTGCCTGGCTGATTTTTCTAAAAGCTTTATAAAAAAAGAGACGAGATACCTTGACCTATGTTCAGGTACTGGGATAGTTGGCATCCTGGTTTCTCAGTCGCCTTTCGTCAACAATCCTACTTTTGTAGAAATAAACCCATATTTTGTAGGAATTAATAAATTAAATTTACAAATTAATGAGATTCAGGGAAGGGTAGTCTGCGAAGATATAGAGGACCTATCAAGCTTATATCCAAGGGATTCCTTTGATGCAATAAGTATAAATCCCCCTTTTATGAAGGCTGGCCATGGCTTACAAACTATAAATTCCTACAAAGATTTGGCCAAAATTGAGGGTAAAGGGGATTTTTTGGATATATTATTTAATGAAGCATTTTATTTACTTAAGGATAAGGGAGAGCTTTATATGGTCCATAGGGTGGAGAGGCTAGTAGATATTTTTGAGGCTTCTAGGAAGTATAAGATGGAAGCAAAGACCATGCAATTTATCCGTAACAAAAATAGCAGGAAGGCCTCACTTGTCCTGATAAGATTTGTCAAGAATGGAAGAAGATTTTTAGATAATCTAGATGATTATATTATTTAAGGAGGAAGTATGAAAGAAGGAATTAAGGGAATATTGACCATGAAGGTCGAGGAAAAGGATAGTGCTAAGGTTGTTGGAAGCGGTTTAGCCGATGTATTTTCAACCCCTTCGCTTTTAGCTTTTATTGAAAAGACTTGTTGGATGAGTATCTCAGAGCTTGTTGATGAAGGGGAGTCAAGCGTAGGTACAAGTGTTTCTTTCAAACATTTGAAGGCGACCCCTATAGGTATGAAGGTTACCTGTGAGTCAACCCTAAGTCAGGTTGATGGTAAGAAACTTACCTTTGATTTTAAAGTCAGGGATGAATTGGATCTTATAGCAGAAGGAAGACATGAGAGATTCATTGTAAATAGCGAGAAATTCCAAGAAAGGACAGAAGAGAAATTAAAGGCTTGGCAAGAGAGTCAGGGACAAGACAAGCTAAATTATGTTCAAGACTCAGATGTTTATATAGACAAGGAAAAGGGGACTATTAGTCCTGAGGAAGCTGTTGATAAGATAACTATCGATAACTATATTAATAAGAGTAGTCGTTAGTATTTCAATTAAAGTTAAATATAATAATTAAATGGTAGCCTAGCAGGCGTGTGTCATCACTCTGCTAGGCTACCATTATTTCATTTTGTTGATTTACTTAGCTGTAAATATAAATATATTTAATTATTATCTAGAAGCTACTTAACAAAAAGTGTCTTTAATTCAACATATTCCTCTAGTCCATATTTACCACCCTCACGACCGATTCCAGATTCTTTGTAACCGCCAAAAGGTGCATTTTGGGTCCTGACTCCATCATTAATAATAATTTGACCAGCCTGGATATGCTTACTTACTTCAATAGCTTTTTCTTCAGGTCCGCATATTAGACCATGAAGTCCATAAATTGAATCGTTAGCAATTTCTATAGCTTCTTCAATAGTGTCATAGTAGATAACACAAAGGACTGGTCCGAAAATTTCCTCTTGGGCTATTTTAGACTTGTTGTCAACATCGGTAAATATTACTGGTGGAACATAGTAACCTGGAAGGTCAGGATATTCTCCCTCATATAATAGGCTAGCTTCTTTTTTACCAATCTCGATATATCCTTTAATCTTGTCTAGGGCTTGTTGAGAAATAACAGTGCCGTAGTCATTTTCTGGGTCTCTTGGATCTCCGAACTTGTATTTTTTAGCCTCTTCAACAAGGATTCTTTCGATTTCATCCTTGTCTTTTCTAGGTATAAGCATCCTTGTCTTTGATGAGCAGGCTTGTCCAGAGTTAGGGAAGACTCCAAGTAGGGTTTCTTTAACAGCCATATGGTAGTCAGCCCCTTCAAGGACGATTGAAGCTGATTTGCCACCTAATTCTAGGGCATATCTTTTCATTGTTTCAATTCCAAGAGCCATAATTTCCTTGCCCCCCTTGGTAGATCCAGTAAAAGAAAGCATATGGATATCTGGATGGGTAGCAAGTATATTTCCAACTTCAGACCCTCTTCCTGTTACCAATTGGAAGACTCCAGCTGGAAGGCCTGCTTCATGGGCTGCCTGGGCAAAATAATATCCAGTAATAGGGGTTTTTTGTGATGGTTTAAGTATTATGGTATTTCCCATTAGAAGGGCAGGGATAACTTTCTTTTCGATTTGTCCAAAAGGGAAATTCCAAGGGGTTAGGCAGGCAACAATACCAACCGCATCCCTATAAACATCATAACCATCGAAGTGGTCAACCTGGTCCATTTCCTTAGCCCTTTCGATGAAGTCTCTAGCATTTACCATATATTGCTTAAAGTGGATATTTCTTGTTATCTTGCTAGCAGAGCCCAATTCCTTGATAACAGTTTCAACAATCTCATCTTCCTTGGCCTCAAGATAGTCCACCATTTTTTCAACGTACTTTATTCTTTCCTCAATGGGAGTAAGCCTCCAAGCTGCCAATGCCTTTTTAGCACCTGCAACTGCAAGGTTTACATCTTCTTCACAGGCTGCAGGAACTTGGTCGATGATTTCTCTCGTAGCGGGATTTTCAACCTTAATTATATCCTTACTTTTAGAAGCTACCCATTCTCCATTAATATATAAGTCTCTAAGCTCCATATCTCCTCCTATTACTTTATTTATATTTACAATTAAACGATGTTTTCTAGCTATACTAAGCTATATTATCTTCTGTACTTAATCTTTCCTATACGATGTAAGGACTTGGGCTAAGTAAGAGATAACCATCTTGTCATCTTGGTTATAAGCTTCTACAGAAAATACTACAATACCATTTTTCTTTTCTGGCCTGTCCTCTAAATCAATAACCTCTAGCCTTGTCCTGGTCACATCTCCAGCAAAGACTGGTCTATGCCACCTAACCTTGTCTAAGCCGTAGCCACATATGGTTCCTTTATTCTCCCAGCCTTTGTCAACCCAGCACCTCCAGGTATCTGCAAGGGTCTGAAAACCTGATGCTATCAAGGCTCCGAACATAGTTTTTTCAGCTGCTTCATGACTTAGGTGAAAGTCCCTTGGGTCGTGCTTACTTGCAAAATCGATTATGGATTCTTCTGTAAAGGTTATAGGATCACATTCGAATTGATCACCAATTTTATAGTCTTCAAAAAATAAATTTTTTTCTTTCATAAACTTTATGCTCCTTAAATTATTTCTCAACAAGTTTTATACCCTTTTATGTTGACTACTAAAAGTTTTGTCGATCTTTATAAATATAAAACCAGGATATTAGCTCACTTTAGTGGCTATGGCCTGGTTGGTGTAGATTTAACTTATTTGTAATTAATTCTTTAATTTAAATATTTACTTTATTTTTGAAGCCGCTTCTTCATCAACAATAAGTGTAACATCTGGATGAAGCTTTAGTAGGGTAGCAGGTATTTGGGTTGTTATCCTTGTATCTGCAAGAGCCTTTACGGCATCAGCCTTTGCCTTACCGAAGGCAAGGATAATAATTTTTTTAGCCTTGAAAATTGATCCGATACCCATTGAAATCGCCCTTCTTGGGACATCATCAGCGGATTCAAAAAATCTCTTATTTGCTTCAATGGTTGACTCGGTAAGCTCTTCTGTATGAGTATATAGTTCTAGATAATCATTAGGTTCGTTAAAGGCTATATGGCCATTGTTACCAATACCTAGGACCTGAACATCTTGGTGGCCAAGAGAATTTATAAGGTCTTCATATTCCTTTGTCTCTTTTTCAAAGTCATCGCTGATACCACTAGGCACGTGGGTATTATTCTTATCGATATCGATGTGGTTGAAGAGATTATCATCCATAAAATACCTGTAACTTTGGTCGTGGTCTGGCTTTAGGCCAATATATTCATCAAGATTTACGGTTTTAATTTTTTTAAAGGAGATTTCTCCATTTTTATTCATTTCAACTAGCTTTTGATAGGTAGCAATTGGTGTTGAACCTGTTGCAAGGCCTAGTACGGCGTCTTCCTTAGCTAATATAACATCCCTAATGATCTCTGCCGCCTTAACGCTTGCTTCTTCGGGGTTTTTAGCGATAAATAAATCCATAATTCATAACCCTCCTTGTCTTTATTTACAGTGAGATTATAATACAAGTTTTTATCCATGTAAATAAAAAATTTATAGCAATCCAAGCTCGACATATTGAGGATATGTCCCAAATATACTATAATTAGCTTTATAATTGTTTAATTTTACCTGGACAAATAGTTTATTAGATATTATCATAAAGCTTGTTTTTAGGCTTTTATTAAATAATTTATAACGAGATATTTTCCCAATATTTACTAATAGAGAGGATTTATATGGAAAAATTCAAATATTTTTTTAGGGGGACAGAAGATGGGTTTACTTTTAAGCTATTTTCTCCTATCCACCTTATCTTGCTAGCCATTTTTGTAGCTGGCATACTTTTAATCAGGTTTAAATTTGACAAAAAAACTGTTGCAAAAATGAATAAGACCCTTGCCATGATCTTGTTAATAGACCAAGTTATATTATATATTTGGCAATTTTCTTCAGGCTATTTCAGGATAGACATGAGCCTTCCTTTATACCACTGTAGGGTAGCTGTATGGTTCTTGATTATAGGGGTACTATTTAATGAAAGGATTATTAAGATTACAGGTTTCTACTTGGGTTTTATAGGCTCCATTATTGGAATGTTACTAGCAGACTTATATAAGTTTAGCTTTCCACATTACACTAATTTCCAATTTTTCATAGTCCATATTTTTATGGGGTGGATGGTAGCAGGGCTTTTATTTGCAGAAAGGGAGCCTGTTACAAAAAAAGAAATAAAAAGTGTGGCGATAGCCCTAAATATTTTAAATGCAATTATTATGCTAGCTAACATAGTCCTTATCAGGACATACCCAGAGGTTAATTATGGTTATTTCTTAAGCCTACCAAATGGAATGGGACCATATATTCCGCCAGTTTTAAATGCAATTATAATGTTAATAGTCTTTAATTTAGGACTGTGGATTATTTATAGATTGCTAAATAAAGTTATGAGAAAGGATAGAAATGAAAATTATTGAGAAGTTAAAAAGACACCCTAAGGAAGTAATTTACACATTTTTATTTTTGATATATTGTGGGGCTACCTTCGAATTATTCAACAGACCTTTACTAGGTCCAGTATATAGCTTGGAGATTGCCTTTGACGCAAAAATTCCTTTGATAAAAGAACTTATTTTAGTCTATCACACCTTTATGCCTATGGTGGTGATTACCTGTCTTATGGTAATGTTAAGGAGTAGGGATGAGTTTTGGAAAATGATTTTTGTATTATTTATGTCGCAGACTCTTGCTTATGTAATATATACCTTTTGCCAAACCTATGTGCCTAGGTATGACACTAGTAAGCTTGGAGATGATTTTTTCTCCAAAATTCTTAAATTCACTTATGAAATAGATGGTAACTATTCAGGAGCTCCATCCCTTCATGTTAGTAATATGGTAATTTCCATGATATTTTTAACCAGGTCCACCTATAAGACCTCTACAAAAATATGGTTAAACCTTTACTATTTTTTAATAGCTATAACGACTGTTTTAGTGAAGCAACACGTTGTTTTAGACATACCAGCAGGCATGATACATGCGACTTTCTGTTATATAATTGGAAGTAGAATATATGACAAATACTTGAGGGAAAAGCTCTTAAAAAAGAAAATGTTAGAATAGATAGAAATATTAATGGATTGTTTCTATAAAATAGAAAGAAGGTAAGTTAAATGAATAAATTAGTTGAGAGATTAAAAAAATATGTATCATTTGAAACGACAAGCAACCCCGACAATCCTTCATGCCCAAGTAGTCAGGGACAAGAGATTTTTGGTCAATACTTATTGGAAGAATTGAAGTCTTTGGGAGTCGAGGATGTCCGTAAAGATAAGAATGGATATATTTATGCGAGATTAAAAGGAAATGTAGATGTTAGTCCTATTGGATTTATAGCCCATATGGATACTTCTCCTGACATGTATGGCAAGTGTGATGACCCACAAATAATTGCCTATAAAGGGGGCGACATCAAACTCAATGACCAATACAGGATAAGTGTAGATGAATTTCCATTTTTAAATGATCTTGTAGGGGAAAATCTTATGACTACCAGGGGAGATAGCCTGCTTGGCGCAGATGACAAGGCGGGAGTGGCTATAGCTATGTCTCTTGTTGAATACCTTCTTAGCAATAAGGAAATGAAGCGTGGAGATGTTTGCATAGCCTTTACTCCTGACGAGGAGATAGGTAGGGGGGCAGACCTTTTTGATGTAGAAGGTTTCGGAGCAGAATTTGCCTATACTATAGACGGAGGCCCCATGCCAGGACTAGAATATGAGTCGTTCAATGCAGCCTCTGCTCATATTATAATCAAGGGGAAAAATGTTCATCCAGGTTCAGCAAAAAATATAATGGTTAATTCCCAATTGATAGGGATGGAGCTAGAAAGTCTACTTCCAAAAAACCAGAAACCTGAATATACTCAAGAATATGAGGGCTTCTTCCTACTAACAGATATGGCTGGAAATGTTGAAGAAACAACTATGAATTATATTATAAGAGACCATTCAAGAGAACTATTTGAAGAAAAGAAGGAACTTTTCACCAGTATAGTTGAGTTTTTGCAAAAGAAATATAGGACTGACATCAGCCTTAAAATCGAGGATAGCTACTATAACATGAGGGAGAAGATAGAGGAAAAGATCGAGGCGGTAGACCTTGCCCATAGGGCCTATGTTGAAGTTGGACTAGAGCCTTTGACCCTTCCTATAAGAGGTGGGACCGACGGGTCTAAACTTTCCTTTATGGGCCTTCCAACCCCCAATATTTTCACTGGAGGTTATAATTACCATGGTAGGTATGAGTTTATCAGCCTTGACCAGATGGAAAAGTCCCTTGAGGTTTGTAAGAAAATTGTAGAGCTAAATTCAAGAATTAATGAGTAGGATGACTATGACTAGCACGAGAATATGGCCAAGTCCAAAGATCCTTGTAATTGGCGGAGGGACGGGGACGTCCACCCTCCTAAAGGGGTTGAAACACCACACAGACAATATTACCGCCATAATTTCAGTAATGGATGATGGGGGGTCAACTGGTAGGCTTAGAAATGACATGGATATAATTGCTATGGGGGACTTGAGAAATTGTATGGTAGCCCTATCAGAAGAGCAAAGCCTTATAAGTCAGCTTCTAAATTATAGGTTTAGTGAAGGGGAACTTTCAGGCCACAATTTTGGGAATATTTTTATTGCCGCCATGAGTGAAATCTTGGACGATTTTAATAGCGCCATTTTAGAAACATCAAGGATTTTGAAAATAAAGGGAAGGGTCCTGCCTATCACATTAGAAAACGCCTCCCTAATAGCAGAATTGGATGATGGGTCAAGAATTGTAGGAGAGTCGAAAATTCCAGACCTTGCCCATGAGAACAAGTCCAGAATATCAAGGATATTAACAGAGCCAGGACAATTGGCCATGCTAGATGAGGCTAAAGAGGCTATTTTAGAAGCAGATTTAATAGTCTTGGGGCCAGGAAGTCTCTATACTTCTATAATTCCTAATCTTCTTGCTGAAGATATGGTTAGTACTTTAAAAAGAGCTAAGGCTAAGAAGGTATACATTTCAAACATAATGGACCAAGTGGGTGAAACTGAAGGCTATACTGTAAGGGACCACTATGACGCCTTAATAAAGCACTCATGCGAGGACCTTATAGATTATGTGTTGGTAAATAGAGGGGTAATTGATCCAAGCCTTCTAGACAAATATAAACAGTCTTTATCCCATAAAATTGAATTTACAGCTGATGATGAAAGATATTTTAAGGATAAGGGAGTAAAGATTATAAAAGAAGCCCTAGTCAGGGTTAATAACGGAGTTATTAGACACGATGCTGATAAGGTTTCAGAAATATTGATAAAAGAAATTCTAATGGGAGGATGATATGGTCGAAATCATTTGGAAGGAAAGAAAAAGAATTATGGGGCTACCTATAAGCTTTACAGTTTATAGCCTATCTAAGGACAGACTATTTACCGAATCGGGCTTTTTAAGTTCAACAGAAGACCAAATTGAGCTATACATGGTTAGGGATATCCAGCTTAAAAGAAGTTTCTGGCAGAGGATGTTTGGCCTAGGAACTATTGAACTAATCACAGGCGATAGAACCACCCCTAATTTAGAAATAAAGAATATTCCTAATTCAAAACATGTTAAGGAAATGATTTACCAGTTAATCATTGAATCAAAGAAGGAAAAAAGGGTAATGTACCACGAAAACTCTGGATTAACTGATTATAATTAATGCTTCATCTAAATTATTGAGCTTAGCTCCTTATGAGTAAAATTTAATAAGGATACAAAAACGACTTACTCTTGAATCTCCCTCCAAGACCTATGATGTTTTGGAAAAGATAGCTAGAGATAAGTCGTTTTAATATATTAATTGTTATTTTTAAGTCCGAAGATATTTATTTGTTCTTATCTAACATCTCCATGTCAACAACTTTATTGGTAGATGAGCTTGAAGACTTAACTTGTTTATACTTAAGTGATACCTGGTCACCCTTTTTCAAAAATGGCAATTTGTCATAGATTTGTATAGCGGATATATAGATTGAACCGTCGCCTTCAAGGGTGAAATAGTAGTGGCTGTTGCCATTAATGACAACTGAATAGATATCTTCAATCTTAGCTTGTTTTTCTAAAATTTCTCTCTTATCATCTTCATCAACCTTATCCTTATCTTTGTTATCAACCTGACCAATATGCTTGTTGTAGGCTTCTTGTACATTTAAGCCAACAGATACCCTTTGGAAGTCTTGAGCGTCAATAAAGGCATATTGCTTAATCAAGCCAGCATTGTCTTTAAGGGATAAGAAGTAGGTTGGTTGCCCTTTAATATTAAATAATAGGGGGAAGGTTGCCTTGTATTTCTTCTCCTGAACAGCCCCTTCAGCAGACTCCATGGCTGATACTTCCTTTGCTGATGATACTGGATAGAACTTAGTTTCTTTGGTCCTTAAATTTGAAAGAATAAATCCAACATTGGATTCATCTCCAGCTACAGAGGTGTAGCCTGTGTAAAGGTAAATATCATCGTTTAAGGCAAGGTAATTATAGCCTTCAGTTGTCTGAAGCACCTGCTTTTGGGCAAGTTTAGAGTTGAAAAAACCAAGCTTGTATTTACCAGCCCAATCTAGTTGCTGGATAATCCTATCCGAATCATAGACCCTGTCAATCCACTTAGGAGCCTTTTCAACAGGGTAGATATTAGATTTACCATTGATGGCGTTTATAGTGATAACCTTGTTGACATCATAAGCTCCAAAAAATCCTACCCTATTTTTATAGGTTGGTATTATCCAAAAAGGCGTACCCTCTTCATCGATTTCAAAGACGTATTCGTTAAATATTTCAAAGGGGTATTTAAGCCTTGCATAAAGTCTTATATTCCTTAGTAATATATCGCCATGAGAATATTTTATACCCTCTTTTAACTTAACTAGGTTAGCCTTACCATTAACTATATCTATATTCATGTAGCCAGGTAGACCCTCTCTAAAATTAAATAGGTATTTAAGAAAACCGTTGTATTTCAAAGGGGTAGTCCTAACAGGCCTATCCCTGTAATTTATTTGAGAATAATTGTCGTCGATATCAAATTGGCTGACAATGTCTAGTAACTCTCCCATTTTTCTTGATCCAACTTTTTGGGATGAATCCCTGTCAAGAGTTGGGACCTGATCCAGCCTTGGCTCTTTTATTTCCTGGGTAAAATTCCCTTCTTCAATTTTTATCACTCTAGAGTATTTCTTTGCTGTAAATAATTCTAGTGAGGTTAAGTTTAATATCAAATAAAGTCCAAGCATACTTACTAGAATTATTAACCTGGTTTTTAGGCCAGGGATAGTCTTACCTGCAAGCAGGATTAAAAGAAACTGGATAGCCATCAAAAATAGCCAGGTTTCTCTTGAATGTAGGTTGATAGCTGGTAAAAATATAAAATAGACTATAATGGTAAAGAGCACAGTTATGGTTATAGCTGTTGACCTTCTCATAGGAAAGTTTCTCCTACCGGTATTTAATCCGCTTTTTTTACCTCTAATATAGCTTATAAAATCCTTAAATTTATCCATCTATTTCTATATCCTCATATTCGGACATATTTCCAATTACATACATGGTAAAGCTCCCCTTGGCAATGACCTTGTCAAAGTCGTCTTTAACGGTGACATCAATCACAAAAGTTGTCCTACCTTTGTGAACAATTTCTGGAATCGCATAGATATATCCAGAAGTAGCTGGCCTTAAAAAATTCATGGAATTGCTTAAAGTAACGCACTTTGCCCCTGTTGTAATAGCAGTTAAACCAGCTACGCTATCGCATAGGGTAAAGATAGATCCTCCGTGGACAACCCCATATGGGTTACATGTTCTCTCATCAACCTTTAATCTCATCTTAACGTGTCCTCTAGAAAGCTCAATCACATCCATAGACTCAAATGAAAGGTGTTGGTCGCGACTCTCTAGAAGGAAGTTTTTAACCCCCTTAGGAAGGTTGATGTCGCATAAATAGTTCTCATTAATTTCCATAATTTTCTCCTATATAACTCGTATTTACTAACTATTTGTCTTCTTCGTAGAAAATATTGTATATCAGACTAAGAAAAATGACAAGCGAGCATTGCAACTTGTTATAATATAATTGTTGATATGTTAATAGGCTGAACATTTTGCCATAATTAATTACATTTTGTTATAATTCATTATATTGGAGGAAAGTATGGATATATACGATGAATTAAAAGAAATAGATTTTTCAGAATACCAACAGGTCCTAATGAAATATTTGAGGCAAAATTATGGGGATGACATATTTATTAGGTCAGTCCTTATATCATATATTTTTTATTGGATGAAAGAGCACAACAGTAACAACCTCAACCAGATATATAGGGAAATACTCAACTCACAGATGAAAAAAAGGGTTAAAGACAAACTTTTATCCCTACTAGAGATAATAAATGAAGAGGTCCTAGACCTGGCTCTCAGCTTTAATTTAGATGTTATAAAAGCCTATATTCTTTTCTCAAAGGACCCAATATTTTCCAGGTCTAATGAGGATACAAGTCCTTATTCGATAATTGCCCTAGCAGATGCAATATTAGCCCCTAAGGCAGGACAAATGGTTGGAGATTTTTGCTCGGGTCTTGGTGGTTATCTGCTTTATACGAGCTTAAAGAGAAAAGACTGTAACCTTGTAGGAATTGAGCTAGACCTAGACAATTCAATAGTATCAAATATTAAACAGAGGTTAGTTAACAAGGAAATATCCACTATAAATGACAATATATTTTTCTATGATTCGGAAAGAAAATTCGATAGAATTTTTTCGGACTACCCATTTTCACAAAAAACAATTGACTTATATAACTCATTAAAAGACCATTCTCATGAGTACGACTATCTTAAACATCAAAACAACAACTCTTCTGCTGACTGGGAATACAATAAGAAGATAATAACCAGCCTTAAAGATGATGGAAAGGCCCTTGTAATCATGTCAAATGCAGGATTATGGAATGACGCCGATATCGACTACAGGAGGATTTTTCTGAGGAATGGATGGATAGAAGCAGTAATCAACCTGCCTGATAGACTTTTTGCCAGTATGCAGAGAGAGACTAGCATTTTGATCCTGAGCAAAGACAATAGCAAGATTAAATTTATAGATGCTAGGAAGATGTTTATAAATATGAGACGAAAAAATGAGTTAAGCGAAAGTACTATAGCTGATATTGTTTCTGGCCTAAATGAGCCCACTAAGGACTTTCAAGAAATAGCCTATTCTGATATTAAGTATCCATTTATCATATCTGAAAGCCACTTGAGAAAAGAAAAAAGTTTGAGCAAAACAATAAGCCTTGATTCCGTCTTATTAGATATTAGGAGGGGGGCAGGAATAGCTTCCAGTCGATTAAATAAAATGTTTACAGAAGCTGGAGGAAATTGTAAATACCTGCAAATTAACAACTTAAGCCAGGGGACGATTAAAGAAGACCTACAGGATATAAACCTTAACAAGGAAGAGTTTAGAAAGTTTATTTTAGATGAAAATGATTTAGTTCTGACTAAAAATGGACTTCCTTTCAAATCAATAGTTTATAGGGGAACCGATGAAGAAATCCTGGTAAGTGGTAACATGTATATTATAAAAATTGACCAAAAAAAGTATAATCCAGTCTTTTTAAAGGAATTCTTTGAGAGTGAATTTGGACAAAATGTGTTAATTGACCTTTCAAAGGGTACTAATATAAAGACCATAAGTATAAAAGACTTGAGGAGACTGCAAATTCCAGACATCGATATTGAAGAACAAGATGAATTGGTAGGTAGATTAAAAGATATAGAGCTTGATATTCTACATTTGGAGGAAGAAATCCAAAGTAAAAAAGCGGAAAAATATAACTTGCTAGGCAGCTTCTTAAAAAAATAGGCTTTTATTGAGGAGGTTATATGGAAATTTTAGCTGGTATATTAGCTATTTTCCTACTTTTTACATTTATGAAGGTGCTTTCAGTGCCACTAAGGATAATTAAATGGATATTAGTAAATGGAGCCGGAGGTCTTTTCTTGCTTCTAATATTCAATTTATTAGGTGGACTAATTGGACTAAGCGTAAAAATAACCCTATTAAATTCTGTTATCGCTGGAGCCTTAGGAATACCAGGGGTAATAATATTATTAATACTAGGGTAGGTTAGGAAAGAATATAAGAATTAATTGAGGAGGAAGTATGGAATTTAAACTTAAAGATAATCTTATTTATTTAGGAAATGAAGACAATCCTGATGCGTACATTAAATACACTGTAGAAGATGGTGTAATGGCTATCAATTCAACAGTAGTAAAGAAGGAACTGGGCGGACAAGGTATCGCCGGCAAATTGACAGATAGGGCGGTAGACCTAGCTAAAGAGAAAGGTTATAAGGTTAAGCCAATATGCTCATACGCCGTTAGATATTTTGAAAAGAAGCCAGAATTAAAGGAGTTATTAGCCTAAAAAGGCGATTAGAGGAGAAAAAAGATGGATGATTTTATAGAGAGTATAACAGGAGCCGTGCCAGGAATTTTAGCAGGAGTACTAATCTTAATACTAGCTTTTGTTATAGCGCTATTAATTAAGAAAGCAGTAGTAAAGTTATTAAACAATGGTAATATCAAGTCAAAACTAGCATCAAAAAATGCCGATCCAGGCGAGGCTGATAAAGTAGTAGGCTTGTTGGGAAATATTGTATTTGTAGTTATTTTTCTACTATTCTTACCAGCAGCACTTGCTAAGTTAGGTTTAGGAGCCATAGCTTCACCATTTGCAGGTTTTACAAGCTTCGTTGTAGATTTTCTACCAAAGTTAGCAGCTGCGATAGTAATCCTATATATAGGATTCTTTGTTGCCAGAGTAATTAAAGATATCGTATCAACTTTATTAGAAAAAGTTGGTGTAGATAGGTTTGTAAATAAACATGTAAATAAGGAAGGCGAAAAGTCAGTTAGAATATCTGAAGTCCTTGCTAATATCGTATATGCATTTATAATCGTTCCATTGATTATAGTTGCACTAGATATAGTTGGACTTACAGCGATAGCTCAACCAGCAAGAAATATAATAAATGATTTCCTAGGATATGTTCCAAAGATTTTCGTAGCAATCCTATTAATCGGAGTAGGTTTCTTTATAGCTAGATTAATATCTAACCTACTAAAGAGCGTACTAGCAGGATTAAATGTCGATGGTCTATTAGCTAAGGTAGGAGTTAGCAAATCATTTAACCTATCAGAACTAATATCTAAAATAGTTCTTGTAGTATTGATGGTAATATTTTCTGTAGAAGCCCTAAATGTATTAAAGCTTGAAGTGCTAACCAATATAGGTGGTTCAATAATAGCCTACCTTCCATTGGTTATAGGAGCTTTAATAATCTTAGTGGGCGCCTTCTTATTAGCTAATTATGTAGAGAAGAAAATCGTTGAGAAAAACCCTAAGAATGCCTTCTTAGCTGTGACTGTAAAGACAGTTATTTTAGCAGTTGCTGTATTTATGAGTCTTTCTCAATTAGGGCTAGCTAAAAACATAGTGGAAAATGCCTTTATTATAGTTCTTGGCGCTTTAGCAGTTGCCTTCGCAATAGCCTTTGGTATTGGTGGTAAGGACTTTGCTAAAGATAAGTTAAGTAAATTAGACAAAAAGATAGATTCAGAAAAGAAGGATGTAAACCTATAAAATAGGGTCTTGGTTTTGTCTTTAAATTCAATATAAAAAGGGGTGGACTTTGGAGCGTTCACTTAGGGATTATTGAAAACAACAATAATTTTTGAGTGACGTC
>CAYFSL010000012.1:0-2615 GCA_964345835.1 uncultured Peptoniphilaceae bacterium
AATACTAGTAGCTTTTAAATGATTAAATAAAAAAATACCTGCCGGGAATAAAGTCTAAGGTGACCCCAGCTTTTTAGTTAAATTTTATTATTAACCAGCATAGGACATCTCTTTTCTTTATTAATCCAGAAAATCGCTAACTGCAAGTATTCCTATTTACCATTAATCCCTAGATAAAAAAACAAAGCAAGACCCCCCACTAATTGATAAAACCGCCTCTTTTTCAACTATCTTATTTGAGATAGTCAAGCTAGAAGCCCTTTCAATTTTATGGTTCAAAAGGGGCCATTTCACTCCTTCAAGGCTGACAGTTGGGCTAGAATCAGCTTTTATTAATGAAAGATTGTAGCCTTTTTTTCCAGTTATTTTATGTTCTTTACTTATCGAAGAATCTGCCAAACTAATTATATTGTTATTGTCCATTATAACCAGCTTGTCAAAGAACTTGCTGTATTTTATTAATAGGTTTATGTTTGCGAAAGTGTGATCTAGCCTGGTCCCTGTTGCCCCAAATAAATAGCAAATTGAATATCCCTTCATAGATGCATATTCTATAGCAAGCTCCATATCTGTCATATCCTTATCAGCGTTAAAGCTTTTCATAGGGACCCCAGTTTCAATTAATTTATTATAGTTTTCTTTTTTTATAGAATCAAAATCCCCAAGAGCAAGGCTAATATTAAGTCCCTGGTCTAGGGCAAAGTCAGCTCCACCGTCGACACAGATTACATCTGAACCTGTAAGGTACTCATTTACAAGGTCAGGTTCTGCAATAGTTCCGCCAGCTAGTATTAAAGCCTTTTTCATTATCTATATTCCTTGAAGATTTCTTCAAACTTATTCACATTTGCTTCAATTCCGTCAGAATTGAAAACTCCAGACCCTGCAACAATTAAATTAGCTCCTGCATCAAGAACTTCTTTTACGTTATCGACTTTTACACCACCATCTATTTCCAAAATACAAGATGGGTTTCTTTTATCTATAAGCTTTCTAATGTTTTTAAGCTTATCTAGGGCTTGAGGAATAAATTCCTGGCCTCCGAATCCTGGATTTACGCTCATAACAAGGACTAAATCCAGGTCATCTATTAAGTATTCTAGAATAGATTCATGGGTATGTGGGTTTAGGACAAGCCCTGCCTTTTTACCCAGACTCTTTACCTGTTGGATTGCCCTGTGGACATGCTTTGTTGATTCTGGGTGTATAGTAATAATATCTGATCCAGCTTTGGCAAAGTCTTCAATGTATTTTTCAGGGTTTTCTATCATCAGATGGGTGTCAAAAATCATATCAGTATGGGGTCTTAATTTTTTTATAAGTCCTGGTCCATAGGATATGTTGGGTACAAAGTTACCATCCATAATATCAAGGTGAAGATATTTGACCCCAAGTCTATTTAATTCTTCTATGTCATTTTCTAAGTTATAAAAATCTGCTGAAAGTAATGAGGGTGAAAGCTCTACCATTAATATCTCCTATTTTTTAAAATTTCTTCTCTAATCAATAGATAGTTATCATATCTTTTTTTACTAAGCTTGCCGGCTTCCAGGGCATTTTTCACCCCACATATAGGCTCATTAATATGCTGGCAATCTTGAAATTTACATCCATCGCTATAGGTTACAAACTCAGGATAATAGTTTTTTATCTCATCTGCATCTTCGATAAAGGATAGGTCAAGAGATGAAAATCCTGGAGTATCAAGGATGAAGGCCTGGTCAAATATTTCAAAAAGTTCTGTGTGACGTGTCGTGTGCCTTCCCCTTTTTGTCTTTTTGCTAATCGAGCCTGTTTCGACACTTATTTCTTCCTTGCTAATCATATTTAATATAGATGATTTACCAACTCCTGATGGGCCTGCTAAAGCTGAAATCTTATTGGTCAGTAAATCCCTTATATCATCTATCCCTTCGTCTGTTAAAGTTGAAGTAAAAATAATCTTGTGACCCGTTTTTCCATAAATAGAAAGTAGGTCCTCTTTTTCTTCATCCCTAATAAGGTCAACTTTGTTAAAGACTAATACAACATCTAGTCCATAATGTTCAAGCATCAAAAGATATTTATCAGCTAGCATATAATTTAAATTAGGACTTTTTAATGTCAAAACCAAAACAATTTGGTCTATATTGGCAACTGGGGGTCTAATTAAGCTGTTTTTCCTATCTACAACAGCTTCTATTAGTCCTTTCTCATCGCTTAGGATTGTTAGGTCTACAAAGTCACCAACAAGAGGCTTAATACTTCTTTCCCTCATAACCCCCCTAGCCGTACAAAGGTATTTTTTATCCTTATATAGAACATGATAGAGGTCCTTTTGAGTCTTAAATATAATTGGTCTATCACTCATAATTTATATTCGCTTCTTTGTTATTAAGTAATATCTTAAAGCTTGAATCTTCTTTTTCAACTATATTGACAACCGCAACCCCATCAGTAAGGTCTGAAGTCTTAAAATTTTTCTCGAAGACTAATTTATTATTATCCTTAGTATTATAAATTTGTACATTGAAAGATTCTTTTCCTTCTGGAGCTTTAATATTAAATACAAATTTTTTATTCTTAACCTTAGGTTCATTTGCTTCATTTTCTCCTGGATCAGGATCTGGGTCTGG
>CAYFSL010000012.1:2715-29957 GCA_964345835.1 uncultured Peptoniphilaceae bacterium
ACCATTTCTCCAGCCTTAATAGATTGGTAGACAACTGTTCCTATAGGTTCTTCACTAAAAACCTTCTTTATGCTACCAGGAATCAGATTCCTTGCATTTAGGGTATTTAGAGCTGTTCCCTCATCTTGCCCATATAGATTAGGGACTTCAGTTTTTTCTACTTTTTCTCCCTCACTTATGACTAGGTCAATCTTAGAGGCAAGTGGTTTATTTTCATATGGTTCAGGATTTTGAGATATAACTCTCCCCTTAGGTAATTTGCTGTTCTCTTTAGTAACTGTACCAAGAGTAAATCCCTTCTCTTCTATAAGTGCTTTCGCTTCTTCTAGCTCAAGGTTGATTAACCTAGGAATACTAGCCTTTTCAATACCTTTACTAATTGTCAAATAAATGTAACTATTAGGGTTTACCTTTTTGCCTGGTCTTTCAGACTGTTGCACTACTCTACCTTCTGGAACATCAACACTGTAGACTTCTTCACTGACCTCTACTTGTAAGCCAGCTTCAGAAAGTTTCTGCTTGGCAACCTTTAAGGAAAGTCCTTCAACATTTGGTACAGGTGCAAATTGATCACTTGGGACTTCTTCACTATTTCTCATAGCATTTGCAAAGATAAGACTGCCAGCGATTAGAACTAAAAGAATTCCAAAAGCTATAAACCAAGGCTTTGATGACTTCTTATCTTCTTCATCATTATTACCAACTGCCGATTTAGATTTATATTCGGCAACATTTTTTTTATGGTCTATTTTACTAGTATTTCGACTTGCTGGGCTTGATTGCTTGGCAAATTTATCTGCTGATAAACTCTTATAATGGTCTAAGTCATAAATCAGTTCAGATGCTGACTGGTACCTCTTATTAACATCTTTTTCTAGCAATTTATTTATTATCTTGGCAAGAATTGGATCGATTTTATCATTTATCTCCCTTACATCTCTTGGTGGATCTTGCAAGTGTTTAATAGCTATACTAACTGGAGTTTCGGCATCAAAAGGGACATCCCTTGTAGCCATCTCATATAGGACAATCCCAAGTGAATACAGGTCTGACCTATGGTCAATTGAGTAGCCCTTGGCCTGTTCTGGTGATATATAGTGAACTGTCCCTAATATTGAAGAGGTATAGGTAAGGGTAGCCTTTGATGAAACCCTTGCAATACCAAAATCTGTCACCTTTACCCTATTATTCTCATTAATTAATATATTTGCTGGCTTAATATCCCTATGGACTACCCCCTTCCTATGGGCAGCGTTTAGGGCAAGGGCGATCTGCCTAGCATAGTCAACTATCTGTTCATTAGTTAATGGTCCTTTTTCTTCAATAATGGATTTTAAGGTCTTGCCTTTAATTTTCTCCATAACAATAAATTCAATTTGTTTTCCATCAACTAATTCACTTCCTACATCATATATTCCAACGATGTTTTCGTCTGTCAGTGATGCTGCTGACCTAGCTTCCAGCTTAAATTTCTCAAGAAAGTCTCCAGTTTGAACAAATTCATCTTTTAATATTTTTATGGCAACTTCCCTTTGAAGGTACTGGTCATCTGCGTCGTAGACATAGGCCATGCCTCCGAATCCAATAATATCTTTTAATTTATATCTATTGTTTAATATTTTCCCTGTAAGCATGTGTCTTCTCCTAAATTTTAACCAAGGTCATGGTAATGTTATCAAAACCACCCGAAGAATTAGCCATATAGGTTAAAATGTCTGTAGCTTCTTGCAAGTCTACATCCATATTAATTACTTCTTCGATTTCATTATCATTAACTAAGTTTGTTAACCCGTCTGTAGTAAGTAAAATGTAGTCGCCTTGGTGTAATTCAATCTTAAGACTATTTACTTCAATTGTCTTGTCGACGCCTAAAGCCTTGGTAACAATATTTTTATATTTATTAAGGATCTCTTTATCGATATCTTCTATTCCCGTGTCAATTAAACTTTGAATATATGAGTCATCCTTAGTGATTTGCACAAGTTTTCTATCCCTATGGAGGTAAACCCTGCTATCCCCTAGGTGAGATATGTAGGCTATATTATTTGCTATTAAAACACAAACTACAGTGGTGCCCATGCTTTCATATTCAGGATTTTCTCTTGAAGATTTTATTATATTATCATTCGCATAAGCTATAGCTCTTTCGACAAGATTTTCATAATCTTTGTCAGTCTGCCTTTTAGTAATATATTCTAGGATAGAGTCTACAGCAATCTTAGAGGCAACCTCTCCCCCCTGGTAGCCCCCCATTCCATCTGCTACTACAAAAAGAGAAAATTCATCCCTTATTAAGTTTGAATAATTATCCTGGTTGTTCTTCCTGACCTTTCCGACGTCAGAAATAGATGAATATATCATGTTCTCTCTCCTATATAGTTAACTCTTAATTGTCCACAGGCCCCTTCAATATCAGCCCCCTTCTTGTTTCTTAGGGTAGCATTAAGACCTTTTTTTCTAATCTTTTCTACAAAAGCCTTTATATTGTCCGCCCTAGAGCTTTTATAACTGAATTCATCAATCTCGTTGAGCGGGATAAGGTTTATATGGATATTTTTTCCCTCAAATAATTCTGCCAACTTTTCAATATGCCTTTCGGTATCGTTTAGTCCATCTACCAAGACATACTCATAGCTAACCCTCCTACCTGTTCTATCGAAATAGTAGTCACAGGCACGTATGAGGTCAGAAATATTATGCTTCCTGTTTACAGGCATAAATTGGCTTCTTTCCTCATCAAAAGGATAATGGAAGGATACAGCTAGATTTATAGAAAGGCCCTCATTAGCTAATTTTCTTATATTATCTGTAAGACCTGATGTAGATAAGGTTATAGATCTCTGACTGATATTCTTCCCGTCTTTATCAGTTAAAAGGTGAATTGACTTTAAGACATTATCATAGTTATCTAGAGGCTCCCCTATCCCCATATATACAATGTTGTTAATTGTAGTGTCTAGATATCTTTCTACCAGATAAATCTGGGAAATAATCTCTGAGCTAGTAAGGTCTCTCATAAAGCCCGCCTTTGTAGATGCACAGAAGCTACATCCCATCTTGCAACCTACCTGGCTGGAAATGCAGATAGTATTCCTATCTTCATAGGGCATAAAAACAGTTTCAACTATTTGTCCATCCGCAAGCTTTAATAGGAATTTTTTTGTTCCGTCAAGCTTAGACTCATAGATTTCAACAAGTTCTGGCCATTCAAGCCTTCCATCCTCTTTCAGCTTTTCTCTGAGTTTTTTAGAAAAAACTGTGACTTCATCTAGGCTTGTCACCCTTGTCCTGTGGATCTGTTCAAAAAGTTGTTTAGCCCTGTAGGATTTTTCTCCTATAGACTCGAAATAATCTTCTAATTCTTTTTTATTTAATGAGTTAAAGTTAATTTTATCCATAATAATCTGCGAACATTATATCATATGTCCTTGATCTTTGTCAGCTTGGCTATGAAAAAACCATCCGCAGATGACTCATTAACTTCTATCTGTAAAAAGTCCTTACCATCAATCTTTGCTAGACAAATATCCTTTCTATCTTTAAGAACTCCTTCTACTATATCTCTATTCTCTTGGTCTCCAATTGTACAGGTACTATAAACTAGGCTTCCACCAACTTTTAGGTAGTCAAAAGCCCTGCTCAAAATTTCCTTTTGAATTACTGCTAGGTCATCTATCTCTTTCCTGGTCCTAAAAAGCTTAATTTCTGGCTTTCTTCTTATTACGCCCAGGCCGGAACATGGAGCATCGACTAGGATATAGTCGAAGCGATTCTCAAAGTCTTTGATATGGTCCCTTGCATCTAAATTTCTTATTTCATAGTTCTTAAGTCCCATCCTAGTGAAATTTTCTTCTATCTTACTCAATTTATCTTTTGAAATATCATTCGACACAAGATGAGCCTTATCCTCAGTTATTTGCAGAAGGTGACTACTCTTTGATCCTGGAGCTGCACAAAGATCTAGGATCTGTGAATTAGGCTTAGGATTTAAGATTTCACTGACCCTTATACTTGATTGGTCTTGGATGGTAAACATACCTTCTTTAAATTCCTTAAGCTCAGTTAGGTCCTTAGGATGTTCAATAATGAGAGCATTTTTAGAGATGCTTGACTTATAGGTCCTTATCCCCTTGGATGACAAGGCTGAACTTAAGTCCTTGCTACTTATCTTCATATCATTAACCCTTATACTTAATTTAGGCCTTTGCGAAAGGCTAGATAAAATATCTTCAAGTTTTTCATCGCTATAATATTGAGAAAGATAGTTAATAATATCAAGGTTGAAGGAATATTTAATTGAAAGGTAATCTTTTCCACTTTTATCATCTATAATTTTATAATCTTCTATATTTTCAGAGATGTTTCTCAAGACGGCATTTACATAATTGGCCGCCCTTTGCCCCTTCTTCCTCTTCACTATCTTTACTATTTCATTTAGGGTTGCGTAATTTTCTATCCTTAGAAAGCCTATCTCATAACTTGCAAGTCTCAAAGCATTCAGGACAAACTTTTCAATTTTATTTAGTTTAATACTTGAAGCCTTCCTGATTATATAATCAAGTAGGTAGATATTTTCCACTGTCCCATAGACCATTTCCCTATAAAGGGCAACATCTCTGGGATCATCTATAGTTCCTATCTCCTTATTTATAATATCTGTAGAAAAAGCTTCGCCATTAGAAATTAGACCAATAGCCCTAATGGCCATTGATCTAATATTGTAGTTTTTATTCATTTATTATTTTCTCTTTTCTTTAATCTCTATTGCCTCTTAAGGCTATTAATCTTAATAAGTTAATAATTGATACTGTAGTCGCTGCAACGTATGTTAAGGCAGCTGCACTTAAGACCTTCCTTGATGATTTATACTCTGCAGTAGATACTAGTCCACATGCGTCTAAGTTATTCATCGCCCTCCTGCTGGCATTAAATTCTACTGGTAGGGTTATTACTTGGAATAGGACTGCAACTGTAAACATGATTATAGCAATGTCTACTAACCTCAATATTTCAAACATGAATCCCGCAAATAAAAGGATATATACAAACCTTGATACAAAGCTTGCTACAGGAGCTAAAAGGGTCCTAAATCTTAAGAAACCGTAAGATTCATTGTCCTGGATGGCATGGCCAACCTCATGAGCTGCTACGGATACAGCAGCTATTGAAGTGCTACCGTAGACGGTTTCAGACAATCTAACTACCTTAGACCTAGGGTCATAATGGTCTGTTAAACTTCCTCCGACCTGTTGGACACTAACGTCATATATACCATTCCTATCCAATATCAATTTTGCAACTTCATAACCAGTCATACCTGATTGGGATCCTATTCTTGAATACTTCCTAAAAGAAGAATTTACCTTTATTTGAGCATATACGCTTAACACTAAACTAAGAATTAAAGCGATAAATAAAACAATTTGATTGTCCATATATGTCCTCCTTAATTGAACTGTGCCCCCAGATCAATCTTATTGCCCTTTAAGAAATCTGATACAGGCATTCTTTTTTTATTGGGAAATTGGATTTCCTTTATAACGACACACTTGTCTTTACTGTTAACATATATTCCACTTTCATCTGCCCTGTGGATTATACCTTCCTTAATGTCATTATATTTATCAATTATGGAAACTTTATGGATTTTGACATTTTGCCCATTTAAAATTGCAAAGGTTGAAGGCCATCCTTTAAAAGCCCTAACTTTTAAGTCAATCTCTCTAGCAGTTTTATTAAAATCTATATGCCCCATAGACTTTTCTAGCTTGCTACAGTAACTTGCAAGGCTATCATCTTGGCAAATCCTTGTAGCATAATAATCATCGTAGTTTAATATGGTATCAAGGATAAGGTCAGCAGCTTTAGCCGCTAGGTCATCATGAAGGTCAATTATTGTGGTCTCAGATGTTATAGGGCTGGTTACGCACTTTAAGACGTCTCCTGTATCCATTGATTTCTCTATAAGCATAGAACAAACTCCAGTTTCATCGTCCCCCCTTAAAATTGCCTCCTGCATTGGACTGGCCCCTCTATATTTAGGGAGCAAAGATGAATGGATATTAATTATCCTATCCTCATATTTTTCTAAAAGATGGCTTCCAATTATTTGCCCATATGCTATAACTACAATAAAATCAGGGTTTACCTTGTCAATTATCTCAAGGGATTCCCTAGAGTTCACCCTTGCTGGCTCATAGGTTTTTAATCCTAATTCAAGAGCCTTCTTTTTTACTGCTGTTGGTATAAACTTGTTTCTTCCCCTGGCCTTATCCTCTTGACTTATAACCAATTCAACGGATATGTCTGGGTGAATATTTAATTTTTCAAGTGCTTTAACCGAGAATTCAGGACTTCCCATGAAGATAATTTTAATCATTAGTTTTCACCCTTTTTATTTTCTTGTTCTTTTAATAATTCGTCTAAGTTAACTTCATCTATATATTTGTCTGAAAATAAGATTCCATTTAGGTGGTCAACTTCGTGACAGATACACCTAGCAAAAAGCCCTTTTGCTTCTATGGTATGTTCTTCTCCCTTTTCATCGAGATACTTAACTTTTATCTCACTTGGTCTTTCTACAGTCCCGTTAAAGTTAGGGACAGAAAGACAACCTTCGATATCGACTTCAGATCCTTTTTCTTCAAGGATTTCTGGGTTAATCATTTTATAAACCCCCTCACCAACATCGACAGTAATAACCCTTCTCAGGATGCCAACTTGAGGAGCTGCTAGCCCAATCCCATTTGCCTTATACATGGTTTCAACCATGTCATCAAGTAGGCTAGTAATCCTTTCATTTATATTTTTGACCGGCTTAGATATTTTTCTCAAAAGCGGGTCTTCATCGGTTCTAATAACTCTTAAAGCCATTTATCCTCCTTTATATCCACTACCAATCCTGCAAGAATATTTAATAAACAGAATCGGGATTAATGCTAAAATTTATATATACGTCATTTTTCTTTTCTATCTTATCCTTAATATGACGACCAAGCTGTAAAATATCGTCTATATTTTCACTTTTGATTATGACATTATATCTGTAATAATTATTTACTTTTTCTATGACACTTGGGGTTGGACCTGTTAACTCTTTGATATTTAGAGAATGGTCTCTCCTATATTCCATAACCATTGAAATAATTTTTCTTGTCATTCCTATTGCTTTTTGCCTAGATTTAGAAGAGCAATTAATTATTAAGATATTTTGAAAAGGCGGATAAGAAAATCTCTTCCTTTTTTCTATCTCATACTTAAAAAACTCATAATAATTGTTTTTACTGCTAGTCTGGATTGCAAAGTTATCAGGTTTGTAGGTCTGTAGGACCACATAGCCCTTGTCATCTCCCCTTCCAGCCCTTCCAGACACCTGGGTTATAAGTTGGTAGGTCTTCTCAGATGACTTATAGTCGGGAAGGTTAAGGGATAGGTCAGCAGCCATAACACCGACCACTGTAACACCAGGAAAGTCTAACCCTTTAGCAAGCATCTGGGTTCCTATCAATATATCTATGTCCCGGTTTAACATCATATTATATACCCGGTCATAGTCCCTTTTATTAGTAATGGTATCTGCATCCATCCTAAATATTTTTTTATCTGGGAAAAGCTTTATAGTCTCTTCTTCCAACTTTTCCGTCCCTGCCCCAAATTCCTTTATATATGAACTTCCGCAATTAGTACAGACCTTTTTCCTCTTATTGGTTCTTCCGCAAAAGTGGCAGACTAAAAGGTCACTATGCTTATGGTAGGTCATTGAAACATCACAAGCCTCACACTTATGGACATATCCACAAGACCTACAAAACACATAGGAAGTATGCCCCCTCTTATTCAAAAAGAGGATGACTTGTTGCTTATTGGCTAAAGCATTTTCCATCCTTTCTTTTAAAAGGTTGGAAAACATGGAGAAATTCTCATGCAAGAGCTCCTCCCTCATATCGACAATGTCAACCTGGGGTAGTTGAGAATTTGTCGCCCTCTTATTGAGCCTAATTAAGTCAAACTCCTTTTTATAGACCCTATACATAGAGTCTATAGAGGGGGTAGCCGTTCCCAAAACCAATTTAGCATTGAAATATTTGCTCCGTTCAACCGCTATATCAATAGCAGAATACTTGGGATTTTTATCGGACTTATAACTTGTCTCATGTTCCTCATCAATTACTATAAGACCCAGGTTTTCAAAGGGAGCGAAAATCGCTGATCTTGCTCCAACAACAATCTTAACCTTTTTTTGTTTGATCAGCCTCCACTGGTCATACCTTTCACTTATAGATAGCTTAGAATGCATTACAGCGATGTCCTTACCAAATCTCGACTGGAACCTCTGGATTGTCTGCGGGGTCAAGGAAATCTCGGGAACTAGGATAATTGCTTCCTTTCCCTTGTTGATAAACTCCTTAACCAGATTCAAATACACCTCGGTCTTTCCTGAACCTGTAATCCCATGGATTAAAAAATTTCTCTTATCAGAATTTAATATCGTCTCTACAGCATTTTCCTGGTCTTCATTTAAGCCTATCCAAGAGTCCAAGCTAGCCTGATCATCTAAAACTTCCCTATAGTCCTCTTCTTTTCGGACTTCTATCAGCCCCTTATCATACAAGGATTTTAGTGAACTAAGGCTTGCCTTGGTATCTGTAAGGAGGTCTTTCTTTTCACTTTCTCCATGTTCTAAAAGGTAATCAACAATCCTTTGTTGGGCCTTAGCATTTGATGGTAGACTTTCTCCTTCAACCAGGGATATAAAGTGCTTATACCTTATAGCAGCCTTTTTCATCTTGCTATAATCCCTATATAAAACAAGGTCATCAACTAGGTCATTTAATTTAGACCTAGTAAAAACATTGGGAAAATATTCTTGAATTTCCTTGAATGTTTTAGCCTTAGTAAAAAATTCTTTTTCTTCTACAGTAAGCTGGTCTGCCTTAAGCCCTAAGGAAAAATATTCTTCAATCCTATCAATGCCCCCTGCAGGCATAAGTGTCTGTATGGCTGACGAATAGTCAGATAGGTATTTATTTACCATAAATTCTACCAGGTCTACCTGGTCATCATTTAGAATTGGCTTTGAATCAACTAGCTCAACTATTTCCTTGATTTTATCAGTGTCAATATCACTCTCATTTTTACTTAGGACAAATCCAAGGGTCAAGGTATTTGCCCTGCCAAAGGGTACTATTACCCTTGTCCCCCTTTTGATTTCTTCAGGGTATATATAGGTAAAGGTCCGATCAAGCATGGAAGTCTTTGACTTAATAATTATGTTGTATAGCATATATCACCTAAATTAGGTCAAGTATAATGTTTGCTACGTCTCCCTTAGGCATCTTTTCATATTCTTTGACGCTATCTTTCCCTATAATACTTATTATGTTTGTATCATAGTTAAATCCAGCCCCTTCCTTACTCACATCATTTGCGACCACGTAGTCAACATTCTTAGATACCAGTTTTTTTCTTGCATTTTCAACTACATTGTTAGTTTCTGCTGCAAAACCGATAAGCTTCTTATCCTTTTTTATCTTTCCAAATTTTTTCAAGATGTCCTCAGTCTTAACCATATTTAAGCTAAGAGTCTTTGAATCATCTTCCTTCTTATATTTCTTATCGAAGGTTTCTTCAAAGGCAAAATCTACTGGGGCAACCGCCATTATCAAGGCATCCGCTTCTTCAAAATTATCTTCTATAGCCTGGGTCAGTTCTTCATTGGTCCTGATATTTATCCTGTTAACCCCATTTACATCTGGAGTTGTAACCCTACCAGTAATATAGGTAACTTCTGCGCCCCTTTTCCTAGCTTCATTAGCTAGATGGTAGCCAGTCTTTCCAGAGGAGTCATTGGTAATAAATCTCACTGGGTCCATTCTTGCAATTGTAGCACCGGCAGTGACTATTATCCTCTTTCCTATAAGGTCTTTTTCAGTGAAATAGACCTCAAGCCAGTCGATAATATCATCAGGAGAAGCCATTTTACCTTTACCAAAAGTGTTACATGCTAAATGACCCACAACTGAGTCAATAAAGGAGTAACCAAGCTCCCTAAGGCTAGAAATATTCCTCTGAGTTATTGGATTTTCCAGCATGTTAGTATTCATAGCTAAGGTAAAGGCAACTGGAGATTTTGAAGCTAAAATTGTTGCAGTCAATAAGTTATCTGCAATTCCTGCATTGACCTTAGCAATTGTATTTGCAGTTGCAGGTGCAACTAATAACAGGTCAACATCATTAGTAATGTCTATATGAAGAACCTTTCCAGGGTGGAGCCACATATCGGTATATACGGTGTTGTCAGAAATTGTTTCAAAAGTTATCGGATTGATAAATTTGCATGCTTCTTCCGTCATTATAACCTGAACTTCACAGCCAAGTTTTTTTAACTTACTTATCAAGTCCAACACCTTATAAATGGCTATTCCACTAGTAACACCAATAAGGATTTTTTTTCCCTTTAGTCTACTATTCATCGTCTTTTTCAACCTTTCCAGCCATTATTTCATTAATGGCAATTGTTACAGGCTTAACCCCTGTTCCCTTTACAAAAGGCTCATCTCCATCGATAATTTCCTTAGCCCTTTTTGCTGCCATCATGGCAATCTTATACCTACTCTTACTAATTTCTTCTAATTCTCTAAATGATGGATTTATCATAATATCTTCCTTTCACCTTATTTTTACTTATCTGCTCTAATATCCTTCTCATAATCCAGGAAGTGGTCTAGCCTGTCAACCGCCGCTTCCACCTCGTCGTTTAATAGAAAATAGTCGTACATGACTATGGATTTAAATTCATTAATTGAATTGCCAATCCTCAGATTTACATCTTCTTCCTTTTCCGTCCCCCTTTTTCTAAGCCTTTCTTCGATAGTCTTCATACTTGGCGGGATAACAAAAACATAGACGGCATTTTCAAAATTTTCTTTAATCTGCTTTGCCCCTTGGACATCAATCTCAAGAACAACTATATTACCCTTATTTATCTCATCCTCAACAAATTGCTTGGGAGTCCCATACTTATTACCATGGACCAGGGCACTTTCTAGGAGCATGTCTTCTTTGACCAACTTATCAAATTCTTCCTCGCTCTTAAAGAAATAGTCAACTCCATCTTCTTCTCCTTCACGTATATACCTTGTAGTGGCGGATATAGACAGCCTAAGGTCCTTCCTCCTAGCTAAAAGTTCCTTTACAATAGTTCCCTTTCCAACACCTGATGGCCCAGAAATAACACATAAAAATCCTTTCATCTTAGCTCCTACTCTATATTTTGCACTTGCTCTTTTATCTTTTCTATCAAGGTCTTTTGTTCAATCACTATAATTGTAAGCTCTTCCTTGCTCGACTTTGATCCAATAGTATTAGTCTCCCTAAGCATCTCCTGGGTAATAAAGTCAAGTTTCTTACCAATAGCATCCTTCCCATCCAAAGCCTTCCTAAATTGATCTATATGGGAAGCCATCCTAGAGATTTCCTCTTGAATATCAGCCCTATCCGCATAAAAAACTATCTCATTAGCTAGCCTATCCTCATCGATTACGCTCTTGTCATCTAAGAGCTTACCTATAGACTCTTCAAGCTTTTTCTTGTATTCACTAGTGAAATCCTTGGTCAAGTTTTTTATATTCAATAGGTTATCTTCGATTCCTCCTATAAGACTTAGTAATTCATTTTTAAGGTTTACCCCTTCTGCCAGCCTCATTTCTTTTAGGTCATCAATGGCTGTAGCAAGTGTCGATAAGATAATATTAGAAATATATTCTTGGTCAAGGTCTTCCGCCTCATAGCTAAGAACATCCTCATTTCTTAGGATATCGTTTAGGCTGATCCTACTATCTATCTTAGTATGCTTAATAATTGACTCAAGCTTCTCCTTCATATCAAGGGCTGCATCTAGGTCAACATTAATATTACTCTTAGTGATATTTCTCTTAGAAGTCCTTATAAAGACATCAACCCTTCCCCTTGAAAGTTTTTCTTTAATGAGCTTTCTAATCTTGTCTTCTAAAAAATTAAATTGGTTGGGCATCCTGATAGATATATCAAGATACCTGCTGTTAATAGATTTTACTTCAATATCAAGGGATAGGTTTTCATCTTCAAAAGCCTCTCTCCCATAGCCTGTCATTGATCTAATCATATCTACCTCCGTATCATTTCAGTTTACATCAGAATATATAAAAGTCAAGGACTTTATTAAATATATTTAACACTTACGGCTAATATTTATGTTATCATATATGTTGGAGGTATTTATATGACAATAGACGGAATATGCCTACATGCAATAGTTAGTGAGCTTAGGTCTAAACTAATCAGTGGTAGGCTACAAAAAATCAACCAAATTAATAAAAATCTTTTACTATTAACCATATATACAGATAAAAATTATAAATTGGTCCTTTCTTCAAATTCCCAAGATCCCAGGATCCACATAAGTAACCAGGCCTTTTCTAATCCCCCAAGTCCCAGTAATTTTACTATGATCTTAAGAAAACACCTGATAAATTCCAGACTAAGGGACATCAGGCAAAATGGTTTGGATAGGACGGTTGAACTAATCTTTGACGGTAAAAATGAATTGGGACTTGATACCGAAAGAAGGCTTGTAATTGACCTTATGGGCAGGCAGTCCAACATAGTCTTAATTGATGAAAATAGAAAGGTAATAGAGGCTATTACAAGGGTATCTCACGACATGAGCAGGGTTCGGGCAATTTATCCGGGTACCATTCTCGACCAACTAAAATCAGACAAGGTTGATATCCTCGAATCTGATAGTACTCTTGATGACCTAGACATAGCGGACAATCTACAGGCCTTTAAAATCTTCTATAGCTTTTTTACCGGCTTCTCCCCCGTTATTGGCAGAGAGATATGTTATAGGGCCGATGTTGATTCCAAGAGAAACTATGGAAGCCTTTCTAATGAAGAAAAGATAGCTTTAAATAAAGCCTTCATCGAAATAAGAGACCTTATCAGAAATGAAGATTTCAATCCCAAGCTAATTTATCAAAATGACAGACTAAGCTCTTTCTACTGTATGGACCTAACCCACCTTGGAAATGAAGGGAAATACTTTTCCACCATGTCTGAAACCCTAGACACATATTACCTAGAAAATTCAAATGATGACTCCTTAAATCAAAATAAAAAAAATCTCCTTCAGGAACTAGAAAAATTAGTCGAAAAAAAATCCAATAAACTAGACCTAATGAGATCTGACCTTGAAAAATCTAAGGGCTTTGATAAGGAGAACCAGGAGGCAGAAGTTCTTTCAGCTAATGTTTTTCAGGTTAAAAAAGGGATGAAAGAAATTTCTTTAATAAACTATTACACTAATGAAGAGCTATCTATCCCCCTTGACCCTAAATTAGACCCCTGGCAAAATGTTGAGAAAAAATATAAGAAGTCAAAAAAACATAAAAGATCCTACAATATGCTTAAGAAATCAATTCCCCTACAGATAGAAGAATGTTCTTATTTAAGGGCTATAACCAGACAAATCAATCATGTGTCTGACCTCGACGAGCTTGGAGAAATCAGGGAAGAGTTGGTTGGTCAGGGCTATCTAAAAGATAAGAGGAAAAAGAAGCACAAAAAGAGGAAAGAATCCCAGTCTAGAGCCTATAAGTTTTTAACAGAGGATGGGTCTACTATTTTTGTCGGGAAAAATAATAAGCAAAATGAGCAAATCACCTTAAAAGATGCTTCGAAAGAAGACTATTTCTTCCATGTTAAGGACCTTCCTGGCTCCCATGTAATTCTTACAAATGACCGAGGAGTTTACACCGAAAAAGACTTCTTAGCTGCCGGCTATCTGGCTGCAAAGTATTCTAAGTTTGGGGATGAAAAATACTTGGATGTAGACTACACCAAGAGAAAGAATGTATTTAAAGCAAAAGGAGCAAAGCCGGGCATGGTATACTACAATGACTTTAAGACCATAAGAATTGACCTTGAAGAAACCATATCTGGTCTAAAAGAAATAAAAGATTAGAAAAAGAATGAGCATTATAACATATTAAAAGCTAACCCTGGCAGCCAATTTAATATTACAGCTTCTGAGGCACTAAAAAAGCACAGTCCTCTTAATTTCCTGAAGCTTGATTTGACAAGTTATAGGAAACCTTTAGGGCTGTGCTTTCTTTATATTTTTTTGTAAATCCATAATTCTATGCTAAAAATTCTTTAACATTCTTAATTAACTTATGACTGATATCATCTCTTTCTATTAATTTTTCTAGGAAATCACGTTGAAGGTCATTGACTTCTAAGGACTCATCCATAACAAGATCATCCCCTGTAAATAGGATGTGTCCAAGAGAAAGAGTAAAATTAACCTCATCAAGAGCCTTATTTTCTTCCTTAAAAGCCTTGTAATCTTCCTCTAAGCCATATTTTTCAATCAACTTTTTAGCTAGATCCTTGTGGAAATACCTATCACAGTCGTAGAATACCCCCTCTTGATCTAATGTTCCAACTAATTTTAATCCGTTATCCTTTAATATCATCTTATTCCTCCTCTTTAACTATAATTAACTTTATATATTATATATGCTGGCGGGTATCCAACCAGCTATTTTTTTCATAATTTATTTTATTCCTTACAAAATTAGACTAAAGCAGTCTATTAAAGGCTTACAAAGCCTTCTTATACAATTTATCTCTTTGAAGACCATATTCTACTACAATTTAATCAAAGATTCAACCATATTCTTTAATTAAAAATATTAAAAATTTAAATACTAAACACTAAAAGAAAGTTCCCTCTAAACACTAATAAAAACAACAGCCAATAAAAAAGTGCCAGAAAATCTGACACCATGACTTATTGTTTTTTACCTTTAATTAAGATTACCAGTAAAAGACCTATAACTGAAGTTAGAATAATGCTTCCCCCTGGCTTTAGGTTTTTCACAGCTGCTAACATAAGACCTGATATAAAATATACTAAACCAAATATTAAAGAGATAATAGTTGTCGACTTATAACTCTTCCCTAGATACATGGCTGAGGCAACTGGAAGAATCATCAGAGATGAAACTATCAAGACCCCAACAATCCTTGCAGAAATGGCAATAACTACCGCAAGCAGAAGGGTAAAAGAATACTCTATAATATTATTTTTAACACCCGCAAGCCTTGAACTGGTCTTATCTATAGATACAAAAATTAATCCATAATAAAAATAGTAGAAGGCTAAAAGAGTTATTATGCTGACTCCGGCAATAATATATAGGTCAGTCTTTGTTACAGATACAATAGATCCAAACAAAAAGGACTCAAAGTTTTGGGCCCCTTGAACAAAATCTGACAGTAGGGATGATAAACCAACTCCCAAGCTCATGATTATAGCAGTAGCCATATCACCATTTTGTGGAAATTTCTTCCTAAAAAACTCTATTAGAAAGGCTGAAACTACACTTATCAGGATTCCTCCAAGAAGAGGGTTAAAACCAAGGATAATTCCAAAGAAAACGCCGGCAAGAGTTGTGTGACTCAAAGCATCCCCTATTGTCGATGTCTTCCTATTTACAACAACCGTACCTATTAAAGGCACAATTATTGCCACCAATATTCCGGCTATAAAAGCCCTTTTCATAAAATCGTATTGAAAAACACTAAGCATATATCTTCTTATCCTTTAAAGTTAACTTCCTAGTAAAATACTTGCCAGCAACATCCATCTCATGAGTTACCATAATAATTGTAACATTGTGGAACTTATTTATGTGGTCCAGCATCTTGAAAAAATCTTCCTTACTTTCCTTGTCAACTCCAACAGTTGGTTCGTCAAAAATCAAGAGGTCAGGATTATGGACCATGGCCTTAGCAATCATTACCTTCTGCTTTTGTCCACCACTAAGGTCGTTATAATTTTTGTTGGCAAGCCCTTCAATGTTGAATATCTTAAGGGTATCCATTACCGTCTTTTTATTTGCCCTTGTCGGGTGGTTGAAAATATTAAAAGTCTTGTAGAGATTTAATACAACCATTTCCTTTACACTTATGGGAAATGCTATTGTCTTGCTATTATCAACCTGGGGAACGTAGCCAATCCTATTCCAGTTGTAAAAATTAGCTATGTCCTCGCCAAATATTTTAATATCTCCCTCATATTTTTTTAATTGAGATACCATGAGTTTTAAAAGTGTTGATTTGCCGGAGCCGTTGTTGCCAACGATCCCGACAAATTCACCTTCTTTAATATTTAAATTTAAGTCCTTTAGAATCTCACTTTTGCCATAGCTAAAAGAAAGATTTTCTATCTTGTAAATTGAGCCCATTATTTCCCTTCAAAAGATTCCACTAAATTTTTAAGGTTCATTTCCATTAGAGAAGCATAGTCGTTACCCTTTTGAGCTAGGTCATCAGATATAACTTCCAGAGTAGAAAGGACCTTGACATTGCCTCCAATTTCAGAAGCAATAGCTTGGGCTAACTTGTCACTCTTAGCATACTCATAGAAAATAGTCTTAATTTGTTTATCTTTCATAATTTTAGTAATTTCAGCCATTCTTGTCAAATTAGGTTCACTGTCAGAATTAATCCCTTCAAGGGCTAACTGGTTCAATTGATAATCCTTAGCTAAGTAGCCATAGGCTTCGTGAGGGACAACAAAGTATCTTCCCTTGTATGGAGCTAGGGACTCTGTATACTTCTTATCAAGGTCTGCTAGTTTTTTTGCATAAGCCTTATAATTAGTTTCAAAATAATCTTTTGATTGAGGATCAAGCTTAATTAATTGATTCTTCGCATTTTCAAGCATTTTTGAGGCATTTTTTAAACTTAACCAGATATGAAAGTCATTTGATCCATGGTGTTGATGGTGTCCTTCTCCTTCATGGTCATGATCATGATCGTGGTCAGCTTCCTCATTTTTAATCAATTCGATCCCTGTTGAAAGGTCTAGGATTGTTAAGTTTGGATTTGCCTGTTTAACCTTGTCTAACCAACTTTCAAAGCCAGCACCATTTACAACTAAAAGATCTGAGTCAACTATTTTTTTCATGTCCTCAATACTTGGCTCATATCCATGGGCTGATCCTGTCTGAGTAAGGTTAGTTACTTCAGCCCTATCACCAGCAACCTGCTTTATAAGATCATATGCAGGGTAAAAAGATGCAACTATTTTTAATTTCTTCCCATCTTTTTGACCTGTGCTGCCATTTTTATCTGTAGTTCCTGCCCCCATACATCCTGTGAATGCTAGGATAAAGGCAAGTATTAGTCCTGTTATTCTTAATTTTTTCATAATTTCTCCTTTTTGATTATGATAATCATTCTTATTTATTATAGTATATTTTTAGCCTTTGTCAACACTTTTTTTACTTTACATACATTATTTTTATTATTATCTAAGCGCATTGAAATCGCGTATTTTCCATAAGCATTAAAATATGCTAGAATATAGATGAATATCTGATATATAGTTTAGTCTTTTAACTAAACCTGGATTATCTATATTATTTGTAAGAAGGTGAATTTATGAGAAATTTATTACAAGACCACAATATAAGGGCTACTAAAAGCCGTATGGATATATTGGAATTATTGAAGACAAGTGACCCCCTAACAGCTGATGAAATCTATGAAAAATTGATTGATAAGGGGGCTAAGTTGTCGAGTGTTTATAGGAATTTATCCCTTTTTGTCGATGAAAATATCGTTACAAAGATTCAGGGCTTAGATAATTTTGCCTACTACCAGCTCAACACCCACGAACACAAGCACCACTTGACCTGCAAGTATTGCAAGAAAACAATAGCCCTTGACCATTGTCCAATGACAGAAATTGAAGACCAGATAGAAAAGGATACTAATTTCCTTATAACCAACCATATCTTCGAGTTTATTGGTATATGTCCAGAATGTCAAAAAACCCATAAATCATAAAAGCGACTTTTAAGTTGGGAGCTACCCACCATAAAGTCGCTTTCTTATATTATCATTTATTCAAATTATTTATCTTAACCATGAGGGCGTAAATTGAGTGAAGTCATCAAAGCTTTCAATAAGGTAGTTAATCCTATCATTTAGGTCATCTCTTGCTTCAACGCTTTCTTCCTCTTCCATCTTTATCCTCAATTCTAAGCAATAAATGGCAGAATATAGGGAAAGGATCCTCAAGAATCTCCTATCCATATTCCTAAACTTTAGCTTCCTAACTATTTCCCTTACAAACTCCCTATTAAATTTAGAAATTTCTGTTAGAAAGACGAATTCCTTGTAGATATTAAACTTAATATCTGGATTATCATCTATACTTTCGTCATTGAAGTCTAAGGGAAGGTCCATGATAGACCTGCTAAATGGATCGCTACTCACTCTAATCGGGCTAATTATAAAGCCACTTGACTTGATAAAGTCGGTCAAAAGATAATCCTTTTCCATAGGAGTTTTTATCTCCAATTGCTTAGCTAATAGGTCTTTAACATAGTCATTTAGCTTAATTTCTTCGAGTGTACTATATTCTTCTAGGCAAAGGTCGATAAATCTTGCAAGTTTTGGAGCTAGCTGGTCTATCTCTTCCTTACTAATGCTTTTATATAAGTAATCTCTTAAAACTAATTCTTTATTTTTCATCGCTTATCACTCTTTTTCAATTCTTCTATTACTTCTTCAACGGTATCGAGTTCCATTATCTGATCGGCAAATTTTCTAGCCTCTTCTAAATCCGTATTTATAATAATATCCTTAACCCTTAGTATCTGGGAGCTTACTGCGGAAAATTCTTTTAAGCCCATGCCCAGAAGCAGGTAGCTAGCCATAGTATCTGATGCCATAATTCCACACAAGGAAACAGTCTTCCCATGCTTATGACCAGTATCTATAACCTCCTTAATAGCCTTTAAGACCGCAGGTGAATAGTAGCTTGATAGGCCCTGAACCCTGTCATTGCCCCTATCCGCCGCCAGAATATATTGGGTCAAGTCATTTGTACCCAAACTAAAGAAGTCGCACTCTTTTATTAGGGACTCTCTCATGAATACACTGGCTGGTGTTTCTATCATTACACCAATCTCTATTTTGTCGTTAAAAGCTTTGCCCTCTTCCCTAAGTTCTTTTTTACATTCTTCAATTAGTGCTTTACTTGCTCTTAGCTCATTGATCGATGTTATCATAGGGAGAATTATCTTGATATCCCCAAAAAATGAGGCCCTTAGTATTGCCCTTAGCTGAACCTTAAACAAGTCAGGATGATCCAGGCAAAGCCTAATCCCCCTCCAACCTAGGAAGGGATTATCTTCATTTATATGTTCTGAATAAGGAAGGGATTTATCCGCCCCTATATCTAGGGTCCTTATCTTTACTGGCCTGCCTTCCGACATAATCGCTGCCCTTTTATAGGTTAAAAATTGCTTTTCCTCATTTGGAAAATCAATGGCATCCATATAGATGTATTCTGTTCTAAAAAGACCGACTCCTTCTGCCCCTACTCCCTGAGACATTCTAATATCATCCAAGTTGGTGACATTGGCTACAAGGTTTATCTTAGTCCCGTCCTTAGTCCTACTTTCAAGGGAGAATATTTTTTTAAGACTTTTATCTTTAGCTGTAATCTTATTTAATATCTTAAAATATTTGCCTAGCTCATCTTCATCAGGATTTATTATAACTTTACCATTAAGGGCATCAAGTATCAGAAGGTCTCCATCCTTTATCTTCTTCGCAGCATTTTTGGTCCCTATAAGAGATGGAATTGATAGGGTTTGGGCAATTATTGATGAATGACTGGTAATTCCTCCAAGGTCATTAACAATCCCTTGGACAAACTCCCTTTTCATAAAGGTAGTCTCAGAAGGAGTTAAGTCCTCGCTTACAATTATGCAGGATTCCTTTAGGTTAGAAAGTCCCTCATACTCGATCCCCTTTAACTTATAAAGCAACTTATCCCCCACATCTCTATAATCAATGGCTCTTTCCCTAAAGTACTGGTCTTCGCTTGCATTCATCCTTTCAACCATGTCCTCAATAAAGGATTTAAGGGCATAATCTGCTGAATACCTTTTAGTTTTTATGGAGTTTATTACCGTATCCCTCAAAAAAGGGTCAGCTATGAATTCCCTCTGAGTGCTGACAAAATCCCTAATATCAATGGAATTTTCAACATAGCCATCTATGCTGGAGAGAGATTCTTCAATAGCCCTATTAAATTTATTGATCTCATCTTCAATATCCGCCCCAATTATAAGGTCATTTTTCACTTGGATTCTTTCCTTCTTTAAGACATGCGCCTTTCCAATGGCAAGTCCCTTAGAAGCTATTAACCCCTCAATATAGTTTGTCATATCTCTCCTTCTACCATTAAATAAATAGACTATATAAAAATGCAGAGAAAAAGTTTAACTTTTTACCCTGCATTAAATTTACAAAACAAGTTTAACTTCTTTGAAAAAGCAGTAGTGTGACAAATTAGTCTGACAATTTAGAAATAAATTCTACTACCTTATCAAGGCTTTGTTCTTCTTTTTCTCCATTAACCCTTACTGTTATTTCTGTTCCCTTGGAAATTCCTAGAGACATAACACTAAAGATTGACTTAGCATTTGCAACCTTACCATCCTTTACAAGTTCAATTTCTCCTGGCATAGACTTTACAAATTGAACTAATGAAGCAGCAGGCCTAGCGTGTAAACCTGTGTCATTTGATACTATAATACTCTTTTCTACCATTTAAACCCTCCATATTAAAGTGTATTTACCGTTTCTCTTAACATGATTTCAGAATCAAGTAGGATACTTTCTTCTAAAGCTTCCTCTCCCTTAAGCTCCTTTATCAGCTTCCTAACAGCCATGGCCCCTACATCATAGAAGGTCAGCTTAACTGTAGTAAGACTTGGTCTGATAAGGCTTGAATATTGGGAGTTACCAAAGCCACTCACTGAAAGCTCCTTCGGTATATCAATTCCATAATCATAGCAATAGTGCATTATCCCAGTAGCCAATAAATCTGTTGAGCAGATGATGCCGGTAATATTGTTCTTATGGATAAAACCGACATTATCGTTCATAAAGATATAGGAACTATCTGTACTAATGCCTTGAACAGTGAAAATCTGCTTGGTTAGGCCATGCTTAGCCATGGCATCCTCAAACCCCTGTTGCTTCATATCTGAAGAATAGTCGTGAGATTTTTCTGTTAAGTAAATAATATTCTTATGCCCCTTTTCTATAAATAGCTCGGTCATTGAATACATAGCTTTATGGTAATCAAAGCTGACCGTCCTGTAGTCTTTAGGGCTGTAATATTTGTCTAGCAAAATATATGGGATATCATGCTCTTTTATCGAATATAATATCTCGTTGTTGATATGCTCGGAAATGACGATTATCCCTTCAACCTGCTTAGATGAAAGGAATTCAACTGCCTTTTGTTGTGTTTCTTTATCACCAAAGGTGCTGTAAAGAAGTATGTCATAGTCATATAACTTTCCAACTTCATCAATACCCCTGATGTATTGAGCCATATATTCTATACCTAGGTCATCCAAAATTATGCCAATTGTATTGGACTTTTTCTTAACTAAGCTCCTCGCTAGTTCGTTGGGCTTATATCCTAACTTCTCAATAGCTTTCAAAACGGCATCTCTTTTATCTGGAGATACAGGCTTAGAATTATTGATTACTCTCGAAACAGTTGAGATAGAAACCCCGGCAAGGTTCTTTACATCTTCCATTGTGGGCTTTCTCGACATCTTATACCTCCGATTAATATACTTTATTTATTATACCATATTTACGGGCGGTCAACAAGAATAGGCCTTTAATCTGTTAATAAAAAACCAATACTTAATTGGTAAATTAAATACTGGTCTAATATATATTTGCTATTATTTAATTAATGCTTTTTATATGATTGATTTGTCGACAAGGTCATTTGCAATTAATCATTGTTTAGGCAAACCTCCTAATTGTGGTTGTCACAATCCGGGTTGTTGCAAATCACCTTATCCATGCTCCTATTCTTCCTGTGGACCATGAGGTCTCCACAAAGATCACAGGTCTGTCCTGTTGGCTTGTCCCAGCTAGCGTAATCACACTCTGGATAATTACTACATCCGTAGAATACCTTGCCCCTTTTTGAAATTCTTTCCAGGATTTCTCCACCGCACCTAGGACATTTCACTCCCAGGCTCTTAACAATAGCCTTGGTAAATTTACAACTAGGAAAGCCTGAACAGCCTATGAACTTGCCATTTCTACCTTCTCTATAAATTAGGTCCTTACCACATTCCGGGCATTTTTCTCCCGTCTTTTCTAACTTTATCTCAACCTTTTTGGCACTTTCCTTGGCTAGGTCCAGGTCGTCCTTGAACTCCCCATAGAATTCCTTTAAGAGGTCCTTCCAGTATAATTCAGATTCTTCAATCTTATCTAGTTGGCTCTCCATTTGGGCGGTAAAGTCTTCATTGATTATCTTTGAGAAATACTCTACCAAAAGCCCATTAACACTATAACCTAGGTCAGTTGGATAAAGAGACTTTGCATCATAGTCCACATACTTTCTTGATGTAATACTCCTGATAATAGAACTGTAGGTTGATGGCCTACCGATTCCATTTTCCTCCAGCTTTTTAACTAGTGAGGCCTCGGTATACCTTGGCTTAGGCTTGGTGAAATGCTGGATTTTTTCAATCTTATCCATAGCAAATTCATCCCCTATTTCCATGTCGGGAAGCCTTATACTTGTATCCTGGGTCTTCATAACCTTGGTGTAACCATCAAAGACCATAATTGATCCAGAAGTCTTAAAGATTTCTCCTCTACTATCAAAGTCATACCTGGTTGACAAAAACTTTGAAGGTGTCATCTGGCTGGCAACCGTCCTCTCCCAGATAAGCCTATATAACTTAAATTGGGCATCTGAAAGGTAATCCCTTATAGAATAAGGGGTCCTATAAATTGATGAGACCCTGACCGCCTCGTGGGCGTCCTGACTATTAGCAGACTTTTTACTATAACTATTACCAGATGAGGCATACTCGTCTCCATACTCCTTCTTAATAAAGTCAAGGGCCTGGTCAATAATAGTCTGGGATAGCCTAGTCGAATCTGTTCTCATGTAGGATATAAGACCTACTGTCCCCTCCTTACCTATTGAAATACCTTCATAAAGTTGCTGGGCAATAGACATGGTCCTACTGGTTGAAAAGTTAAGCCTTTTTGAAGCCTCTTGTTGTAATGTTGAGGTAGTAAAAGGCTTATTAGGCTTTCTAGACTTCTTTGTCGTAGCCTTGTCTACAACCTTGAAATGCTTGGGGTCAATCTTGTCTAAAATAGCCTGAGCATCTTCCTCTTTAGGAAGCTTAACCTGCTTAAGCTTACCATCTATATACCTACCAAAGTACTTAGAGGCAAAGGCTATATCTGAATGCCTTCCTTCCCCCTCTACAGTCCAATATTCTTCAGGGACAAAAGCTTTAATTTCATCTTCCCTATCAACAATAAGCTTTAGGGCTACTGATTGGACCCTTCCAGCACTTAGCCCACTTTTTACCTTCTTCCATAGGATTGGGGAAAGCTCATAGCCCACTATCCTATCCATGACCCTTCTAGCCTGTTGGGCATCTACTAAAGATAGGTCAATCTTCCTAGGATTTTTAACCGCTTCAACGATAGCTTCCTTGGTGATTTCATTGAAAACCACCCTGTGGGGTTCATTTAAATCTAGGTCCAACAAATAGGCTAAATGCCAGGCGATAGCCTCCCCTTCCCTATCCGGGTCGGATGCCAAATATACATTATCAGCCTTCTTAGCCTCTTTTTTTATCTCATTTATAGTCTTAGCCTTCCCCCTTACATTGATATATTGGGGTTCAAAGTCATTGTCAATATCCACCCCCATCTTGCTTTTGGGAAGGTCTCTTAAATGGCCGACTGAAGCCATTATTTTATAATTTTTTCCTAAGAATCTCCCTATAGTCTTAGCCTTTGTAGGGGACTCTACAATAATTAAATTCTTAGCCATACTACTTCCTATCCATATTTAAAATATCTTTTTTATGACCTTGGGCAACACTCCTATCTATCTGCCAGGTCAATAAACACAATTACTACTTAATATATCACAATATTTCCTAGAGTCAAAAAAATTTAATAATTGTTTCTTGGCTAAAAAGAGGACCTTATGCTAGGTCCTCAAGCTAAAATAGTTCTTATTTACCCTTATGATAACTCCCTCCATCTCTAACTTTATCAGAGCTTTATAAAGGCTAGTTAAGTCGATGTCAAGGTCTCCTAAAAGGCTATCAAAGCTGACTAGCCCCTGGTCTAGCCTAGCAATTATCCTTAGTTGAAGGTCAGAAAAACCCTTCTTATCAAGGCTAGTTTGCAGGTTAGTAACTTCTTTAAGATAGGGGTATTCTTCCACTATATCGGAAGCGGATGTCACAAGTCTTGCCCCCTTGCTAATAAGTTTATTGCAGCCACAACTTTTAATATCATTTATCCTTCCAGGTATAGCAAAGACATCCCTACCCTGTTCAAGGGCATAGTTGGCTGTTATAATTGATCCACTTTTCTCCTCTGCCTCAACCACCAGGGTTGCAAAGGCTAAGCCCGCTATTATCCTATTTCTACTAACAAAGTTATATTTCAGTGGGCTGGTTTTTAAGCCATACTCAGATATAAGTAGTTCATCGTCCATCAACCTATAAAGATCCCTATTTGAAGCAGGATATTGGATATCTAAAGATGAAGCCAGAACCCCTATGGTACTTAGCCCACTATCCAGGGCTGCAAGGTGGGCCTGCCTATCTATCCCCCTGGCCATGCCAGATATTATAGCAAGGTCTTTACCCCTCAATTGGGAAATAATACTTTTGGTTGCCCATATCCCATAATCGCTAGCCTTTCTTGCCCCTACAACGGCAAGACCCTTATGAAGCTTATCAATATTTCCCTTGTAAAATATTATGGCTGGTGGATTGGGAATTTGCCTTAGGATATCAGGATAGCCCTCCTGGAGGATTGTAAGATATTTAATTGAATGTTTATCTAATTGGTGGATATAAGAGTCTAGATTGAATTTAGGTAGTTTAGAAGCTATAGATGTCAATTCTCCCTCACTTAGAAAGGTCAGCCTTGAAAGCCCCTCTTTTTTAATCCCTATAAAATGATTTAAGAGGTCCTCCCTAATAAAGTCTAAAATCCTATGGTTGGGAAAATAAATGCTATTAAGAAATAAAATTACGTCATTGTATGTATTCATAAGGACCTCAAAAGGCATTACAAATGTGTCTAATAGTCTGGGTCTCCCAGTAGCACTCGACCACATCATACCTGTAGTCAAGGCTTTTTACCTGGGTCATAGCCATATACTTCCTGCTGGTCCTTATCAAATTGTATCTTTTCTTGGGAGTAACGGATTGGCTGGCATAGCCGTAGTCTTCATTTCTTCTCGTCTTTACCTCTACAAAGACCAACTCCTTACCGTCAAGGGCTATGATATCTATTTCCCCATAGCTAGAGAAAAAGTTCCTTTCTAGAATCCTATAGCCCTTGGCAGATAAATACTTGCTAGCTATCCTTTCCCCCATCTGTCCTATTAATTTCTTCCTGTCTTTCATAATATTTTTTTAGAAAGCTTTGTCGATGAATTGGGCAAGTCCCATACTCGGTAATAGCCTGGTAGTGGGCCTTGGTCCCATAGCCCTTGTGACCCTCAAATAAATATTGGGGGTAGGTCTTGGAATATTCAATCATAAGGTCATCCCTGTAGACCTTGGCAAGGATGGAGGCCGCAGATATCTGGTAGACCCTGTCATCTCCTCCAACCACCGATAGCTGGTCAATCTCTGAATCAATAGTTTCCGCATCGACCAATAAAAGGTCAGGCCTTAGGCTATTGCCCTCCTTATCCATGAGATTATCAACAGCTAACCTCATGGAAAGGAGGGTTGCCTCCCTGATATTTATCTCGTCAATGGTCCTATTATCGACTACCCCATAGCCAATGGCTAGGGCTTCATCCTTAATACTTTCCGATAGGATCCTCCTTTTCTTGTCTGAAATCTTCTTAGAGTCACAGACCCCCTCTATATGACTTGACTTGGGCATAATTACGGCACAAGATACGACAGGTCCTGCAATAGGTCCCCTTCCTACTTCATCTATCCCGCAGACCAAGTCGTGGTCTTTAAGGTACAAGTCACTTTCAAAAGCCTGGTCTCTCTTTATTTTTTCCTTCATCTCCTACCATCCTATCTCATATTTAAGCTTTCATCCTGTCATTATTATTAAAAATATTAAACATTTGAATTCAAAGTTATCAATTTTCTATATTAAATATTATTTTTCTAAATCTTCTGGCAATTCCAGGGTAATCCTCCCAATCCTGGCCTTTCTAAAGTCATCAAGAATGGCATTTGCCACCCTGGTATAATCGACCTCATTGCCCCTGGCAAGGGCCCCCATCTTCCTGGCTATATCCTCCATGATTTGCAGGGTCTCCTGGTCAGTATCAACCCCATACCTTTCATCCAGAAACTTTTTAGATTGGCCATTTATTATCCCTAAAAGGTCAAAGGCTAGATTCTCTATATCCAGGTTCTCGTCCTTTATAGCTCCAGTGTAGGCAAGGGACTTCCCCTTGTCGGGGGTATCAAGCTTTGGCCACAAGACCCCCGGAGTATCAAGGAGTAAAAGGTCGGAATCAGTCTTTATCCATTGGTTAATCCTGGTAACACCCGGCCTATTACCCGTCTTAGTCCCCTTACGCCTAGAAAGGTTGTTTATAAAGGTGGACTTACCTACATTGGGAATCCCCACAACCATCATCTTTATAAGGTCGGAGGAAATATCCTTGGTCTCATTTCTTGCAAACTTCTCTTTTAAAAGGTCCCTGGACATGGCATAAAGCTTGTCGGTCTTCCTATCTGTCAGAGAATTAAACTCCATGACAGCAAGCCCCTGGCCCCTAAAATAGTCCAGCCAGGCCCTATTGGCCCTAGGGTCAGCCATATCGGCCTTGTTAAATATAATCACCCTTGGAAAATCCTTGACTATAGTGTCAATTACAGGGTTTCTAGAACTTATGGGAATCCTGGCATCCACAATCTCACAGACTATATCAACCATCTTTAGGCTCTGTCTGATCTTGTCAAGGGATACCTTCATGTGACCCGGGTACCAGTTAATATTGTCATTGGTCCCCTTATTACTAGCCCCGGTATTTGCTCCTTTTTCAGTCCTTGGCTGGGCCTTCTTGCCCCTTCTTTTTCTCTTGTCCATCT
>CAYFSL010000013.1:0-23914 GCA_964345835.1 uncultured Peptoniphilaceae bacterium
ACCTCCATTTTTTGTAAAATTAAGACTTGTTTAATCGGATATATTTGTCTTGACAAGCCTTGAACAAGACTTTATTATACTTTAATTATACGATTTAGGGGGGGGAGTCAATATTTTATAGAAAAAAATGGTAAACAATTATTTAGCATTTATAAAGATACATTTAAAATTACAACATTAAATTTTATTGACTAACTTATTTTATTAGCTAAAATATAATAATTAGAGGATTTAATGATATAATAGACTACATTGAAGAATAAATTATAAATTATTAGAGGGAGAAAGTATGACGAAATTAAGAAGGGAATATAGGAAGAGGCTCTGGATTGCAGTTATATCTTCAGGGGTAATTTTAGGGGTCTTAATGGCTATATTAAAACTAAATCCTAAGACAGAAAAAATTGTATTTTTTAGCTACCTATTTATTGTTGCTGTCGCAAGTCTTCTTGTTGACTATAAGCTCAATAAAATTTTGGCTAGTAAATATATGGAGATAACTGATAAATACTTATATGAAGACAATGATAGGTATATTGAAGAAATGACAAATCTTATAGGTGATAGCAAGGAAGGGACACTTCAGAATATTTACAACTTAAATATGGGGGCCGCTTATTATAGTAAAGGAGATTTTGAAAAATCTAGGGACTTTTTTGAAAAGGTAAAGGGAAAGAAGATAAGAGGGTCTAACTCCTTTATTTATTGGGCAAACCTTGCTCTAGTCAACTACAGACTTGGAGATGTAGATAAGGCAGAAGAACTTTACAACAATTACTTAAATGAAAGAATAGACTTAAGAGATGATGATAATGTGGGTGGATTATTTGCCATAGTCGATATTTTCCATCTTGGCTATAAGGGGGACCTTAAAGAGGCGGAAGAGCTTTATCATTCTTCTAGAAAGAGATTTACTCAAAAAAGAAACAGGGCTGATTTCGACTATATTTGGGAAGTTTTTGAGGGCTTTGGACCTAGGACTACTAACATGTTTGCAGATAATAAGATAGATTTAAAGGATGATATAAATGATTAAATATATACTTTGGGACATAGACAACACCCTCTTAAACTTTGACCATGCAGATAGCTATGCCTTTGAGGCCTGCTTTGAAAAGTATGGCTTGGGGCCAGTTACTCCTGAACTTTATAACCAGTATAAGGAGATAAATAAGTGGTATTGGGACCAATTAGCCGCTAATAAGCTAAGTAAGATAGAGGTCCTTGAGGGTAGGTTTAAAGAGTTTTTCTCTAAAAACGATTTTCCCTTAGATATAGTTTCCGAATTTAATATCGATTATCAAAAATTTTTAGGCCATGTAGCTCAATTCACTGATATGGCTAAGGAGACGGTCCTTTCCCTAAAGGGTAAATACATCCAGTGTGCAGCTACTAATGGCGCCCTGATAGCTCAAAAGGGCAAGCTTAAAAAATCTGGCCTTGATATTATTTTAGATAAATTTTATATATCCGACCTAATAGGCTATGAAAAGCCTGATAAGAGGTTTTATGATGCAATTTTTGAAGACTTGGGAGATGACGATAAAAAAGCCTATATAATGGTTGGTGATTCCCTAATAAGTGATATGGCTGGTGGAATAAATGCTGGAATAAAGACCGTATGGTATAATCCTAAAAAAATCACTAATGACAAGGGACTAGAAATAGACTACGAAATTGAAAACATAGAAGAAATTTATCAAATATTGGAGGAGAATAAATGAGAGAGTTAGAAGCTGGCATAGACCTAGACAAGGAAATCTCAAGTTACAAGATATTAATCTTGCAGTATGGAAGAAAGTCCTGCCCACCATGCACATCTATAAGCAATAGGCTTGATGACTTCACAAATGGTTTGGATGATATATCCTCTATCTATATTGACCTGGATCGATTCCCCCTAGTAGCAGGACAGAGGGAGATATTTTCAGTGCCTACCCTTGAGATATATTACGAAGGAAGGCTTGCGATTAAAAAAGCGGGCTACTTTAGTTTAAATGATATTATTAAGCAAATAAAGGAACTTTTATTTGACAAATGATAGTCTAGGTGCTATTATATTTTAGTAAATAAAGCAGAGCAACCTACTCTCACCCTAGCGTACAGCGACAGGTTCATATTATTAATTTTTGATTATTAGTAGTAGTGGGTGTTTTGCCACTACTATTTTTTATTTTAAGCAATTACATGACAAATCTAGGAGGTGTAGTTATTAAAGAGCTTCAAATCAATGAAGAGATAAGGTTTAGAGAAGTGAGATTGATAAGTGAGGATGGAGACCAACTAGGAATAGTTTCTTCTAGAGAGGCCATGAATTTGGCAGAAGAAAAAAAACTTGACCTAGTTCTTATTTCCCCAAATGCTAAACCACCGGTGTGCAAGATTATGGATTATGGTAAGTATAGGTACGATACCATGAAAAAGAACAAGGACGCCAAAAAGAAACAAAAAACTATTACATTAAAGGAAGTTAGGCTTTCACCTAACATTGAAGAGCATGACTTAAATGTTAAGGCCAACCATGCTAAAAAATTCCTAAACCAAGGTAATAAGGTTAAGGTTAGTATTAGGTTTAGGGGTAGAGAGCTAGGCCGTACCAGCATGGGCTATGGAGTGATGGATAATTTCCTTGACCTGCTAGAAGGATGCGGTGAAGTAGAGAAGAAACCTAAGATGGAAGGTAGGGCGATGGTTATGTTTTTACAACCATCATCTCAAGAATAAGGAGGAATGAATCATGGGTAAGATGAAGACACATAGAGCGTCAGCTAAGAGATTCAAAAGAACTGGATCTGGCAAGCTTAAGAGATATAAAGCTTACAAAAGCCATATTACTGGAAAGAAGTCTCAAAAGAGAATTAGAAATTTAAGAAAATCAACCTTGGTTAGTCCAAGTGATCAAAAGAGAATTGATCAAATGATTCCATAGGAGGTAAGAGATGGCAAGAGTTAAAGGTGCAGTTAACGCAAAAAAGAATCATAAGAATATTTTAAAGCAAGCTAAGGGATACTATGGCGGAAAGTCAAGGCTATATAGAACAGCCAACCAAGCTGTAATGAAGTCACTTAACTATGCTTATATCGGAAGAAAGAATAGAAAAAGAGATTTCAGACAATTGTGGATAGCAAGAATCAACGCTGCTGCAAGGGCTAATGGAATGAACTACAGCACATTTATAGCTGGATTAAAGAAGGCTAATGTTGAAATCAATAGGAAGATGCTTTCAGAAATAGCTATCAATGATGTTGAAGGCTTCAAGAAATTAGTTGAATTAGCAAAAGAAGCTTAGGCTAAGGACTTGATGCTTTAATTAGGCTATTATATTTGTTTGTAAACGAATATTAATATAAGATAATTTTTAAAGATAATTTTTAAGGGGGCAGAAGGAATATTCTAGTCCCTTTTTTTATAATTTCAATAAAAAAATATGGTAAATAGCCAATCAATGATATAATTTGTCTTACGAGATAGTATCTAAAAAGCAGGGTGATATAAGATGGATATTTTAGATTATTTAAGAGAAAAAGACAGGCAAATATTTAATTTTAGGTCAGTATCGTCGGTAGAAAGCCTAGTTCTTTCCCAGTTGACCTATTATAAATTCGAGAATTTTGAAAAAGACCAGTCAATAGGTGAGATTCTTTCTAATATAGACTTAGAGGATTTTGTGAAAAAATTTAATCATGATGATAAGGACAGAGAATTCTTAGAGCTATTTAGGGACAACCCTAGCTGGTCCAAGGTAAAGCTAGTTGATTGTGTAACCTTGCTTGATAAGGAGAAAGAGGAACAGTTTACTTCCATGCTTTTTCAATTAAAGGATGACCTTTATTATATAGGTTTTAGGGGGACTGATGGGACCTTTACTGGTTGGAAGGAAGACTTTAACATGTCTTATATGGCTTCGGTACCATCACAAAAATCTGCCCTTAACTTTACAGAAAAAGTAGTTGGTGAGCATGAGGGTAATTTCTATCTGGGTGGACATTCAAAAGGGGGCAACCTCTCCCACTATGCCATGCTTTTTGTGGATGACAAGACCGCTGCTAAGATTAGGAGGGCGGATAGCTTTGATGGGCCAGGTATTCAACTACCAGACCTGGACATGAAGATAGAGGATAGGAAGGCAAAGCTCTTAAAGTTTCTACCAGAGAATTCTGTAGTTGGCAGGATATATGAAATTGACCAGGATTATGTGGTTACAATAAAGAGTAAGGCCCTGGTAATCTTTGACCATGATCCTTTTAGCTGGGAGGTTGAAGGGGGGAAGTTTGTCCTTGCTGATGAGCAAACAATGTTTTCTAACTTTGTAAAGGAAACCATTAACAATTTTAATAATAGGTTAGATGACGATATAAAAATGGACTTTCTAGACTTTTTATATGATGTTTCTAGGAATCTTGACATAGAATCCGTATCTGAAGCTAATGGGGATTTTAGAAAGAGCCTGGGAATCTTCCTTAAGGCCTTTAGAAATGTAAGCCCTGAAAAAAAGAATGACTGGAAGAAGATAACAGAGAGTTTAAAGAAGGCATCTCTAGAAAGTAAGGAAGCCTTAAAATCTAAGAAATTACTAGAAATAAAGAGAAAATAGATTGACGAAAAAAGTCTATCTATTACCTATATTAAGATTTAAAGAAAGGAGGAGCTACAATTCTTTTATTTGTTTCTATAATTTTGATACTAGCCCTTATAGCTATAAATATTTCAAACAAGTCAGGACTTCCATCCCTATTGCTATTCTTGGGATTGGGGATTATTTGTAGCCAGTTGGGGGTAGAATTTAATAATTTTGACATAGCTGAACGATTTTCAACTATAGCCCTTGTAGTCATCATGTTTTATGGGGGCTTTGGTACTAATTGGAAGATGGGAAAGCCTGTATTTAAAGAAGCAGTTACCCTAGCCTTTTTAGGGGTTGTACTTACAAGTATACTGACTGGACTTTTTGCCCACTATGTTTTTAGAGTAAGTTGGGTTGAAAGCATGTTAATTGGATCGATAGTTGGTTCTACTGACTATGCTTCAGTCCTTAATATCTTAAAGTCAAAGAATCTTAATTTAAAATATGGGACGGCATCGTTACTTGAACTAGAAAGTGGTTCCAATGACCCTTCGGCCTTTACTATGACCCTATTATTCTTATCCCTTTATTTAGGGACTGAGATATCCGTGGTTTCATTAATTGCCAAACAAGTAGGCCTAGGCCTTGCTATAGGATTTTCCATGTCATTTGTCGTTAGCAAACTCTTGGAATACCTAGACATTCAAAGTGATGGACTAGTTACAGTCTTTATGTTTGCTATGGCTATTTTTACCTATGCTTCAACTACAAGTCTAGGCGGAAATGGGTATTTGGCCGTATACTTATTTGGAATTATTATAGGAAATAAGGTGTTTAAGGGAAAAAGGGATATTGTGTATTTCTTCGATGGTTTTACAGAGCTAATGAATATTGCACTTTTCTTCCTTTTGGGTTTGTTGGCTACTCCAGCAAGGATTTTGTCTAATATATGGATATCCCTAGCCTTCATGCTCTTTATATCCTTAATCGCAAGACCTGCATCAGTATTTGCCCTGATGGCCCCGTTTAAGCTTAAAAAAAATCAACTTTATATCATATCATGGGCTGGACTTAAGGGGGCTGCGGCTATAGCCTTTGCGATTATGGTGGTAAATACAGCCAGTGGATTTTCCCTAGATATCTTCCACATAGTTTTTGGAATATGTCTTTTATCATCCTTGTTCCAGGGGTCTTTAATGCCTTATATTACAAAGAAGCTTGACATGATGGACCCTAATGATTCAGTATTGAGAACATTCAATTATTATGTTGACAAGGGAGATTTAACCTTTATGAAGACAAAGCTTGACGGGTCTAGTAAGATGGTTGGAAAAAGGTTGATGGACCTAAATGTAAGGGGAGAATTTGTTGTTGCCAAGATTATTAGGGACGATAAATCCCTTGTACCAACAGGTGATGTTGTCCTAAAAGATGGGGATGTTCTGGTAGTCATGGGAGAGGAATATTTTGACCCTTATGCTCAAGACCTGATGGAGTTTACCATAACTGATTTTCACCCTTGGGCTAATAAGAAGCTTAAGGACCTTCACCTACCTAAAAATGAATTAGTCTTGTCCGTTAATAGAGAAGGTAACCTACTTATCGCTGAGGGAAGGACCGAAATTTTAGTTGGGGATAGGATAATCCTCTTTAGGGGGACTGATAAAAAGCTAACTAAAGAAAGTAAAATAGGTAAACTAATTAGCAAGTAGTAAACTACTTGCTAATATTAATTACCATATTCTTACTTTAGTATTATAATAGTGATATTATGCGAAATTAAGTTGATTCGTTAATTGTTTTTTGTAGCAATATTTGGAGAATAAGATGAAATTTTATAGCAAGAAAAAAAAGAAATTCGTAAAAAAGAATCCAGCCAAGCTTTTTTTTATGGGCTATGTAGTAGCTATTTTGATTGGGGCCTTCCTCTTATCGATGCCCTTCTCATCTACTGACAGGGTCTTTACAAGTCCCGTAGATACCATATTTACAGCTACTTCTGCAGTATGTGTTACGGGTCTAACTACAATGGTTACAGCCTCTTACTGGACAGCTTTTGGAAAGCTGGTGATAATAATATTAATTCAGTTGGGAGGATTAGGAGTAGTTACTGCTGCTGGGGCCATTGGTTTGTTAATTCACAAAAAGTTTTCCATGAAGGACAGGATGTACATAGCTGAAGAGAAAAACTCTAGTAGCTTTCAGGGTATGGTTAAATTAATAAAGTACGTCCTTTATGCGACCTTTATTATTGAAGGGGTCGGGGCAATATTACTATCATTTAAGTTTATACCAGAGTTCGGGTTTTTAAAGGGGATAGTATATAGCATTTTCCATGCAATATCTGCCTACTGTAATGCGGGATTCGATATCATAGGAGATTCTAGCCTTATGGTATACAGGACAAGCCCTCTTATAATTATGACTATCTCTTTTCTGATAATGTTTGGTGGCTTGGGATTTACTGTTTATATGGATGTAGTAGAAAAGAAGAGGTATAGGAGGTTAAAACTTCATACTAAAATTGTTTTATCTTTTACTCTTTTTTTGCTAATAGTACCAAGCATTATTTTCCTAGTCGTTGAATGGAACAACCCGACAACAATTGGTAATCTTAATTTTGGAGGAAAGCTTTTATCCGCCTTTTTCCAATCGGTAACTACTAGGACAGCAGGATTTTTCTCTATGAACCAGGCGACTATGAGGCATGCCAGCTTTATAATGACCCTGATTTTGATGTTTATAGGAGGGGCGCCGGCTGGTACAGCTGGGGGCTTAAAGATAACCACCATTTTTTCTTTGATAGTTGCAACTAGGGCTAACCTAAGAAAGGAGAAGGATGTAACCTGTTTTAATAGGAGACTACCAAGGGACATTATAGAGAAGTCAATGACCATCTTTTTTGTGTCTGTTATCTGGATAGTTGGGGCTCTTGTTATCTTGTCTATTAGCGATGCTAACAAGAACTTATCGGATTTGATTTATGAAGTTATATCGGCATATGGAACCGTGGGTCTAACAAGGGGGATAACTCCAGGCCTATCCGTTATTGGTAAATTCGTTATAGTTTTTACCATGATATTTGGTAAGATTGGTCCTATTGCCATGGTTTACGTATTTTCTAATAGGGACTATAGGAGTCCTATTAGAGAGGCAGAAGAAAATATATTAGTGGGGTAGATATGAAAAATTATGTAGTAATTGGTGCTGGAAGGTTTGGGGAAAGCCTGGCTCTTGCACTTATGGATTTTGGAAATGATGTAATAGTAATCGACAAGAATGAAGATATAGTTAACAAGATTTCACCATATGTGACCCATGCGGTTTGTGCCGATACTAATGATAGCACAGTCTTTGAAAAACTTGGGCTTGCAAATGTTGATACGGCTATTGTTTCTATGGGGTCAAGCCTAGAGGCTTCTGTTCTCGCAACCCTGGCTCTTAAGGAGCTAGGGGTAAAGCATGTGATTTGTAAGGCTAAGACAGTTATGCATTCCAACATTTTCTTAAAACTAGGGGCTGACGAAGTGGTAATACCAGAGCATGATATGGGGAGAAAGCTAGCTTTTAACCTTGAAAACTCAAATATTGCCGACTTCTTCAACATAGCTGGTGACCACTCAATCGTTGAAATGTACTGCCCTAAGACCTGGATAGGGTCTAGTCTAGCAGACCTGAATATCCGTTCTAAGTACGGGATAAATGTTTTGGGGATAATCAGGGATATTGATGATTTCATAGGCAACCCATCTGCAGATACAATCCTTGAAGCAGATGACAAATTACTTATGCTAGGTAAGGCAGAAGATTTTGCTGTCGTGAAAGACTTAAATGATGAAGAATAAGATCCCTAGAATAGAAAGCAAGGACAATAATAGGTTAAAGCTTGTTAGGAAACTAAGGCAGAAAAAATATAGGTACAAAGAAAAAAAGTTCGTTATTGAATCTAGGAAGCTGGTTGATGAGGCCATTAAGTCATCGTTAGATATAGATTTCCTAATCTTAAGGGATGATCTCTCAGAAGAAGAACTCAAGATGATTCCCCTTGAAAAGCTGGAGGCTTTTTTCCTTAATGCAAGTATTTTTAATTCATTAAGTCAAATGAAAAGTCCTGATGGATACCTAGCGGTTGTAAATTTTATAGATCAAAGACCCTCTGCAAGCGATAAAGTCTTACTTTTGGATAGGTTAAATGACCCTGGAAATCTTGGAACTATTATAAGGAGTGCGGAAGCTTTTGGCTATAGGGATATTTACTTATTTGATTCGGTGGACCCTTATAATGAAAAGGCTTTAAGGGCATCTATGGGGTCAAGCTTTAGATTAAATATCATGGAAATAGACCTTGAAGGAATAAAAAGTTTGGCGTCCAACTATGAGTTTTTTCTGGCAGATATGGGTGGTAAGGACTATAGTAAGGTCCAATATCCGGACAAAACTTGTCTGGTAATAGGCAATGAAGCAAATGGAATAAGTAAGGAATTAATGGATATAGGTAAAAATATAATTTCTATTCCAATGGCTGGAAAGATAGAATCATTAAATGCTGCAATATCCGCATCGATCCTCATGGCTGGAATAGGACAATAAGCCTAGACTAACAGGTCCTAGTATTTTAATAAAAATAACTTTGTCAAAAGGGGTTAGAAATTTCTAACTCCTATTTATTTTAATATTTGTCATTATATAGTTTTGCTTAAATTAAGCCCTTAAACTAACTTTACTAGAGATATTAGCCTAAATAAATAGCGATAGTTGTGATATAATAAAAAGATAAAAGTTTGGATAATAGCTAATTTGGAGGATAGAATGAAAGAACTATTAGATAAGATAAAGGAAGAAACCCTTAGCAAAATAGAATCCGCTGACAACTTTCAAGCCATTGAAAAAATTAGGGTAATGGCCCTAGGGAAAAAGGGTCAGTTAACCCAGATCCTAAAAGACATGGGCAAGCTTTCCAAGGAGGAAAGACCAGTTGTAGGACAGATGGCTAATGAGCTTAGGCAATTTATCACAGATAAGATTAATGAAAAGCATGAACGTTTAAAATGGGAGAGTCTTCGCAGGCAGATAATTGACGAGGCTCTTGATGTTACAGCTTCCCAAAAAAGGGTTGAGATCGGTCACAGGCACCCACTTAACCAAACCATGGAGGAACTTGAAAACCTATTTAGATATATGGGATTTTCAGTGGTAGATGGGCCTGAGATTGAGTCTGTAGATAATAACTTTGATAGGCTTAATTCGCCAAAGGATCATCCGTCAAGGGACCTAAGTGACACCTTCTATTTTGATAAGGATACCCTATTAAGGACGCATACATCTCCTGTACAGGTAAGGGTTATGATGAATCAAAAACCTCCGATTAGAATGGTATCAGCTGGAAGGACCTTTAGGTTTGACGATGTAGATGATACCCATTCACCAATGTTTCATCAGATTGAAGGGCTGGTAGTAGATGAAAAAGTTTCTATGGCCAACCTAATTGATACCATAAATGTATTTATAAAGGAATTATTTGGTGAGGAATTTGAAACGAGATTTAGACCCCACTATTTCCCATTTACAGAACCATCAATGGAAGTGGATGTATCCTGCTTCGACTGTAAGGGTAAGGGCTGCGACAGCTGCAACCACACAGGATGGTCGATGGAGCTTTTAGGCTGCGGAATGGTCCATCCTCAAGTCTTGGAAAATTGTGGAATCGACTCTGAAAAATATACAGGTTTTGCCTTTGGTATGGGGGTAGACCGTATTACCATGGTTAAATATGGGATACCAAATATAAGATTACTTTACGACAACGACCAAAGATTTTTAAAACAGTTCTAGGAGGAATAAATGTTAGTACCAGTTAAATGGCTTAAAGATTATATAGATTTAGATGCTTCTACCAGAGAAATTTCAGACAAGGTGACTGATACGGGAAGCCACGTTGAGTCCATAGAAGAAATGGGGGAAGCTATATCTGGCTTAACTGTTGGCCAGATAAAAGAGATAAGCCCCCATCCAGCTAAGAAAAACCTAGCTATCGTAGACCTAGATTTTGGCGATGAAACCATTAGTTTGGTAACTGGGGCCAAGAATATGAGGGTTAATGATAAGGTGGTTGCCGCTAGATTAGGGGCTAAGCTACCAGGAGGAATTACCATTAGCGAGGCTGATTTTGCAGGGGTAAAGTCCCCAGGCATGCTTGTGTCCTATGAAGAACTTGGTAGGGATGATTCCGTAGTTCCTTTGAAATCTAAGGATGGGATAATCATCCTATCTGATGATGTAGAAGTTGGTATGGACGGCCTTGAAGCCCTTGGCTTTAATGACCAGGTTATAGAGTTTGAAATCACTCCCAACAGACCAGATTGTCTATCAATAATTGGGATGGCTAGAGAGGTTGCTGCTGCCTTTGACAAGAAGATTAAGGAACCAGATGCAACAATAACAAATGAAGTTGATGATATCAATCAATATTTTAAAGGTCTAGATGTTAAGACAGATAATTCTAGGAGATTTATCCTAAGGGTTGTCAAGGATGTGGAGATTAAGGAATCCCCTCAATGGATAAAAAACCACCTTATTAAGGCTGGTATGAGGCCGATTAACAATATCGTAGACCTAACAAATTTCATCATGCTTGAATATGGTCAACCACTTCATGCTTATGATCTTGATACAATAGCTGAAGGAAGGCTTATTGTCAGGATGGCGGAAGAGGGAGAAAAGCTTCAAACTCTAGACAAGTCTACAAGAGATTTAAAAACATCAGATATCCTAATATGTGATGGCGATAATAAACCTATAGGACTTGCAGGTGTCATGGGTGGACTAGATACAGAGGTTACTGGCTCAACCAAAACATTGCTTATTGAAGCAGCTTCATTTAATGAAGAAAATATCAGACAAACATCTAAGAGGCTTAATTTAAGGAGCGAGGCTTCTACTAGGTTCGAAAAAAAGCTATCTCCAGAACTTGCCCATGTTGCTATCCAAAGATTCTGCAAGCTCGTTGAAGAAATTGCTGCAGGTACTGTAGTAAAGGGATCCTTTGACCACTATCCTAGCAAGGAAGAGGGAAAAATAATCAGATTAAGAAACCAAAGGCTTAACGATCTTTTAGGTCTTGACTTAGAAGTTGAGGAAAGCTCAAGATACCTATCATCACTTGAATTGGATAATGAAATTGATGGATTAGATATGCTAGTAAAAATCCCATATTATAGGGGGGATTTAACTATAGAGGCAGACCTTATTGAAGAGGTGGGTAGGCTTTATGGCTTCCACAATATAAGTCCAAAACCATTAAGGGGAGGGCTTACTCAAGGTCTTAAATCGGACAAGAGGAATTTCTATGACCAGGTTAGGATGGATGTATTTGGCCTAGGCTTTTCCGAAATCATGACTTATTCTTTTATAAGTGAAAAAATATATGACAAGTTAAATATAGATAAGGAGTCTCCTATGAGAGACCTCCTTAAGATAATAAACCCTCTAGGGGAAGATTTTTCAGTTATGAGGACAACCCTTATAGGCAATATGCTAGATGTGGTTAGAAAAAATTTGAATAACAAGGCAAGTGATTTAAGGTTTTCAGAATTGGGCAATAGCTTCCACAAGGATGATCAGCAAAGGCCAGTTGAGCAGATGATGCTGTGCCTGGGACTTGTTGGGGACTATGATTTTTATTACATGAAGGATGTTGTCCTAAATCTTTTTGATAAATATGGAATTGAGGATTATAGCTTTGTAAAATGTGAAGATAATCCAATTTTTCATCCATCAAGATGTGCCCAAATATATGTCGAAAAAGAATTAGTTGGAACAATTGGTGAAATCCACCCTCTAGTCCTAGATAACTTCGACATTTCAAAGAGGGTAAATGTTACAGAGATAAACCTCGATAAGTTGATTAAGTATAGGAAGTTGATTAAGAGCTATAAAGTGGTTTCTAAATATCCTATGATTCAGAGGGATATAGCCCTTGAAGTAGATAGGGATGTGGAAAGTGAAGAAATTGTTAAGGTCATCAAAGAAACTGGTGGCGACCACTTAAGACAAGTAGAGCTATTCGATATTTATACTGGTGAACAAGTTGCCAAAGATAAGAAGTCTTTAGCTTATAAGGTTGGATTCCAATCATTTGAGAGGACCTTAAAAGATGAAGAAGTTAAAGAGGCATTTAGTAAAATCCTCGAAAGCTTGAATGAAAAATTTGGAATAAATTTAAGGGGATAATTTATGGCTGGCAAAAATAGGTATAAGGTTAGAATAGGTAATGATAATTATGTTCTTAGGACAGAAAGGTCAGAAGAAGAGACTGACCAGATTGTAAAATATGTTGACACGGAAATCGAAAGTGCAAGAAATCAACTTAAATATAGAAACCAGACTATGCATGTTACCTTAGCTTGCCTAAATATCGCTGACACCCTTTATAGCATTTCCCATGACTACGATGACTATAAGAAAGAAGCCGAAGAGCCTATGAGGGAATATTGGAAGCTTAAGGAAAAGCATGAGGATTTAAAAGAAAAGGCTAGCGACCATTTCAAGATGGCCGAGAGCCTAAAAAAAAGGCTAAAATCCTTGGAAAGAGAGCTTGAAAATATTAAAGAGGAAAGAGAAATATATAAGCTTGAGCTTGAAGACTTAAGAAAGCTTATTAATGCTGATAAAGAGGAAGTTAGTCAATTAAAGGATAAATTGATTGAGGAAGAGAAGAAAACTCTAGCAGTATATAAACAGTTACAAGAGGTTATGAATAGAAGTGGCAACCAATAGACCATATGAAATTTTAGCACCAGTGGGTGACGAAAAGATGTTTGAAGCAAGTCTTTCCGCTGGTGCCGATGCTATATACCTGGCTGGTCCCAGCTTTGGGGCCAGGGCCTATGCATCAAATTTCAACATAGAACAATTAAATAAACTGGTGGATAGGGCCAACAAGTCTGGGGTAAAGGTGTTTATAACTGTGAATACCTTAGTTAAAGACCAGGAGTTTGAAGACCTTTATGACTATCTTGTCAGCCTGGCTGAGATTGGACCAGACGCTTTAATAATCCAGGACCTGGGAGTTTATCACTTCATAAAGAAATATTTCCCAGCCTTTAACCTCCATGCCAGCACCCAGATGACTGTAAATGACCTATATGGAGCAAGGCTTCTAGAGGGCTTGGGCTTTGAGAGGGTGGTTCTTGGAAGGGAGCTAGCCCTTGATGAGATAGGCTACATATCACAAAATACCAGCCTAGATATCGAAGTCTTTATTCATGGATCCCTTTGCGTTTCGGTTTCTGGTCAGTGCTTGATGAGTTCTCTAATAGGGCAAAGATCAGGAAATAGGGGAAGGTGTGCCCAACCTTGTAGGAAGACATACGACTTACTTTACAAGGGAAAGAAGATATCCAGCTTTCCTGAAAGCTTCCTTTCGGCGGCAGACCTAATGACCATAGACAATATTAATAAATTAATAGAATCTGGAGTATACTCCTTAAAAATTGAAGGTAGGATGAAAAAGCCAGACTATGTATATTCAGTAGTCCAGGAATACAGAAAGGCTCTTGAAGGCCATGACTATAGCAAAGATAGACTCCAACTGGTATCCAATAGGAAATTTACTAGGGGCTTTATTTTTGGTGACTTTGCTAGAAATTACTACAATCCCAAGGATAATATAGCAGGTTTAGCAGTTGGAAAGATAGTAAACAATAGGGAAAAGTCTACTGTTAGTTTAATATTTGACAAGGATATTTTTATAGGAGATGTGGTTTCTCTAACAACTTTTAGAGGGAAGACTCTGACCCTTACGGCCACAAAAGACTATAAAAAAGGAGAGAAGGTCAGTCTAAAGGGCTATAAAGACCTAAAAGACCAATCGGTTATTCACAAGATCTATTCAAAGAAAAATATTGAAGGGATGGACATTTTACCCCAAGAGATGGAAAAAGCGCCTATCGATATTAGGCTTTTTGTCAAGCCAGGAAGACAAATGTATTTATTAGTGAAATACAAGTCTAAAGTATATAGGGTTGAATCTGATTATATAGTAGAAAGTCCTTCGAAGAGGCCTACTAGGGATGAAGAGATAGAAGCCCAATTATTAAGGCTTGGGGAAAGTGGCTATAGGCTTGAAAACTTAGAAATCATAAAGAATGAGGAAGTTTTTATAGCTAAGTCAAGGCTTAATGAATTGAGAAGGAAGATGGTTTTTATTCTTGATAAGTCTGGTAATCAGAGGGTATTTACTCCTTCATCTAGCTTAGACAAGGACTTCATTAAAAATGATGATAAAACTTTGATTTCTGACAAATATAATTTAACCTATGAATATTTTTACCAAATTAACAAGGATATAAGTCTTGATGTGTTTAAGAGGATCTACAGCCACAACCTGGCAGACTTAAAGAGTTTAAGAAAAATCTACCAGGGGGAAATCTTCTATGTAATGCCTCGTATAAAGACCCATAAGGACTATGAGAGGATTCTTGCGAAAATCGAAGAAAATAGGGCCTTTATAGATGGGATAGCGGCAACTTCCCTGGGGGATATCGAGGCCTTAAAGGATAGGTACCTGCCTATACATCTAGAGGCGGACCTTAATATATTCAACTCCTATAGCCTAGATTTCTATAGGACTTTAGGTATTACGGATGTTTCCTTAAGTCATGAGCTTAAGCTAGAGGAGATAGAAGGACTATCCATTACGGGTCAGGACTTAGAAGTAGTTGGTTATGGAAAGATAAGTCAAATGCTTTTAAAGCATTGTCCTGCATCAATAATTAAGGGATGTAAGGATGATTCGAAATGTGGGATTTGTCCATATAGGAAGGATCTTGAAATCATTAATGAGATGGATAGAGGACAGGTATTTAGAAACTTTGGCTATAGCGAATTACTGACAGATAAAGCTGTCGATATATCCAATCTAAAGTCTGACTTTGACAAGACTCAGGTTAGAAATATTAGGCTTGTTGACAGGGGAGAAAAGGATCTTGCAAGAGCCTTTGATAGACTTAAGAAGATATATTTGGATGGCACTATAGTAAATACGGATAAAAACCCCTATTTAGGACATTATAAGTTAGGAGTGATTTAGTGGAAAAAAAGGTATTAACCACTCTGGAATATGACAAAATAAAAGAAATCTTGAAGGCTAATTGTAGTTCTAAGTTAGCGGTTGGGGCTGTAGATGACATAATCCCATCAACCGATGTGGACGAAATCAATTACATGCTTGACCAGACTTCATCTGCTATAGACCTCATAACTAAGCTATCAAATCCGCCTCTTTATGGGATTTATGACTTGACTATGACCATGAAAAGGTTGGAACTTGGAGGAGTTCTTGAAAACTATCAATTTACCCAGATTGCAGATAGTTTAAGGGTATCCCAGGACTTGAAAGACTATGTTGAAGATCTGGAAGAAGACAACCTTATTAAAGATAAGATCAAGCTTTTATACACTAATAAAAGAGTTGAGCATGAAATTGATAGGATTATAGTTGATGATGAAAGAATAGCGGACGATGCGTCAAGAACTCTTTTCACTATAAGAAGAAGTATAAGGAATAAGACAGAAGAAATTAAGAGAAAGTTAAATTCTATTATTACTGATAAGGACAGCCAGACCCATTTGCAAGAATCCCTTGTAACTGTTCGTGATGGCAGGTATGTGGTACCCGTGAAGAGTGGGGCAAAGGGGGCATTCAAAGGGGTAACCCACGATCGGTCAGCGACTGGCCAGACCCTCTTTATTGAACCCATGGTGGTTGTAGAATTAAACAATGAAATCAAGCAACTTCAAGTTGATGAATACAATGAGATTAGGAAGATATTAAAAGACCTATCCCTATTATGCGATCAATATAGGGAGGAGATTTCATCCAACCAGGCCAAGCTCTTAGACCTAGACCTAACTTTTGCCAAGGCTAAGATGGCATTAGATATGAAGGCTACAAGACCTCTTATAAATTCAGATAGGGTTATAGATATAAGGGCGGCAAGACACCCTCTTCTTAAAGAGGCGGTTGTAGTTCCTATAGATATAAGGATTGGAGAAGACCATAGGGCATTGATAATAACAGGTCCCAATACTGGGGGAAAGACTGTAAGTTTAAAGACTCTGGGTCTAATGGTTCTTATGAGCCAATCTGGTTTTTATATACCAGCTCAAGAAGGGGCTAAAGTAGGAGTTTTTGAAAGCATATACGCAGATATAGGTGACAAGCAAAGTATAGAGTTATCCTTATCAACCTTTTCGGCATCCATGACCAACATAGTTGACATCCTTAACAAAGCGGACTTTAGGTCCCTAGTTCTATTTGATGAGCTGGGATCTGGAACAGACCCAACAGAAGGGGCTGCCCTAGCAATGTCGATAATAGATAGTATGTTAAAAAAGGATATAACAGTTCTTTCAACCACCCACTATAGTGAACTAAAACTTTACGCCATGACAACACCAGGGGTTCAAAATGCCTCTGTTGAATTTGATGTTGAAAGTTTAAGACCGACTTTTAGATTAATAATTGGTAGTCCAGGTAAATCAAATGCCTTTGAGATTTCAAAAAGACTGGGCCTATCAAATGAGGTCCTTAGCAAGGCTAAAGGCTATATTTCCCAGGAAAATAGGGACTTTGAAGGTCTAATTTCCGACATTGAAAAGGACAGAATAGAGGGTGAGAAGAAGCTAGACAAGCTAGAAGAAGAAAAGAAAAGGTATGAAAGGCTCAATAAAGAGTTAGAAAGAAAGATTGAGAGTAAAGAAGAAAGGGCAGCTCAAAGGTTAGAGGACTCCAAAGAGGAGGCTAGAAAGATACTAGATGATGCCAGGAAAGAGGCTAAGGAGCTTATAAAAATGGCAAAGAGGTCCTATAAGGATCATAGTAGTCTAGATAGGAGCTTGTCGGAAATAACAGACAAGTACAAAGATTTTCAAGATAAGTACGAAAGCAGCTTTATCGAAAAAGAAAATAGGACTAAAGATATACAAGTTAAACTAGGAGAAAGTGTAAGAATCCTTTCTATGGATGATATAGGAATTGTCCAGACCCTACCTGATAGTAAGGGAGACCTTCTTGTCCAAGTGGGGATCCTTAAGTTTAATGTGAATATTAGGGATCTAGCAAAGGCTAAGGCCGAAAAAGAAAAAACTAAGAGCAAGTCAGCCTATAGAAGAATCTTGCAAGATAAGGCAAAAACTGACTATAAGACCAGCCTAGACCTAAGAGGTAAAAATATCGAAGAGGCAATCCAAGAGATTGAAAAGTACCTAGACAATTCTGTAATTATTGGGTTAAAAGAAGTTCAATTAATCCATGGTAAGGGGACAGGAGTCCTTAGAGATGGAGTTACTGCCTATTTAAAGAAAAGCAGGTATGTAGAAGAATTTAGGTTGGGAACATTAAAAGAAGGAGGAGCAGGCGTTACTGTGGTAACCCTTAAATAATAGAGAAATATGGATATTAAACAACAATTAGCACAAGTTCTTATTGACCAGGGACTTGATATGCCCTTAGATGAGATAATTAGAAGTCTTGAGATTCCACCAAATAAGGATATGGGGGACTACGCCTTCCCATGCTTTAGGTTGGCAAAAACCATGAGAATGGCACCTGCAAAGATTGCTGAAGACTTAGTTGGAAAAATCTCGGCAGATTTTATTGAAAAGGCTGTAAACCTAGGACCTTATATAAACTTTTATATTAACTATGAGCTTTTAGCAAAGACGACAATTACAGAAATTCTCGATAAAAAAGAGGCTTACGGGTCATCCGATATGGGGCAAGGTAAAAATATAGTAATCGACTACTCATCTACTAACATAGCCAAGCCTTTTCATATAGGCCATATAAGGTCTACTGTTCAAGGGGATGCTATTAAAAAGATTTACAAGTTCTTAGGTTATAATACTGTTGCCATAAATTACCTAGGCGATTACGGAACTCAATTTGGAATTCTTCTTGCTGCTTATGAAAAGTGGGGAGACAAGGAAACAATCAACAAAGACCCTATCAAGGAATTATTAAACTTATACGTTAGGTATAATGACCTAGTTGAGGAAGAACCTGAAAAAATGGAAGCTGCCAGGGACTGGTTTAGGAGGCTAGAGGCAGAAGACGAAGTGGCCTTAGAAACCTGGAACTGGTTTAAGGAAATTTCCATGAAGGAATTTAATAGGGTCTATGATCTCCTTAATATACAATTTGATTCATATGATGGGGAGTATTACCATTCTAAGTTTGTTGGAGAGGTAGTAGAGAGACTTAAAGAAAAAGACCTACTTGAAGAATCTGAAGAGGCTCAGATAGTTTCCTTAGAAGATGAAGATATACCCCCAGCTATTATCCTTAAAAGAGATGGGTCATCAACCTATATCACCAGGGACATAGCTACAGCTATGAAGAGGATGGAAAATTATAATTTTGAAAAGAACATCTATGTAGTAGCTACCCAGCAAAACCTTCACTTTAGACAGTTAAAGGCGGTCTTAAAGAAGATGGGCTTTGACTGGTATGACAAGATAGAGCATGTGGCTTTTGGTATGGTAAGCCTTAAGGAGGGTACTCTTTCAACAAGAAAGGGAAGGGTGATCTTCCTAGAAGACGTTCTGAATACTTCTATCCAAAAGACTCTAGATATAATTGAAGAAAGAAATCCTAACCTTGAAAACAAGGAAGAGGTTGCAAGAAAGGTAGGAATCGGAGCTATTAAATTCCAGGAATTGTTCAACAACAGGATAAAGGACTATGTTTTTGACTGGGAGGAACTCCTAAGCTTTGAGGGAGAAACTGGACCCTACGTGCAATATAGCCACGCTAGAGCTAATTCCCTAATAGACAGGTATGGTAAGGAGATAGATTCAGAGGTTGACTTTAAGATATTGAATACTGAAGCGGAGAAAAACTTAATCATGGCTCTATACCAGGTAAATGAAGTGATAGTAACAGCCATGGAAAAACTTGAGCCATCAATAATAAGTAGGCACCTAGTAGAAATAGCTAAGTCATTCAACAAGTTCTACAATAATACAAACATTCTAAAGTCTACAGAAGAGGAGCAAAGGGCTAGAATGAGTCTGGTATTTGCCACAAAAATTGCCCTTAAAAACCTCCTAGCTTTGTTGGGAATAGACGCACCAGAAAGGATGTAATATGGATCAATTAAAGGATACTTTTCAGGTAAACAAGTTGGCGCTTAATAGGACAATTAAATCTTTGTCCTATTTGCCAATCTTGACTCTAGTAGTCCTATTTGGCATGCTAGTTAATTCTTTGGCAGGTCTTTTATTAGGACTATTAGCATCCGCAATTAACCTATCATTTGTATTTGGAATATTAGAATATCTTGTAAATGTATGTATTTTGTCATTAACAATGGCCTGCCTAAATAATATTATGACTGGAAGCAGGATTAGCTTTAATGGAATAAAATCATCCTGGTCCATGTATATAAGTCCTCTTATGAACACTATGTTTATATTTTGGCTGGTTGAGTTAGCCTTTGAGGCTCTTTTTAAGCCTCTTTATGCGAATAGGTCTCTAGCCTTGTTATTTGGACTAATAATTCAAATCCTTGAAAGTCCAATGCTTGAGTCGGTTTATATCGCCAATGAAGCTGGTACAAACGCCCTTATGTCTATCCTTAATTTCCTAAAGGAAAATATGCTTCAATGGGTTTTCATTATGTTATTATTTGCAGGAGCTCAGGTGTATGTATCTGAAACCATTGGATACTTGACCATCCTACAACTAGGAATAGGACCAATAATTCAGATGCTTGTATTCTCACTACTTATCTCATTTATTTACATTTACAAGGGGCAGCTTTATAAAATCCTTTATAATTCATCTATCAGGAAGAGAAAATTTATGGGAGTATTTAATGACAGCGACTATTGATAAATATTTCAGGGACCTATCTGATAAGATAGGCTTTCTTGAACTAAAAAATATTAAGGAATTATACATTGATTACGGGCTAAATGATATCCCTCTGCCTATTATTTCAGAAGACTTGATGCTGGCTTTGCAGAATAATCATCTAGAAAATGAAGTAGATAGCAAATATATTATTGATGGTATGCTTTTTAGCCTTGGGGTTGACCCAGACTTTAGATATGCCAAGGACTACATTAATGTAGTTAAGAATATCTTAGAAGCTCCTTCAAAGTATGCAGTTTCAAGGTCTATAGAAGCAATTGACAAAGACTTTGAAAGGGCCCTGGTATTTTCCAGGGCGGCAAAGATTCTTGACCCTAAAGATAAGTTTGCATCATACACTTATGCCAGGCTCTTATGGAGGGTAGAAGTCGATGAAAAAGAAAAGTCAGACTTTATTGCAAGGTCTATAGAAATCCTTGAAGAAATCTTAGCTATTGATCCAGAATTTGGCCTTGCTTACTATGAACTAGCAAATATTTATGCTGGCCTTGGTAGATATATGAAGGCTATGAGCTTTTACAGAAACACTTTGGAAAAGGTTGATATCGAGACTATCAAGGAAGAAATTAGGGAGAGAATGGAAGCTATAGAGGCTGATGCCCTAGTTGAAGAAGCGATTCAGTTTATCAATAGGATGGACTATAAAAAGGCTCTTGGCTTACTCAACGAGGCCCAAAGAAATGTTACTAGGTATGATGTCCTGTATTATATGGCAGTTTGCTATATGAATCTTGAAGAACTTAGCCTAGCTGATGAATACTTTGACCTGGCAGTTAAGGGTGGGGCTGACTTTGCAACCCTTTATATTGATTATATTTTTGTAAAATATTCCATGGGAAAGCCTGTTGAAGCCCTTGCCTTGGCCAATGAGGCCATAGACAAGTACCCAGCTGATCTTAAAATCCGCTATAATAGGGCCCTAATAGAGGTTGAGCTTGACAGGATTGATAAGGCTATAGAAGACCTTGATTTTATCTTAGAATATGCTGACTTATCAGATGAGTTTAGCAGTCAGGTTAGGATGGTTAGAAATAGCCTTAGCAGCTAAAGGACTTTTAAATCTTGATTAGTTATCAAACAAGCTAACCAGAGTACAAGTAAATGTAAAATCTCGCTTACTAATAAAAAAGTAAGTAGGTATGAGCAGAAGGAGGATAAGAGATGCATGGAAAGAAAACTATATGGCTGGTAGGTAGGTCTAGTAGGTTGGGGGCTGCTATTGAAGCCATTTTTAAGACTGACTACAATAATATTTTAATTGGAACTGATATAGATGATGTCGATATAACTAATCTGGCTGAAGTGGAAGACTTTGCAGAAAAAATTAATCCAGATATAATCGTAGATTGTGCCATGAAAAGGGATAAAAAGTGGTGTGAGGACAACCCGGAAGAGGCTTATGCTATCCATGCCCTTGGAGCAAGAAATTTAGCAATAGTAGCAAATGCTCATGGGGCAGACCTATTTTATCTGTCAAGTGATTTTGTCTTTGATGGTAAGTCATCGAAACCCTATAATGAATTTGATGATGTAAGGCCTGTTACTGTTTATGGGAGGTCAAAGGTTGCTGGAGAAAACTTTGTTAGAAACCTTTGCCCTCAACACACAATATTAAGGTCATCATGGCTTTACGGGAAAAAATACTTAAATGAGATTTTAGACAGTGCTAAGAAGGGAAGGGTCACCATTTACCAAGATATAATCGGTAGCCCTACAAGTTCTCTTGAATTAGCTGAAACAGTTATAAGATTTTTTGACAGTAAACAGTATGGTACCTTCCATATATCATGTGAGGGGGAGGCTTCTATGAAGGAGTTTGTTGTTGAAATCTTAAAAATTGCCAAGATAAATGCGGAAATTGAAATAGGGGGTAACCATACTTCCTTTGAGGAACTCAGAGCAAGGTACTCTGTGCTAGATAATATGATGCTTAGATTAATTAAGGAAGAACCTATGAATAATTGGAAGGAAAGCCTAAGGAGGTTTATGGAAGAAAGAAAGGTGGTGAAATAGGATGAAGAAGAAAATGTCTTTAACTACAAAAATTTTCCTAGCTCTAATCTTGGGAATTGTGGCAGGAATTGCCCTTCACTACCTACTTCCCGCAGGCCACCTAAGGGATAAGGTCTTGGTAGACGGTGTATTTACAGTCTTGGGCTCAGCCTTCTTAAGGCTTTTACAAATGCTAGTTGTACCCCTAGTATTTTTCTCTCTATCAACGGGGGCTCTTTCAATGGGGGACACTGTAAGCCTAGGTAGGGTAGGATTAAAAACCTTACTCTTCTACCTTTTTACCACAGCCATTGCAGTAGCTATAGCACTCTTGCTGGCGAATCTAATCAACCCGGGAGTTGGAATGAACCTGAATACAGTTGAGAAAACCAATGTTGAGATCCAGGAGGCCCCTTCAATTGTTGACACAATACTAAACATTATACCAACCAACCCAATAGCGGCTCTTGCAAATGGGGAAATGCTACAGATTATCCTATTTGCCCTATTAGTTGGTCTGATTTGTGGCCAACTTCCTCAAAAACTTGTTACTTTTACTAAGTTTCTTCATGAGGGCAATGACCTTATGATGAGGATGACAAGTATAGTTATGAAGCTTGCCCCAATTGGGGTATTTGCCTTAATAACTAAGACCTTTACTCAAATGGGTCTAGATACAATAGTTCCAATGTTGACCTATATGGCGACTGTAATTTCAGGTTTGCTAGTTCAAAATTTTGTGGTTTACATGCTATTAATCTTAATATTTGCCAGGGTAGATATCAGGCATTTTATGAGAAAAATACTTCAACCAGCAGCCTTTGCCTTCTCATCTGCAAGCTCAAGTGCAACAATTCCTTTGACCATGAAGGCCACAGATGATATGGGGATACCGAGAAATGTTTCAGCCTTTACAATTCCTTTGGGGGCTACCATTAACATGGATGGTACAGCCATCATGCAGGGGGTTGCCGTAGTATTTATAGCGAATGTATCTAATATTCCTCTTACCATGCAGGACTACTTGACTGTAATCTTTACAGCGACCCTGTCATCAGTTGGAACTGCAGCAGTACCAGGAGTTGGCCTAATAACCCTATCCATGGTTTTAGCATCTGTTAACCTACCTGTTGAGGGGATTGCGATGATCATGGGTATAGATAGGATCCTGGACATGGCAAGGACTGCAACTAATACCGTGGGGGATATGGCGGTAACTTTGATAGTTGCTAAACAAGAGGGCATACTTGACCTTGATCAGTACCACTCTAGTAAGTCGCTTGATACCAGCGACGAGATATAGGTTTTTTATTAATCTACCAGAGAAATCCTGGAAGAAACTTATCAAAATTAACAAATTAAGGTTCTTTGTCAAATAGTGTTGGTGAAGAGTTGTAAATGAATTACAGGGAGTTAGAAG
>CAYFSL010000014.1:0-1839 GCA_964345835.1 uncultured Peptoniphilaceae bacterium
ATGATATAGTAGCCATGATCAAGGCCTTACCCTCAAGGACCTAGAAGACCTATCCTGGCATAAAAGACTTTTTTAAGGGGCTTTTGGGGATATTTTTAAGTAGAGAAGGAAAATATATTAAATATTTCTCCTGGCAAGGCTTCCTCAAAGCCTTTGCCAGGGCTAATATTTGAAAGATATAGGGAAGGGATTAAAGATGGTAAATAAGAAGGAATGGGACAGGATGATAGCTGGGTCCCTCTACAACCCCTATAAAGTTGGGGCTGGGACTTTTGAGAAGGTCCATGAGGCACAAAAAAAGTTTAATGAGTCTGAATACTGGCATGACAAAAGGGCCTTTGAAGACTTGAAAAAGTGCTTTAAGCTCGCACCAGATGATATGGTCTTAACGCCTCCCGTCTACTTTGACCACGGAGACAAGGTGTCCTTTGGCAAGCATTTTTACGCCAATACTGGCTTGACCATCTTGGATGAAAATTATGTGACCTTTGGAGACAATGTCTTTATCGGTCCCCATGTAAGTATCTATACGGCAGGTCACCCAATCGATAGGGAGGTCCGAAACATGGATCTAGAGTATGCAAGGCCAGTTACGGTAGGAAGAGACGTCTGGATTGGCGGAAATGTCGTCATTAATCCCGGGGTAACAATAGGCGATAACGTTGTTATAGCTTCGGGGTCAGTCCTTGTAAAAGATATCCCCAGCAACGTAGTAGCTGGTGGAAACCCCTGTCGGGTTCTTAGGGAAATAACTGAGGAAGATAGGGCCTATTGGCAAGACCAATTAAGGGACTACCTAGACGATTTTTAGTAGAAAAAGAAAAACATATAAAAACAGAGCCTAAAGCGGACTATTGCTTTAGGCTCATTTTGCTTACTTATGTTTTTGCTAATCACAACTAGTTTTTATCAAGCTCAGCTGGACCTACCCCAACTGATATTTTCCCATTTTCCAAGTCCTAGGAGATTCTTCCAGGCTAGAAGTCCATCTTTTTATCCATAGCATAGCTATTTACAAGAAATAGGATGGCGGATGTAGCGAAGTTCACTATAACCACTGGCCATGGGAAGACCTCTAGGGATAGGTGATTATAGCCATTGCTGATAAACAGGGTTAAGGTAAAGTATAGGGCAAAAACTATGGCGAAAAGGGGGATCCAAATGTATTTGAATTTGGTCTTTTCTAGGAGTCCCTTGGTAACTAGGATGCTTGTGTGCTGCATCATTAGGGCTACTATGCAGTAGGAAAAAAGCATCAATAGGAACAGTATGTCTGAATATCCAAGTCCTCCAATCACATATCGCCCGTAGATGATATTTGCCACTAGGCTTGAAATTGTGATGGTTGCATAGACCATCAGGCAGCTTAGGGTAACCGATAAGAACTTGGCAAATAGGAACTTATAGGCTGGGTAGGGACTGGTAAAGATGAGATTTTTTTCAGGCATGGTGATATTTCTTACAAAGTCATTTCCAAAGTAGATGAAAAGGGCTAGGATGCCAAATCTCATGGCTATAAGTACCAGGGTGTAAAGAAAGCTTATTAACTCATTAACTGACCTATAGCTTGAGACATATGTTTCGTAGTAGACCTGGGACATAATTGTTGCTAGACCTACAAAGAGGCATATTAAAAGGCTGGTCTTTAGGTGCCTTTTGAAATCGTATTTTAAAAATTTAATCATTACTCCTCCTAAAAATCTATTTTCCTATCAATTAGGTATCCGCTTACCCTCACATTCACAATTGTAAGTCCAATTATTAGGATGTTTGGAACAAGCAAGATGGCTGGTAGGATAAGGCTTGGGTCATCGTAGGCCTTGGGGAAGAAGTATAGGA
>CAYFSL010000014.1:1939-21030 GCA_964345835.1 uncultured Peptoniphilaceae bacterium
CATCGTAGGCCTTGGGGAAGAAGTATAGGAGCTTGTAGCCTATATTAATCCCGTAGGAGAAGGGGTCATTATTTGTTAAGTCAGCCAGGTAAAATTCCGCCTTGTTTGGGTCGAATAATAGGGGGATAAATTCATTTGCTAGATCGACTAGAAAATGACTCCCAACATATATTACTAGGGCAAGGATGGCCCACTTGAATAGACCGATCTCTTTGTACTTGGACCTCACTAGGGTCATTGATAAAAAGACTATAGAAATCCAATTTATGAGGTCGATAGCTAGGGCTAGGTTGGTTATAAGCCCGTAGATAGTTCCCTCCCTGGTCATAAATTCCGGACTTCTTTGAAGGCTTGTACCGAAAATATCATTTAACCCGTAGCTTTTATCAAACTTGTTGAAGGCTAGGGTAAGAAAAACAGTCGCACAAGTAATTACCAGTATATTTATAAATACTGATAAGACCTTGGCCCTGGCTATTTTTACTCCCGAATAGGGGCTAGTAAATACTAGGGGGCTGGGCTTATTTAAGTCGGCCTTTAGCTGGTAAAGGCTTCCTACCCCCATCAGGGCAAAAAGTCCAATCATAAGGGTTATGAAAAGGGAGATTATGACAGATGCCCAGTTGACGTCAACCTTAAATAAGCGGGTACTTACTATGGCCAAAACTAGCCCTAATAAGACCCCCGTTATCCTAAAGGACCTGGTCTTTTTTAGTTCGTATTTTATTAGTTTAACCATATTTCCTCCTAGTCATAAAGGCCTTTATAGATGTCTTCAAGGGGCATGCCCTTTTCCTCTATAAGCTGGTCGGATCCACCGCTAAGGGCAATCTTCCCATCCTTTATAAAGCAGACATCGTCAAAGATTTTTTCCATGTACGATATGAGTTGGGTGGTTACTATTAGGCTGGCATCGCCTATATTTTCTATGATAGTATCTAAAATCATATCCCTGGCAAGGGGGTCCACTCCTCCAATCGGTTCGTCCAGGATAAATAGCTTGGCCTTCCTACTCATCACCAGGCAGACATTGACTCTTTCAACATAGCCCTTGCTCATTTCTGAAAGCCTGGTATCAGGGTCGATATTCATTTTCCCTAAAAGGGAATGACACTTATCGGGAGAGAAATCCTCGAAAAAGTCGGCAAAGATATTTATACAGTCCTTTACCTTTAGCCCCTGGGTAAAATAGTTGGAGTCGGGCAAGAAGGAGATAAGCTTCCTAGTTTCTATGCCTACAGGGACCCCGTCTATTAGGACCTGGCCAGAGTCAAGCTTAACCAAGCCTACAATAGCCTTCAAAAGGGTGGTCTTACCACTTCCATTGGGGCCAAGCAGACCAAGGACCTTACCCTTTTCAAGGCCTATAGATAGGTCATCAAGGGCTGTCTTTTTTCCATAGGACTTATTGGCTCCATCAACTTTTAATATTAGTTTATCTTCCATTTATATGTTCCTCCAGCAATTCTAATGCTTGTTTTTCATCGTAACCTATTTTCTCCATACTCTTGATATAGGACTTGATATATTCCAAGGAAAGGTCCTTTCTCATCTTGTCGATTACAGCCTTATCATCATTGACAAAGCTTCCGATTCCTCTTTTAGAATAGATGATTCCCTCCTGGTCTAGAAGGGACAGGCTCCTTTGCACAGTATTAGGGTTGACCTTATAGCTACTGGCAACCTCCCTGATACTAGGGAATTTTTCGCCAGCCTTGATTTCACCCTTGGCAATTTCTTCCTTCAAAGTCCTTGCAATCTGTAGGTAAATAGGGATAGTAGTCTTAAAATCCATGCATCCTCCTCATTATGTTACAACATCAGTATACTAGATAACTAATACACTATAGACACTTTACACCAGGATATTAATTCCGTCAACAGTTTTTTATATTTTTTTTGGAAAATGTTAGTGGGTGATATTTCTTGAGAAAATTTGTGGAAAATATTAAAGGGAAATATTAGAGGAAAATATGACCCTTCCTGGCTAGACCTAACCACTTGTGCTAAAATATGGGAAAAGAAGAATTATAAATGATAGGGGCATATATGGAAGATAGTAAAGGCTTAAAGGCCATAAAAAAAGAATTGAGAAAGAGGATTTTGGCAAAAAGAGAGGACCTTTCTCTTGGTTACATAAAGGCTTCTGACAGGGGGATTGAAGAAAATCTTTTCTCCCTTGAAGAATTTACCAGAGCCAAGAAAATATTTACCTATGTGAGTATGGCTAGGGAGATTAATACCAGGAGGATTATTGACAGGCTCCTTTTAGACCCTACAAAAGAGGTCTATGTCCCCCTTTGTACTGATAAAGGGGTTATGGAGGCTAGAAGAATCTATAGCCTTGACGACCTCAAGCCTGGAAGCTTTGGGATATTAGAGCCAAGTCTAGATTCAGAGGCTATTAGCCTAGATGAAATAGATTTTTCAATCATCCCTTGCCTAGCAGCAAGTCCCTTTGGGACAAGGCTTGGATATGGGGGAGGCTATTATGATAGGTTTTTTGAAGGGAGATCCGTTAAGGAAGCCGCTATCCTTTGTAGGGCCCCCTTTATCCTTGAGGGTCTAGCCTATGACGATAGGGACCATATATTTGACCTAGTAGTTACAGAAGAGGGGATTTATAGGAGATAGTTTATCGGACTAGCTAGAGCTAGCTTGTAGAAGCTTTAAAAGCAAAATATGGTGGACATAAACCTGAACCACCACACTTTAAATGATTATTAAATAGATTTATCTAGCTAGCTTTGATTATTATCATAAGCTAGCTTTTTTGTACATGCTTAAACACTAGCCTTTTCTGGGCTAGGGCTAGCAACTTGAAGGTTGACTTCAAATTGGCCTAGTAAAAATGATGACACGGTTACTGTTATCAAAGAATAGAAAATCCTGGCAAATGGTATATAAATCAGGGAAAGGCATAGGACAACTAGGTCCGTAAATAGGTAGGCCTTGCTGATATTTATTTTTGCCTTCTTTGAAATAGCTAGGGCTAGGGCATCATCCCCGCCAGCTGCAGTCGCCTGAGAGATTACAAGTCCACATCCAAGTCCTATTCCAGCTCCACCTGCTATAGCAGCTATCAGAGGATAGTTGTATAGGTTGGGAAGGACTGGTCCAATAATTGCAAAAAGCTTATAGCTTAAGGCAAAGGAAAGGGATGCAAGTAGGGTCCTTTTCAAAAAGCTCTTTCCAAACATGGAAAAGGCTAATAAGAAACATGATAAGTCCAGGATTGGACTGACTATAGCTGGGTCTAGACCTAATACCTTATAGGAAAATAGGGTCAACCCTAGGACACCACCCTCTGTAATCTTGCTGGGTTCATGTACATTAACTATGAAAAAGGACATAATCATAGTTCCAAGTAATATTTTAAGAAAAGATTTTTTATCTAAATTTGCGCCCTTTAAAAAACGATTTAGCATTTTGACACCTCCTTGAATTTGTGCAAGCAGGAGTCCTACGACCATGGTCAATAAGCTAAAAAGCCTTTATGACCTAAAAAAGATTGCGGTCGTAAGATACTTTCCTACTTTGCAATCTTGATGGTGTTGATGCTTTTTATTTTTAGATTTTTTCTTATAAAAACTCTGAGCCGCTATGTGCCTTTTTAGCCTTTAAAAGATCCACATCAGAATCTTTTCAGGCTCTTTATCGAGCATACATAGGCATCAGATAAAAACTACCTTTTGGTAACCACCTAAAATACTAATCGGAGTTATTATAGCATATTTTAAGCAAAATTTAAAATTTCTATAGCTTTATTTAGGTAAAGCTATAGAAAATGCTATAATTATATCAAATGATATTTGATGTACTAACAGGATTTCTGTTAGGTAAGCCACTAAATGTAATAAATTATGACGAGCACAAGTCAACTTTGAAAAGTATTTTCCCTATTAATAGGTATATTTATATTAATAGGGTATAATTATTGGAAGATTTTATCAATCGTATAAGAAAGGAGATTTTATGAATAAACCATTGATTTTAATATTTTTCGCATTTATTTGCTTTATTTTTAGCATCCTGGCATTTTTTGAAAAGGGACCATTGTTAAACAATGCCTTCCTATTTGCCCCTAAAAAGGAAAAAGAGAAGATGGACAAGTCCCCCCACTATAGGCAATCAGGGATCTGCTTTATGCTTATGGGGATTTACTTCTTAATCGAATATGCCAATATTGTCTATAAGTTGGCGGTATTGAGATATATTTCTTGGGTCGTTCTTGCCAGCCTTTTAATTTATACTGTCTGGTCGGCAGTTAAGATTGGTAAGATGCAAAGAAAAGACTAGGGATTTTCTGACCCATATTATGAAAGGAAGTTAAATAGTAAGCCTAAAAATATAGGATGATAGATAAGTCTCATATAAAAGGGGCAATAAATATCCCCGTAGGGGAGTTAAGGGATATGTTATAATAATCCTTATACTAAATATTTTTTACACTAAGTGATTTAATGCAATAAAAATCTGGGAGGACATATGTTATTTACCGACCAGTTGTATGACCAGACCAAGGAGATATGGGAGGCTTACTTTGACCACTTTTTTGTAAAGGGGATTGAAGATGGAAGTCTAGATAAGGACAAGTTCAAATTCTATATGGTCCAAGCCTATGACTTTGGGGCAATTTAGGAGGGAAGATGAAAACAGCGTTGACAATAGCAGGGTCCGACTCCAGTGGTGGAGCAGGTATCCAAGCAGATATTAAGACAATGATAACAAATGGGGTCTATGCCATGTCGGTTATTACCGCTCTTACAGCCCAAAATACCACAGGGGTTAGGTCAATAGAAGAAGCCAGTCCCCAATTTGTGGCAGACCAGTTAGATAGCGTCTTTGAGGATATTTTTCCAGATGCGGTAAAGACGGGGATGCTTTCATCTACAGAAATAATCGAGGTAATCGGCGAGAAGTTAAGGGAATATGGGGCTAGAAATATAGTAATCGACCCAGTCATGGTTGCAACTAGTGGGGCCAAGCTAATAGCTGATGAGGCCATAGAAGCCTTAAAGACAGAGTTATTTCCTCTAGCTACAGTGATTACTCCTAATATTTTTGAGGCGGAAATCCTTTCCGGCTTAAAGATAAAGGATGCTAAAGACATGGAAGTGGCAGCCAAGGCAATCTATGACAAATATGGCTGTTCAGTTTTACTAAAGGGGGGCCATAGCATAAATGATGCCAACGACCTTTTATATACCGATGGGAACATCCACTGGTTTAAGGGGGAAAGGATAGACAATCCCAATACCCATGGTACAGGTTGTACCCTTTCTAGTGCCATTGCCTCCAACCTTGCCAAGGGTAAGGACCTTGTAAAGTCCGTTGAGGCTTCTAAGGAATATATATCAAATGCCCTTAGGGATGGCCTTGACCTGGGCCATGGGTCAGGCCCCTTGAACCACGGATTTAATATTAAATAGTGGAGGACTAAGTTGAATAAGCAAAAATTACAGACCCAATATAGCCTGCTTCAAGGCCTATATTGGGGTCTCTTTGGTATAACCATCTCCTTTGTAAATTCCTACCTATATGGGCTGGGACTTGATACAGATCTCATAGGGATTTCCATTTCCCTGGCTACTGCCCTTGCGGCCTTTTGCCAGATGGTTTTGGGGAAGAAACTAAATACCAGTAGAAAGATAAATTGGAACAATATCCTAAAGGTGTTATTGGCTATAAGGCTTATGGCTAACCTTATCCTTATGACCACGAGTGACAAGACCATCTCCCTTATAACGTTTGGGATAGCGGTTTTTTGCCTTCAAGCCATGCTTCCCTTTGTCAACCTTGCAAGCTTTGACTATGAAGAAGAGGGCATCGAGCTTAATTTCGGCCTTGCCAGAGGCTTTGGATCTTTATTTTTTGCAGGCATAGTTTATGTATTGGGAGGGCTTGTTGCCCAAAGGGGGATTTACACCATCCTACTAGCAGGCTTGATAGTAGGGATCCTGATGTTTATAGTCCTTATATCCATGCCGGCAAGTAAAAAAGAAGGAAAATTAGCACAATCATCAGATACTTCCAAGGGGTTGAGATATTTTTATAGAAAATACCCGTCCTTTATGGTAATGCAAATAGCCTTTATCTTGATTATGGCCTTTCATAACAATGTAAATGCCTACCTCTTACAGATATTAAATAGGGCAGGTGGAGGCAACAAGGAGCTGGGGGTAGCCCTATTTATAGCGGCCCTTTGCGAGCTTCCCGTCATGTTTTTTTACTCAAAGATTAGGGAAAGGCTTTCGTCAGAAAAGCTCCTTTTAATAGCTGCAACATTTTTCGTAATAAAGGGGCTGATATTTTACCTGGCTACGTCTATAGGAGGGGTCTACCTGGCTCAATTCTTGCAACTTTTGACCTTTGCCATCTTCATCTCGGCATCAGTTTACTATGCAAAAGACAGGCTAGATGCAGAGGACCAGGCCCAAGGCCAGACCCTGGTAGGGGCGTCAAGTACGGCGGGAAGTGTTGTTGGGAGCCTTTCAGGGGGCTTTTTAATAAAAAATTTTGGGATGGATAAAAATCTGATTTTCATAATAGTTATCGCCATCCTATCGACCCTTACAGTCTTATTCTCTACCGCTAGAGATAAGAGGATTTAGGTATTTTATGGAAAGAATAGCTAATTGCTTTAATAAACTAGAAAACATACCATCTTGATATAAGAACAAATGGATTTATAAAAGTTAAAAGGCTAATATAGGAAACACAAGTCCTATATTAGCCTTATTTTTTGCTTACTTTGCTTTCTGATTATTATCTTATCTTTTGACCCTTAAAACATGATAAAGATTAGGCTTATAGCAGAAATTAGTAGTCAGTCGCCCCGCTGGTCCCGTCTGAGTAAGGGTCGTCTAAGTCTATATAACCCCCAGCCTGGAGGGTTAAAAGATACTTGGTTTTGATATCATCAAGGGCCAATTGATTTACAAGGTCTGCATATTTCATAAATCTTTTAACACAGTGGTCCAAGTAGTCCTGGCTTAACTCATCCACAAGCCTTCCATCATCATCAAACAATTTCCCAGCTTCAACCATTAAAAAATCACTTCCCGGCATTACAAAGGCTTCAAGACCAGGAGCGGTCAAAATTTCTTTAAGATGCATTTGTGCCATGAGACTAGCCTTTTTATCAAGAGAAACCCCCATTAATAAGACAGGCTTATTAGTTAAAGGGTGGATATCAAAAGAAAGCCATTCTAGGAGGCTCTTTAACCTGGGCGATATGCTATTATTCACCTGGTCATAGGCTATAATAACACCGTCGGAAGCCTCGATTTTATTCTTGATTTCTACAAGGCCTGGGTAGTCAGATATATTAAGGTCCCTATTAAAAAGGGGGACAAGGTATAAATCAACTGGGTCAACGAATACTTCGCCAGCCATTAGAAAGCCTGTATAATCCAGAAGTTTTTTTACATATGAGTCGGACCTATCCGACCCGACTATTCCAACAAAATTCATATATCCTCCACTTGTCTATTTAGCTTCATTCCAAACTCTTGCCCTATCAATAAAGACCAAAAAATCATCTAGGTCTTTTTTTAAGTTATCAAAGTCTTTATCATCTACAAAGCTTCCATCCTGGTTAAAACTTGACAGGGACTCATTCAGGATAAAATTCTTAGGAAATACCATGGGGCTTAGCTTTTCATCTTCTAGAATCTGCCTTAGGATGGCCAGGGCTTTTATAGATCCCGTCCTTCCGTGGTTTGCTGATAGGAGAAACAAGGGCTTATCCTTCATGCAATAAGGGGGAAGGCTCATCCAGACAAGAAAATTCATAAGGGATGAACTTGGGGCGTGGAGGTATTCAACCGATGACAAGATAATCCCAGAGGCTTCATCTATGGACTTTATTATAGGGAGAAGGGGGCTAGAAAAGTCGGAATTTTCAAAGTTTATCTTAGCTTTATCCTCGCCATTTCCCATAGTTTCTAAAGGGGGTTGACCCATTTGCCCATAGTCTAAGTATGGGATGTTTTTAATATCTATAATTTCAACATTTGCCTTATCCTTTAGGATTTCCTTGACATTTTCAAGGACCAGGGCATTTGTGGACTTGGACGAGTTTGTGCCAAGGATGGCAACTATCTTTTTCATAACTTATCCTCCATATATTTTGATAGGTCTCTGGAAGTCTTTATTAATCCTGATTCATAGACCGCTATAGCTGTAAAGCCCCTTAACCAGGCCTCTTTCTTTATTCTTTCAAAGTCCATACCGAAAAGGGACGATGAAAATATTTCTCCGTCCAGAGAACTTTCAGATATTATAGTTAAAGATTGCATGGGGCCTCCTATTGGGTAGCCAGTTTCAGGGTCCAGGATATGGTGGAAGTATTTTCCAGAATGACTAAATCCCCTTTCATAGATCCCAGAAGTCACAAAGGACAGGTCATTTGCTTTTATAAGCAGGATATTTTCTCCTCTTTCCTTAAAGGGAGCCTGGATCCCAATCCTCCAATAAAGGTCCTTAGAGTAAAGGTTAAAGCCGTGACAGTAAATATTTCCTCCCAGGTTAATAAGGGCGGAAACTATGGCATTTTCCTTAAAATATTCAACCAGCTTGTCACAAATATAGCCCTTAGCCAGGCAACCCAGGTCAAGCTTCATGGAATTTTTAGCAAAATAGAAGGTCCTATCCTCATGGGAAATGGTAAAGTCCTCTTTGCTAGTTAGGTCTAGGGCTTTTTTAATGGGTGTCACATCGGGAATGAAGTTTCTTCTACCATTAAAATCCCAGAGGTCGATTACCGGACCAAGGAGGAGGTTAAGCCTGGAGTCTTTAAGGTCATCTAGCTTATAAGCCCTCTCAACCATATAGAGGATATCCTCTGAAACCCTTATTTTAAATCCTTCTTGTCCCTTCTTCTTTGTAAAATCATTTTTAACTCTTTCAAAATTCCTATAAAAAGCGACTATCATATCATTGTAACCCTCAACAATTTTTCTAGCCTCAGAGAGGAAGGGGGAGGGGTTATCATCAAAAATTTTTATTTCAATATTTGTCCCTAAGGACTTAAACTTTATGCTTTTTTCTTTCATATAAACAAGGACCCTTAACTAAAGTATAGAGGCTATTAGCCTAATTTATTTCTATATATTCTATATATCCATTATCTTAAATCATATTTAAAATGTCTAATTTATAAACTATATAAGGAGGAAGGTTCTATAAACACCTTGAAAAGATCTGGAAACTTATTACAATCCTTTAATAAACTTGACAGTTTTACCAGGGGGAAATGGGCTATTATAGGGGTGGGTGGTGAAGATGAAAAAACTATTTATATTTTTTGAAGACCTTGAATATGCAAGGAGCTTTATCCCAACTGTAGAAAAAAACTATGGGGAAAGATTTGAGATAGTCAGGGATGTTGGACAAGAGAAGCTTAGAGAAAAGCTAGAGTTGGATAAAGACGCTTTTTTGCTAACAGACTCATTAAGTCTAACTGTAAATAATAGGATCTATTTTTATGAGGAAAGAAAAGAAGAAAAAGTTCTTGGAGGCTTTGCAATATTTAAATACCAGGGGCTTGATAAAATTTTTTCTCAGATAGACAAGCTGATAAATGAGCTTGCTAAAAGGACAAGGATTATAAACCTTATAAACCTTGATTTTATGGAGAGGTCCAGAGACTATAATGAAGGACTTTACAGGAGGCTTAGTGAGGATAATAAGCTCCTGGTGCTAAGGCTAAATCAGCTAGAGGTCATGGATATTAGCGAGGAAGAGCTTGGCTTAGAAGCCCTGGTCATGTCCGCAAAAATCGGGGGCGATATAGAGAAGGAAGCGGTTGTAAATAGGGGGAGGTATTATGACTATATTAATACTTGGTCTGATCCTGACCTATTTTACAGGTTAGAAGAAAAGAACATTTCAAATATTATTAGGCAGGTAAAAGCCTATGACTATAATCTGGTAATTTTAGAATTCAATTTTTCATTTTTCAATAATTTTTTAATCCTAGTACAAGAAGCAGATAAAAATATCATTAAGACAATTTATAGGCCCTATAACGACCATTTGAAAAAGGAAATATCCTTCCTTGAGGAAAGGGGGATTTTATCGGGTGATTATAGGCTCTTTCATATTGACATTAAAGACCTGGAAAAATCCTTGCCAGACTTAAACAAGTCGGAAGGCTACAAGAAAATTTTAGGGGAAGTGGATGACCTTGTTAGTAGATGATGACCAATTAATTTGCGAGATAAGAAACCAGGCCCTAGAAGATGAAGGGATAGTTAATATGAATGATGACACCCTCTTACTTTACATCAATAAGCTGGTTTATGCCAGAGAAAAAGACGGCCTAGAAGAGGTTGATTTCGATAGGGTGTATGATCTGTCAAGACAAGTATTTTACAGGATTCGAGGTCTAGGTGTTTTAGAAAACTATATAGAAGATGACATGATAAATGAAATCATGGTTAATGATATTGATGAGATTTTTGTTGAAAGGGCTGGTCGTCTGGAAAAACTTCCTATAAAGATAGAAAGTCGGGAAGAATACCTCCGTATTATCAATAAGATAGTTAACAAGTCTGGAAGGGAGGTCAACCTTTCAAACCCCATAGTAGATGCCAGGTTAGATGACGGATCCAGGGTAAATATTGTCCTATCTCCTATAGCTCTTAACCAGGCAGCCCTGACTATAAGGAAGTTTCCTAAAAAAACTATGGACATGAACTTCCTTTTAGAAAATGGGACTATAAACCGGGAGCTAGCAGATTTTTTAGGCCTTTTAGTCAGGTCTAAACATAACCTCTTGATTAGCGGGGGAACCTCTTCTGGTAAGACAAGTTTTCTCAATGCCTTATCGGAATACATTGGAGAAGATGAAAGGATAATAACCATAGAAGATTCCAGGGAGCTTCAACTTATCAATAAGAAAAACCTGGTGAGTATGGAAACGAGAAATGCCAACAATTCCTTAAAGGGTCAAATAGGGATGGATGACCTTATAAAAACATCCCTCAGAATGAGACCTGACAGGATTATCGTTGGCGAGGTAAGGGGGAAGGAGGCCTTGGAGATGCTGGAATGTTTGAATACGGGACATGCTGGAAGCATGGCTAGTGGGCATGCTAACTCCAGTTCTGATATGGTATCAAGGCTTGAGACCATGGTACTAAAGGCGGGAGACAATATCCCCCTGGAAGCCATAAAAAAAATGCTAGCATCTTCTGTCGATTATATCATCCACCTATCCAGAATTTCGGAGAAGAAGAGGAGGCTGGTCGAAGTAAGTGAGCTATACTACCAGGATGGGGAGATAGGCTTGAATAAGATATTTGTATATGACCCCAGAAAGGACCAATGTGTGAGGACGACTAACAAGATAATGAATTTAGGAAAGATGATGCTATATGAAAGTTTGGACCAATAATACCAAGGCCTACCTCTTATCTCTTATAATATTTATTCTATATTCATACACTTTTTTTAGGAATATTCCTGTATCTCTGGCTATTTCAGCCCTAGTATCCATTAAATTTAAGAAGATATTTTTCGATTATTTTGAAAGCTCTAGGCTTAACTTCCAGCAAAGGATTTTTAGGGACTTTCTAGACCTTTTGAATTCATCCATCCTGAGCGGGCAAAATTTTTACCAGGCCCTAGCAGGGTCGGTTGATGAATTAGAAGAATATTATAATTCAAAAGCTGATCTAGTGGCTGGTCTTAGGTCAATAAAAAATGACCTGGACAATGGGAAGGGAGAAAGGCTTGCTCTTAAGGGATTTAAGGACAGGTGTCAAATCAAGGAGGGCAAAATATTTGCCGACACCCTAATTATAGCTCTGGGTTCAGGCATGGACCTAGCCAAGATAGTGTCTGCTAGTAAGGATTCAATCAATAGTCAGATGGACATTGAAATGGAAATATCCCACAGCCTAAATAATGGAAAAAGAGAGCTAATAATCATGATAGTATTGCCACTTTTTATCCTATTTATTTTGACCAAGACAGAGATTACTAGTCTTAGCATGGTCGACTATATTATTAGGTCAGTGGTATTCGTTATGATTCTATTTTCCATATATTTTGGAGAGAAAATTGTGAATTTGGAGATTTAATATGCTTATAAGATACATCTATATGGGCCTATTTTCATTAGTGTTTTTATCAGGTATTTTTTTAGACCTCTTGTATAGGAAAGAAATTGAATATATAAGTGACCAAGATTTGGAGATTGGAAAGTTTGAAGGGCTGTTTATATCAGGAATCTTCGTTTTTGTCGGGAAGAATAGCAAGGTCTTTTCTAGACTAGTAAACAACAAAATCAGGGATACAATCATATATTTTTATGATAGTAAATATTATAGGTTTTATGAAAATCTCTATCTTTCAAAAAAGATTTCTTTGATGGCAGTTATATTATTAGCAGGCCTCTTTCTTTTAGCCCTATCTAATGAGAAGATTTTAATCCTCCTTATTTTATTAGCTTTAATATCAGTCTATTTTCTTTATGACATCCAACAATATAGGAAATATGAAAGGATAAAATCAAACATGAAGATTCAACTTCCTAACCTATTAACCAGACTAACCCTCTTAATCGATGCGGGAATAACCTATAGGAAGGCCATAGAAATAATAGTTGACAACCAGGATGATGAGCTATCAAAAGAGATAAGGAAGGTACTTGATAGGGTTGAAAATGGGGAAAGTGAAAAGAATGCATATAAGCAATTAGCTAAAATGAGCGAAGATCCTTTAATTAGGAAATTTGTAAGCCTTATAGTCCAAAACATTTACAAGGGCAGTGAGGATTTTCCCTTGAGACTAAATGAATTAAGGGTTGAAAGTTTTAATTATAGCAAGTCGGTAATCCTGGAGAGGTCACAAAAGGCGGGTCAAAAGCTTTTAATCCCCAACCTTATTATCTTTACAGGGATTATATCAAGCATCATGCTTCCGATATTATTTAAGGCGATTTAGGAGGAAAAAACAATGATAAATTTATTTAATTTAATTACTAAAAAGGGGTTGATAAGGGAAAGGCTTAAATGTGAAAAGGGCGAAATAAATATGATAGCAATAGTCTTAATTATCATAGTTGTAATAATTTTAGCCGTCATATTTAAGGATAGTATGAAAAACCTGTTGGAAACAATTTTTAAGAGGATAAATGATGATATCCAAAACTTCGAATAGGCTTTTATCCGATGAGCTAGGGGCTGTAGAATTTGTTGAAAGCAGCCTCGTATTCACTTCTATATTGATATTCATAGGCTTATTAGTCATCTTAACCTTCTCCAGTCTTAAGGCGATTTACACGCAGGAATCCACATATTTTTCCCTACTCAATTCCTTAGTAGAAGATGATGCGAAAGAAACTAGGAGGGATGAGTCAATTAAGAGGTCTAATGGAATTATATATTCTTTTAGGAGAAAAGACCTATCTGATAACAAGACCCTGGAGTTAAGTAGGATAAACTTTTATTCCTTTTCAAGGAAAGTAGATTTTATAAATGACTTTGTCGAAGAATTTGGCATTGATGACAAACTTAGTGAAATTTATAAGTCAAAGTCGGAAGCCCTACAAAGTCGTCTAGAAAAATAAAGGAAGGTAAAATGAAAAAGAAAATCCAAGGGTCAGTCTCAGTCTTTCTCGCTTTAATTCTTCTGCCTACCTACCTTTTATCGATTGCGGGAGTGGATGGAGCCAGGCTTTATGCTGGAAATAACTACTTGTTTTTGGCTAATGAGGCAGGTGTAGAGAGCTTAAAACTCAACTATGATAAAAGCCTAAGAAACCATTTTAACCTATATGGACTAGACCAGGCAGGGGATGAGGGAGGTATGGACAAGATGGTTAAGAGGGTAGTCGAAAAAAATCTTACATCTAACAATAAAGCCTATAACAAACTTAAACTGATAGATGTAAAATTAACCCTCGATAAAAATACCAGTCTAGCAAATCCAGAAATCCTTAAAAATCAAATATATGACTATATGAAATACAGGTTGCCTACAAAAGAAATCCATTCATTTATGAACCTTATCCAGGCCTCAGAAGAAAGTGAAAAATACGGGCAGTTGATGGAAAAAAGATATGCCTATAATGAAGAACTAGAGAAGAAAAACAAAGACATATCAAACCTTAATCAAGACTTATTGACCTATTCGACAGATAGCAAATATGTGATAGATCACTTCCAATCTTTTATGGTGGAAAAAGAGTCTTTAAGAAAAAATTACCAGGAAAAGTCAGCCCATATAAAAGCCCTAGACCAGACTAATTATGATTATTCTAAATGGGGGATTGACTCTTTAAGAAATGAAGTAAGGAGACTTTTAGACGGCGATATTCGGGACAAGATATTTTCCCTTTCAGATTTCATAGAAGAAAATATGACATCAGATAAAAAAGAAGAATACTATAAGCTTTTACAAGCTAAGATTTTAGAACTAAAGCCAGTATTAGACAGGATACTATCAATAAATAAAATAAAAAGATTTGAATATATTTATAAATTTAAGGATAAGGAAAAAGACCTTATCAAAGAACTTGACAAAATCAATGGGGAAAGGGTAAAGCTAGTAGCCAACTACAACAAAGCCCTTAAAGATGAGGCGTTAAAATTTATATCAGACTATGAACCCATGTCAAAGAGAATAAAAAGCCTGACTAAAACATCACATAATATCGATGAGGGATTACAAAGCTTGACTGATAATACTAAAGAGTTATCAAGTAAACTTGCAGACTGGAAAAAAGCCCTTGAAGGGGTTGAGGATCCACATATTAAGGCTGAATTAAGAAGTGAGTTTGAGCTTAAAGAAAAGAACTATAACCTGACTGAAATTAAATCCTTTTCAAGGCAATTATTTAAGGATAGGGATAAACTTGGGCAACTGGACGCAAGGATTTTTAGCCCAAGTGGGATGCTTGAAGGCTTGAAGGAATCTTATGATAAATTTTTTGCCCTGGAAAAAGACCTCTTCCTAGAAGACATGAAAATATTAATGATCAACAGTCCAGATTCTAATAATTTTTTTGTTAACTTCGTAAAAAACTCTTCAGGGAAATCGTCTAGTGGGGAAAAAGATACAGAATCAAAGGGACTTTTAGATAAGCTTAAGGCTGCAAATAAAAAATTAAATAATAAAAGTGAAGAGAAAAAATCTATATTTGATTATATAGGGGAAGAAAAATTTCTAGAGATAATGGGAAGTAACCAGGTAAACATATTGAATAATACCGCTAGTTTTGCCAACGCTGACCTGAAAAATTCATCAGACCTAAAAAAACTTTACTCTTCTATAAACCACCCCAAATACTACAAAGACAGGAATACATTTTTGGAAAATATTTTCATTAGCTTTTATATTGATGAAAAATTTTCTGATAAATTCATAGAGCTTGATGGAAAGACTTTTCCCCAAAAAGAATATATCCTTTTTGGGTCAAAAAACCTGGCTAGTAACATTCACAAGCTCCAGGCCTCAATCTTTGGGATGAGACTTGTTACTAACACCGTCTACGCCTTTACTAACCACAATATAAGAAGGCAAGCCCTCATGCTAGCGGCAGGAGTTGCAGGTTGGACAGGAATAGGGGTTCCCATTATGCAGGGGATAATACTCTCCCTTATGGCCTTTGCTGAGAGTGGGCTAGACACCCACAAACTTTCTGAAGGAAAGCCCGTTGAGCTATATAAAAATAATTCGAGCTGGCAGATGTCTCTCGATGGTTTAAAAAATGTAGCTATAGAGAATGTAAAAGACTTGTCTAAAAAAAGTATAGACAAGGTATTTGATAAGGCAGAGGATATCCTTCAGGAGGCTAGAAAAGGGTCCTTTAATAGTCTAAACCAATTCATAAGTCAGAGTAAGGATTCAATAATTCAAAGGGTTAGTGGGGCTATCCTTGTACCAATCCAAAACAAGATAATTGACCTTTTGACCAACCAGACTCAGGAGGTTGATGAGGAGTTTAACAAGCTATTTAAGCAATTAAGAGAAGACTCCTACTTAGAGCAGGACCCAGTTTTGCGAAAAGTCAGACTTGACCTAATTAATCTCTTGGAAAGGGACTATAAGCCCAGCCTTACAAAGATGTTAAAAGACAAGGCATCTGTTGGTACACAACAGGTTCTGGACTATATAGATGAGATGATTTCAAGAGTGGAAAAGGGCTTACTTAAGCAATCGTCTAAGGCTGAAGAAGAGTTAAAAGAAAAGATAACTAGCCTATCAAATAAGGGGGCAAAAAAAGTAAACGATCAGGTTAACCAGGCTATAGATGACTACCTTTCTAAAATAAGCGGATATAAGGGGACTAAAGACGGGGATAAGTCCCTGCAAAGCATAAAGTCGGGCTTGAGCTTTGACTATGGCGACTACCTGAAATTATTTACCTTCTTATCACTTTCAGCTGGTAATAAAGAGGAAATATTAAGGAGGGTAGCTTTAATTATCGATATTGAAATGAATGCAATTAAGGGGGCTTTTGATATTCAAAAAACCTACACAAGGTTTAGAGTAAATAGCAAGGCTAGCATTAGTCTAGTCCTAGATGTTTTTTCAGATAAGAAAAGAAAAAAGGTATATGAAGGGAGTTTGGAGGGGGCATATGACGACTTTTAAGAAAATAATAACCTGCATGATAGTCTTGCTTATACTTTCATCTTGTAGCAAAGAGGCGAATTTAGGTAAGGGCAAGGAGGAAAAGCCTTCTAGACAAGACCAATCAGAAAAAACTTTAACAAAAACTAGTGCTAAAGCAAAAATAGATAAAAGCTGGACGAAAAAATTAGGAGCATATGGGATCTACTATAAAAAGGGGGATGTAACTATCATACAAAACTATATAGAAGAGGACCAGATAAGCCTTGAAGACCTGGTAAGTGAAGTTGTTGAAAGCTTGGCTTTCTGGGATTTGGAAAACTTTTATGGCAACGAAAAAATCACTGAAGCGACAAAGCACTTATCTAATAAGAAAATTAAAAGGGGCTTTAGCGGAAAAAACGTCTATGACATAGAAGTTATTGGGGGCAAATTGGAAGAAAAACTATCATATATGAAGCTTATTGTCCAAGATGACTTTAGCTACCTAGTTATCGTATCAGACATGAAAGATTTAGTAGAGAATAGCTACCATGAAATATACCAAAGATAGACAAAAAGGAATAATTACAATAGAAGCCTCCCTAGTATTTTTTCTTTTTGTAATGGGCTACATCTACATCAATTATATGGCCTTGACTAGTCATGTAGAATCGAACATTAAGAAAGCCCTTAATTCCACCTGCCTAGAGTTGGCTAATTATGGCCAACTTTTGGATAATACCAGGGCCCTAGATTATATTTCTAAGCCAGACTCTAGCAAGCTCCTAAAAGACCTTTCTAAGAAAGGACAAGAACTTTTGGAAGAGGATGATTTGTCCCTAGACAAGGCGATCAAGGAGGTTAAAGAAGCCCTAGCAGAAGTAGCTGCAACAAAGGCTAAAGAAAAAGTCTATAACAAGCTATTAGGGGAAATGCTTAAAAAGAATCTTCCTAGCAAGGACTATCTGGAAAAGGTTTATATAAAAAATGGAGCCAAGGGACTAGATTTTTCAAAGTCAAGGATATTTGATAAGGGGGATGTGGACCTTATTCTAGAGTATGAGTTTTCTATTGAATTAATAAATGGAATAAAGATAAATCGAAAAGTCGGCCAGGAAGCTTTTGTAACCAGTAAGCTAGAAGCTTCTGAAATAAACTCTAATGATGATAGCGCCGATGAGAAAGCTTCCATCTGGAAGGAGACAAACTTCAAGAGAGGGAGGTATCTTGCGGCTTATGTTAGACAACTTGGCCTTGGTCAGGTCTTAAAAGCTGGACAAGCTGTTGACATCTATAACCCGTCATCCAACAGTATTTATCAATTTCACTCGGTAAATATTTTTTCAAAATCCTACAGTCAGAATTCAGATGGAAAGGTCAAACTTAAAGAAGAAGACATAGAAAAACTATTTAGAAGTTTTACCAGCAAGATGTCCACTAACATTGAAAAACTTGGAGGAAAGGTAATTACTGATAAAGGGCAGGAGATAAGCTTCAAGGATAATGTTAATAAGGTGATCCTTCTTGTTGTCCCAAATGAAGCTAAGGAATTTGAGGAAAGTTTATTAGCTATAGCAGCTAAGTTAGAAGGTTACTCATTTAAAATAATATATAAGGAAAATGCCTTATGATTCCAATACTTACAATCTTATTATTTATATATGTCAAAAACAGGAGAAATAAAGATTTTGAATCAGCTGACCTTAAAAGTCAACCACTAATTTTTGATTATATTTTTTTATCTTTAGTAGCCCTGGCAAGTTACAAAATCCAGGATTGGCTCCTAGTGCTTTTAGGAGGAATCTCCATTGTGGACTATAGGGAAAAGATAATAGAAAATTCTCTCAACCTACTAATACTTATCTTTAGTGTCCCAAATCTTATCATAGTCAACTTAAAAACCCTTAACACACCCTTATTTTTAAGTAGCATATTCCTTTTAGTACTAATGTCCATATTTTCTCTTTCTGGCGGAGGGTTGGGATTTGGGGATATTAAACTTCTACTAGCATTGACTATTAGCAGGGGGGGAGGCTTTCTATTTTCCGCCATGTTTATTACAGCCATCCTTATCTTTGCCCGTGCTAGTATTTCCCTAATAAAAGAAAAAGATACGAAGTTACAAATCCCCCTAGCCCCCTATATATTTTTCTCAACCCTATTAATAAGCATCTAGGCTTATCCATATATTTTCAATTTAACATAAAAAGCGAGGAAGAAATGAAAAGATATATTAGTGTTAGCATGGTTATTTTAATAGTTGCATCATGGTTGATATTTCAAAAAAGTATTAATACCAGACAGGTCAACTATGAAAAACAAGTCAATATGGGGGATGAATATGCCGCTATGGGGGCCTATATAGATGCTATGAAATCCTACGATAAGGCCATAAAATATGCTGATGACAATAGTGACAAGCTATATGTTAAAAAATTCAATATTTACATGAAAGAAGAGAAACTAAACGAGGCTAAAAACACCCTTAGTATTATATATAAACAAGGGGGAGAAGTTGA
>CAYFSL010000014.1:21130-23010 GCA_964345835.1 uncultured Peptoniphilaceae bacterium
ATAAACAAGGGGGAGAAGTTGAAAAACTAGCAGGTGAATACCTAAAAAAATCTATAGAGAACAAGGACTATGAAAGGGTAAATGCCTTTATTGAGGAATTTAGAAATTTAGAGGCTAGTAAAAAATATCAAGACGAGATGAAGTTTATCTTAGAAGAAAATAAATCTATTTATTCAAAGGTTATTCAAGAGGGAAAAAGCTATAGCTTGGTGGAAGTAAATGGAAATTATCGTTTAATAAATTCTAAGGATAGGACTATTTTTAACAAAAAGGAAGGGGAAATAAGGGGCTTTGATGAAGAAAAATCTTTAATTACATTTAGTGAGAATGGAAAAAATATTTTACTAGACTTTGAAAACAATACCAGGTCTATCTTAAAAAGAGGAGAAATAAAGCCCTTTAATGGAGGAAGGTATGTGTTAATTGAACCGACCAGGCAGACTTTACTTGACCAACTAAATAGCCCCCTAATTCAGGCGAATAAGATAGGGACCTTTAGCAGTGGAAAGACCTATATCTTACAGGATAGAAAGTTGAGAATTGTCGACCAAAAGTTAAATACTATTAGAGAATTCGAGGCAGAGGATGTAAAGGAAAACCCAATAGGCCAGGGAGTAGTAGATAATAAGATAATCCTAATTTCTGACGACGGAGTTAGAAAAAAGGAGAAAATATGCAGTATTGAAACGGGGAAATGCTCCAAATACTATGACGAAATTGACTTTAGTAGAAATAGTTTTATAGCGGTAAAAGAAAATGGGAAGTGGGGATTTATAGGCCAGGATTTTAGGGAAGTAGCAAGTCCGATTTATGGCTATGCCAGATCTTTTTCAGATGACATAGGTATAGTAAAAACAAGAGAAGACCTATATTTAATCGACAAAGCCCTCAAAACAAAAAAGATGCCATTATACCTAGATATATTGGGATTCAATGAAGAAGGAATTGGATTTGCCAAAAGTCATATAGGTTGGAAACAAGTAAAATTAGCAAAGAGGATAAAAAAATGAGAGATAATGATAGGCTTGTAATCAAACAAAATGAAAAAATGTCTAATCTAGCTAAAAAGATGTTAGACAATAATTCAATCCCAGGGATTATAGGGTTTGAGGAAAAAAATGATTCATACATCTACGATATAAAAGGTCTAGTTAAAATAGGAGATAGGTCCGAGGACAAGATAACCTTAATAGATATAGAAAAAATATATAGGAAATTATACGAAATAAAAAAAGAACTCAATAATTACATGATTGACGAAGAATACCTATCCCTTGATTTAAATCATATCTTTATTAATGATAAGGGGGATATCCACCTGCTCGCTTTATTTGATAGTAAGGATAAAGATATAAAACACTTGTTTAGGCAGATAATGGACAGCTGTCATATAGAATATAAAGATAATGCAAATACAATTTTAGATATTAATAATTACTTTAATAAGGAGGGGTATACACTGGAAGACTTACTAGATAAATTTTTTACAAAGTCTATACAAAGCGAAAAAAATATAGTAGAATATAAAAAGAATGCAAAAAAGGAATCTATTAAACAAGATTCCAGTTTGCAGGAAAAGTACTTTAAAAAAATAAAGTCCTTTTTTATAAAAGATGATTCAGGTCAGAAGAAAAAGGATTATAAAGAGCGAAGTCTTAATATAAACTTTAGATTACCGAAAAAGTAAAAAATATTTGACAAGAAGGTAAAGTTGATGTAAGATATAAAAGTACTTTACGTCAAGGAGATACTAGTAAAGAAAAAATCAAAAAAATCCTTGACAAGCAAATTATATAGTGCTATACTTAATTAGTCACTTGGTAATGGCCCTATGGTCAAGCGGTTAAGACACCACCCTTTCACGGTGGTATCCCGGGTTC
>CAYFSL010000015.1:0-21855 GCA_964345835.1 uncultured Peptoniphilaceae bacterium
CTTAAATCCTAGCTCAGCCTCCCTCTCACCGCTTATAAGGTCTATGCTACTATTGATATTTTCTTCAAGCCTTTGAATTATTTCTTTAGAATTCTTCGCATTCCTTATAGCTGCCGTTGCAAAGATAAAAAGCTTTTCAACTCCCAAAAGGCTAGAAATCGTTTCATAGTCTTTTAGAACTTCAATCAACTTATCTACGCCCTCGTCAGACATTTCCCCCTTTTTTACATAGGAAGAAAGGCCCAAGAATTCTTTTTTCTTGAAGAATAATTGAAAATACTGGTCGTTTACCTCATAGACCTCAAGCCTTACTGTATTAGACCCAATATCTACTACCCCATATTTGTCCATGGTTCCCCCTTATTGTAATCCTATATATTAAAAATATGGATTAGCTTATATAAAATCTAAATAAAATCTTCTAAGGCTTTCTCCAGCCTAGCCAAGGCCTCTTTATATTTTGTTGTTGGTAGGGCCAGGTTAATCCTCATAAAATAAGAGCCATTTTCACCAAATGCTTGGCCTTCACTAACAAAAAAATAGGCCGATTTTAACACTTTATTAAAGTCCTTATAATCTAATGAATACCTCTTGCAAAATCCTTCAAAGGATATCCAGGCCAAATAAGTTGCCCTTGTATCAAATACTTTAAAAAGCTTCTCATCTTTAAAAAATTCCTTGGTCAAAAGGAAGTTGTTTTCAATGACCTTTTTAGCCCCCAAAACCCAGTCATCACAATGATTAAAGGCTAACTCTGTAGCCTTAAGTCCCAGGGCATTAGGCCCATGAAATCCCCTCTTAAGAGTGGTTAATTCATATGCCTTCTTCATTTCTTTATTAAGGAAAATGCTGTATGAACATTGAAGGCCCGCTAGATTATAAGTCTTTGATGCGGACGACATGACTACCGCCTGGTCGTCTTCCTTCAATAAGCTGAGCATAGAGGTTATCTTTTCTCCAAAGAGTCCCAGGTCTGCATGAATTTCATCTGAAAAAATAGCCAAGTTATGGGCCCTAGATATGGTAAGAATTCTTTCTAGCTCTTCTATAGTCCATATCCTTCCAGAGGGATTATGAGGAGAGCAAAGGATTAAAATCTTATTAGCCTTATCAGATGCCAGCTTTTCAAAGCTTTCAAAGTCGATGTCGTAATGGTCTCCCTTGTCTAAAAGGGGACAATCAACCAGCTTCCTAGATGTATTTTCTATAGCCTTGTAAAATTGATGGTAAACAGGCGTAAAGATTATAACCCCATCACCTTCTGATGAGAAGGCTTCAAGTTGGTCATAGATTTCCGTTACGACCCCGGTAGAGGAAGTTATATTCTCTCTTGTAATCTCTACATTAAAATTTCTTTTATAGTGGTCTATAATAGCCTTGTAATAAGATTCCCAGGGAAGGGTGTAGCCTAGTATATTGCTATCAACGAAGTTGCTTAATCCTTTTTTTATAGCTTCCGCTGTCTCAAATTCCATATCTGCTACACTCAAGGGAACTATGTTTTTCTTGTCATCAAAGTCAAGCATATTCACATCTATCCACTTGGCAGACGATTCATCTATCCTAGAGTGAAACTTGTCAAAAAGTCCTGCCATCTCTACCTCCTTCTAAGTTCCTCTCTTTGAGCTATATTCTTCCTAGACATCTTTAATTGCATATCCTCAATGGAATCAATCTTATCTATCCAATCTAAGGCCATACCTGCCCCCCTTACGACTGAAGTGAGTGGGTTTTTGTCCAAAACCACTTTTATTCCGACTCTTTCTTGAATTCTTTCGGCTAGGTCAAATATTAGAGAGCCACCACCCGTTAGTATAATCCCATGTTCGTATAAGTCTGAGGCAAGTTCTGGCGGAGTGTTTCCCAAAACCTTATGAACAGTCTCAACTATGCTATTTATAGGCCTTACAAGGGCCTCCCTCATATCGTCTCTACTAAGCTTTATCATCGCAGGTAGACCATTGTATAGGTTTCTCCCCTTCGCTTCAGCTGTCTGCATACTATCAGAATCAAGGCTGGCAAGGCTAATTTTCAGTTCTTCTGCAGTCCTTTCCCCGATTATTATGTTGTATTTTTTCCTAATATAATCAATTATCGCTTCATCACAGGCATCACCAGCATCCTTTATAGAGGCAGATACAACTATTCCTCCAAGGGAGATAACCGCCACATCTGTCGTTCCCCCTCCAACATCCACTACCATTCTACCTCCTGGACTTGATACTTCAACACCAGCTCCGATTCCAGCAGCTAAAGGTTCTTCTATAAGGTGGATGTCATTGGCTCCAGCCTTACTTGCGGCCTGCATAACAGCCCTTTTTTGAACCTGGGTAGCCTTTGACGGCACGCATATTATTACATCTGGCTTCAATAGACTAAAGCCAAGGGCTTTTCCCATAAAATGCTTAAGCATCTTTTCTGTCGATGTATAATCTACAATAACCCCATCTTTCATAGGTCTTGAAGCGGCTATATTGCCAGGGGTCTTTCCAAGCATTTCCTTGGCCTCGTTTCCAACTGCAACAATTGAATTGGTGAACCTATCAAAAGCTACTACGGATGGTTCACTTAAGATAACCCCCTTGCCCCTGCTATATACGAGAACAGAAGTAGTCCCCAAGTCTATAGCAACCTTTTTTCTAACGCTTAACTTCATCTCTTTCACTCCTATTTATCACTACTATTATTCTTTTTCGCTTTATTATTCTTTTTATTTTCCTTTTCTTTTTTGTATTCAGCCTCTAGTTCTTCTTTGTACTCAATAATTTCCTCTGCATCGTCGTAGTCGCTAAACATGTGCATGTTTATATCTTTTTTAGCTTCTACGTCAATTCCCTTTTTATCAAGAACATTGTTGGCATAGGCTTTTAGCATCATGTAGACAGTTGCTAAAAAAGGGACAAAAATTATCATTCCGACTATTCCCATCAAGGCCCCTCCAACGGTTATTGACATCAAAATCCATATTGAAGGAATCCCCATCTTTCCACCCACAAGCTTAGGATAAAGATAGTTTCCATCTATCTGTTGTAAAACTATTATAAATATTAGGAAAATTAATCCCTTAAATGGTTCGATGATAAATATCAAGGCTGCTGAAACAAGGGATCCAATTGTTGCCCCAAAATAAGGAATAAGGTTAGCAAAACCGATAAAGACTGATATCATCAGTGAATATGGGATAGCAAGTATTGTCATTCCTATAAAGCACAAGATTCCCAAGATAAGAGCTTCTAAAAATTGACCCGTAAAGAAATGATAGAAATTTATATACAAAAGCTTACAAGCCCTATATATATTATCTGCTGTCTTTTCTCTAAAAACAGAGTATAAAAGCTTTCTTGAATTGCTTTGTAGATTTTCCTTGCTTGACAGGGCATATATTGAAAATATCAATACCATAAAAGCTTCGAAAGAAGATTGGACTATACCAGCAAGTAGGTTTATGGCTCCTGTAAAATTGTTCTGCCCCTCACCAAGAATAAATTTTAAAACCATATTCCTTATTTTAGCGGTGTTTATCCCTTCAATAAACTCCTTTATAGCTGGCATTTTATCTTCTAAAAACTTAATATTATCCAGTTTATCCAACATTTTTTCCATAAGGTCTGGTAGCTTATTAATAAGGGTTAGCAAGGATTCTGCAAAGGTAGGCAAAATATATATTGCAAAAAAAACAATCAAGGCTATAAATACTACATAGGTCAAAACTATGGAAATAAACCTAACTAGGCCAGGCTTTTTTATCTTTAACCTCAAGACGAGAAACTTTTCTATCTGAATAAGTAAAATATTAAGGATAAATGCAAGTGATAATCCAAGTAGGATTGGCTTACATATCCTTATAATAAAGGCTAGGTTGGCCCAGATCTTGTCCATCCTTAAAAATAAAAAATAAAGGCCGAGACTAAGGCAAACAACTACCATAATAGTGTAAATTTTTCTTTTTTCTTCTGGCGTAAGCCTCATAATTCTCCTCCAATACTCATACTATAAGCACTCTAATTATAGCATATCAGGACCATATCAAAAATGTATTTAATATTTTGCTTTGCAAATTAATATAATGTAAACTAAAAAGTATCTAGATGATTATTTAAAGGAGAAAAAATGAAAAAACTTATTTTTGATATGGATGGAACCCTCCTTGACACTATGGGGATGTGGGATAATTTCATGAAACTTTATAGCGATTTCGATAAAAGAAATATCGATAAATCATTCAATCCTCAATTGAGTGAAAGTTCATCTTTAGCCTATAGCGTCCAATTGGTTAAGGACTACCAGGAGGAATTTGTTTCTGACGAAGAGATAGCCCAGCAAATACATGCCTTCCTATATGATTTTTATTCAAGTAGAAACAGGGCAAAGTTAGATGTTAAAAGGGTTATTAGAAGGTTATACGAAAATGGTTATGAATTATATCTAGCTACAGCTACAGACTTTTCCTATGCCTATCAAGGTTTGAAGGCAGCCAACCTCCACACCTACTTCACCGATATCTTTACCCCCGACCTAATTGGGTCAAAAAAACATGAACTTGACTACTATGAAAAGCTGACCAAGTATATTGGGATAAAAGAAGGAGATGCCATATTTATAGATGATGCCTCCTATGCTCTTGCCTTAGCCAAGAATCAAGGATATGCAACAATTGGAGTCTACGACTCTCACTCACCAGAAAATTCTTTAGTAGAAAAAATCGCAGACTTCTTCATAAGAGACTTTGGACAACTAGAAGGAATTTTGAGAAGAATTGAAAATGGAGACAAAAAGACCCTAGATAAGATAAAAGACAAGGAAGATACAGAAAATATTTAAAACTAAAAAAGGACAAATTTCTTTGTCCCTTTCTTTGGAGTTAATTATGATGAAAAAGAATAAACAAAAGTTTGTGCCAGTCTTTAACTTATCTTCCTCTTACAAATCATATATTAAACTATAGCTATAATTTTGTCAACGTTTTCCTAGCAACTTTATAGACCATAGAAAACAATATTAAAAATAATTAATTAAACCCCAGGAGGTCACATGTTATCAATAAACTTAGATCCAATTTTAGAGAAAAAAATAAGAAAATTTGCTGAAGAAAACAATATCAAATCAGAAGAGTTAATCGAAACAGTAATGTTTGATTTCATAGATTCAATTGAAGAAAAATCTGGTCCCATATTCATAGAAGAAGAAAATGACAACTATAATAAAGCCGACTATGACTACCTAGAAAAGAGCATGGGCTTTAGATCAATGGATGATTAAGCAAAACGATTTAATAAATTAATCTTTTTAGTCTTAGTCTTGCTAAGCTATTCAATAAAAAAAGACCAGCTAGCTTCTCGTTTAGATTTAACTAGAGAACTTGGCTGGTCTTTTTTATCTTATATTTGATAAATTGAATAATACATCTTAAAGTCCATCTATGGTGGCTATAAATTCATCGTTACTGGTAGAATTCTTGAACAATTTTATTAGTTGGCTAGTTGCCTCATAATTTCTGACCCCCTTGTAAAGAGACCTTACTTTTAGCATGGTTTTTTCCTCTTTGTCTGTTAGTAGGAGGTCATCCCTTCTAGTTCCCGACTTATAAATATCTATAGCTGGGAAAATTCTCATCTCTGACAGGTCCCTATCTAGGTGGAGCTCCATATTACCTGTCCCCTTAAATTCTTCATAGATCATATCGTCCATCCTAGAACCAGTATCTACTAAGCAGGTGGCAAGAATAGTTAATGACCCACCCTTTTCAATATTTCTTGCAGCCCCGAAAAACCTCTTTGGTCCGTATAGGGCTAGAGGGTCAAGACCTCCAGAAAGGGTCTTTCCACTAGATGGGCTGGTTATATTATAGGCCCTGGCCATCCTGGTAATGGAGTCTAATAAAATTACCACATCCGTTCCCATTTCAACATACCTTTTAGCCCTCTCTATAACTATCTCAGATAGCCTTATATGATTCTCAATGGGTTCATCAAAGGTAGAAGCAATTATCTCCGTCTTCATAGATGCCGTTTTTCCCTCTGTAAACTTATTTACAGATCTTTCAATATCGGTAACCTCCTCTGGTCTTTCATCAATGAGAAGGATAAAGATTTTTACCTCTGGATGGTTTTGCTCTATGGCATTTGCTATCGACTTTATAATTGTTGTCTTACCTGTTTTGGGTGGACTTACTATGAGTCCTCTCTGTCCTTTACCAACTGGAGCAACTAGGTCTATTATCCTGTTTGATAATTCTTTTGGAGAATTCTCTAGCTTAAGTCTTTCCTTTGGATAGATTGGCTTAAGATCTTCAAAATTTAACCTTTTATAAGAATTTTCAGGAGAATTTCCATTAATTTCAAATACATATATTAATGGGGCAAACTTGTCTTTTTCCTTCTTATCTCTTACGAGCCCCTTTATGTAGTCTCCAGTTTTTAGTCTAAATCTTCTGATTTGAACTGGGGATACGTAGACATCACCTTCACCTGAATCATAATTATGCTGTCTGATAAATCCATATCCATCATCCATTACATCCAAGATTCCTTCAATTTGGTGCTTGCTATCTTCCTGCTTGTTTGCTTGCCTACTATTATCTTTTTCATGGCTATCTAGGCCGTCATTTTCATCTATCAGGTCAGCCTCTACCTTCTCATTTTTAGATGGTTGGTCATCAAACTCATTATCTCTGGAATTTTTGTCGACTTGCCTGTTAATAGCTTCAATTAGTTCCTGCTTTTTATAAGCCGATACTCTTTCAACTCCCAGGTCCTTAGCTATAAGCTTTAATTCTGTAAGTTTTTTATCCTCTAATCCTTCAATTCCCATACCTACTCCTAACTCTAGTCATTTCATTAATCATTACTTATTGTGCTATTATATCAGAAATATCTGATTATTTACATATCCCATGTCCTAGGGTGCATACAAAACATGAAAAGCTAATAGTATTCTCTCATGAGATACTTAGGATTTAAAATTGCAAAATATAAGAGAAGGGCAGAGTCAATCTGACCTTCTCTTGCTTTAAGATTTTGCTTTTATCCAGACCTCTAGCAAATAATTGTCCAGATACTTATAATTAGGCCCTATTAGCAGAGCCGAATATCTCAATCTTTTCTTGGACCATATCGATTATAGCTTGGTTACCACCTGCTAAAAGCTTTCTAGGATCGAAACCCTTTCCTTTAAGGTCTGAGCCAGCCTCTATATAAGTCCTAACAGCCCTGGCAAAGGCTATTTGTATTTCTGTATTTACATTTATCTTTGACACTCCATGAGAAATGGCTTCTTTAATCATTTCTTCTGGAATACCTGTACCCCCATGAAGAACAAGTGGAAGGTCTCCGATTTTATCCTTGATTGCTGCTAGGGCATCCATATCAAGGCCTTCCCAGTTATCTGGATATACTCCATGGATATTTCCAATTCCTGCTGCTAAAAAGTCTACACCAAGGTCGGCAATCATCTTGCACTCTTCTGGGCTAGCTATCTCACCCTTTCCTACAACCCCATCTTCTTCGCCACCAATAGAGCCAACTTCAGCTTCGACTGAAATTCCCTTTGCGTGAGCCATTTCAACTATTTCTCTAGTTTTAGCTATATTTTCATCTATTGGATAGTGGGACCCATCAAACATTATTGACTTAAATCCTGCTTCCATAGCTTTTATAGCCCCATCATAAGAACCGTGGTCTAGGTGGACTGCTACTGGGATGGTTATTTCTAAGTCTTTAATTAGCCCTTCAACCATTCCTACTACTGTGTTATAGCCTCCCATGTATTTAGCAGCACCTTCTGATACCCCAAGGATAACTGGAGATTTAACTTCTTGACAAGCTAATAGTATGTGCTTTGTCCACTCTAGGTTGTTGATATTAAATTGTCCTACTGCATATTTTCCTTCTAATGCTTTTCTAAGCATTTCACCTGCTTCTACTATCATCTTACCCCCTATATATTCCAAATTTCTTCTGCGTATTGTTTTATTGTCCTATCTGATGAGAAAATTCCACTATTAGCAAGATTTATCAATGATTTCCTTGCAAAGTCTAGCTCATCCCTATAGTCCTTGTTGACTTTTTCATGGGCTACTTTATAACTTTCAAAGTCCTTTAATAGGAAATACCTATCTCCTCTTTCTCCATTTTTAGGGTCAACCAGTTCGTTGTAAATATCAAGGAAATGATAACTTCCATTGTCTGTAATCTTGTCCTCATCTACAAGTATATCTACCGCATCTCTGATATCTTCATTATTATGGTAGTACCACTTTGGATCATAACTTTCTTCTATAGCTGCTAATTCGTCTTCTTTAGCCCCGAATAGGTAGTTATTTTCAAGGCCAGCTGCGTCGAAAATTTCGACATTCGCCCCGTCTAAGGTACCCAGGGTAACAGTTGCGTTCATCATAAATTTCATATTACCTGTACCACTGGCCTCTTTACCGGCAGTCGATATCTGTTCAGAAATATCTGCAGCAGGGAATAGCTTTTCAGCATAGGTAACCCTGTAATTTGAAATAAACACAACCTTCAACTTCTTGTTTACATCATCATCGTTATTAATCATATCTGCAATTTCATTGATAAATTTAATGATTCCCTTGGCCCTAAAATATCCTGGTGCAGCCTTACCACCAAAGATAAAGGTAGTAGGGTAAAAATCCATCGACGGGTCTTTTTTAAGTCTGTTGTAAAGGTCTACAATATGAAGGGCGTTAAGGAGCTGCCTCTTGTATTCATGAAGTCTTTTTATTTGAATATCAAAAATTGAATTAGGATCAATTTCTATTCCTTCGGTCTTCAAGATGTAGTCAGCTAGTTCTTGCTTTTTCTCCTTTTTTATGTCGATTAACCTTCTCAAGACTTTTTCATCATATGCATATTTTTCAAGTCCCTTAAGGAGCGTCATATCATGCTTCCAATCTTCAGACCCTAATAATTCATCTATAAGAGCAGTAAGCTTTGGATTGGAATACTGTAGCCACCTTCTAGGAGTTACTCCATTAGTCTTGTTATTAAATTTGTCAGGAGAAAGTCTATACCATTGGTTTAGGGTGTCTTTTTTCAAGATTTCAGTATGGATAGCAGCAACCCCATTTATCGATGTAGCCATGTAGGTAGCTAAAAATGCCATCTCTACCAGGTCCCCCCTTATAATCCTATAGCTTTCGATTATATCCTTATCAAAATTTTTAATGGTTAACTCTCCTAGGAACCTCTTATCAATTTCCTTTATTATGTCAAGGCACCTTGGACAGACCTCTTTAATCAAGGCCATTTCCCATTTTTCTAAAGCTTCTTGAAGGACGGTGTGGTTGGTAAAGGCAAATACCTTAGTCGCCACTTGGAAGGCTTCCTCCCATCCAAGCCCCTCATCATCTAGTAAAATCCTGATCAACTCAGGGATTGCTATAACTGGGTGAGTATCGTTTAATTGGAAGATGTGGTATTCATGGAAGTTTGAAAACCTATCGTCTTCTGGGAAATTTTTCTTGTACTTGTCAACAACCTCTTGCATACTTGCAGATACAAAGAAATATTGTTGCATAAGCCTTAATAGCTTTCCTCTTCTCTGCATGTCATTAGGATAAAGAACCCTGGTGATATCTTCCGCTGTATTCTTTTCTCTTACGGAATCATCATAGTCAAAGTTGTTGAACTTTTTAAAGTCAAATCCTCCATTATTAAGAGCTTCTGACTGCCATAATCTTAGAGTGTTTACTACCCCGTTTCTATATCCAACAATTGGAACATCATAAGGGATTGCCTTAACCGCAAAGTCTCTAAACTTTACAAGCCTCATCTCACTTTCTTTTCTTATAGACCAAAAATCACCATGCTCGGTCCAGTTGTCTCCCTCTTCTATTTGGAAGCCTTCATCGAAAGCTTGCTTAAATATCCCTTGCGAATACCTAACTCCATATCCATGTAAAGGAAGGGATTCAGTTGCCCCTGACTCCATAAAGCAGGCTGCAAGTCTGCCCAACCCCCCATTACCTAGGGCTGCATCATCTTCTAGATTTTCTAGTTCGTCAAAATCAATATCCATCTCTTGAAGGATTTCCTTTACTTGGTCTAGAATTCCCATGTTTAATAGGTTATTGCCCATAGACCTACCTATCAAAAACTCCGCAGATAAATAATAAGCATTCCTCTTCTTACTGTTCTTCTCATTTGTTTCTATCCAGTCCTTCTGGATCATCTCCATTATAGTTTCGGATAAGGCAGAGTATTTTTCTCTCTTTGATGCCTGGTCAAATCTCTTGGCAAGTCTCGACTCGACATTAAACTTAAGCCTATCCTTAAAATTCTTCTTATCTAAAGTTACCATATTACCCCCTTAGCTATAATAGCTTTTATATTATAATGCAAATAACATTATAGCATATTTTAGAAATTGTTATAGAATTATCTATATTTTTTTGTTAAAATTACCTTAAATAATCAATTAATGTTACGAAAATGAAAGGAGGATGTAGCTAAAGCTACAAATTTCATGGCTAATAGAAAAAGTTGGGAAGAATATTTTATGAATCTAGCTCAGGGGATATCTGAAAGAGGCACCTGTGATAGGGCCTACGTAGGATGTGTCCTAGTCAATAAAGATAACAGGATTGTATCTACTGGCTACAATGGATCAATATCTGGAAACCCCCACTGCGACCAGGTCGGTCATACTATGAGAGACGGTCATTGCATTGCTACTATCCATGCTGAAATGAACGCCCTGCTTTACTGTGCTAAAGAGGGAATATCGGTTAAAAATTCCACTTGCTACGTAACCCATTTTCCCTGCTTGAATTGTACAAAAGCTCTTATCCAGGCAGGCATCTCTAAGATTTATTATAGGGAGGGATATAGGATAGATCCATACGCCCTAGAACTTCTAAAAAGAAATGATATAGAAGCTATCCAGCTCAAGATATCTTAATTTAATTGTCCCCTTGACTAGTATAAAGGCCTTGTAATTGTTAACTAATTGACATAAGTTTGGTCTGGCTTGCTGTAAGTTACTATAATAGAATTCATTCCTGATTAATTATTTACAATAGATAAACACAGGTAGGATTATCACTTCTACCTGTGTTTATTTTCTTCTTACTATCTTTATTTTATAGACCAGCCTAGCCTATCTTTTTTTATTTCCAAATATCCCCCTGGATATTTGCCTACCTATCTCTCTTCCTATAGTTCCTAAGATATTATTTGCTACCCTATCGATGTAGCCCGTCTTTTTCTTAGCCTTAGCCTGACTTAGCTTCTCTTCTTGTTTTGCTCTTTCTTTAGCTAGTTTTTCAGCCTCTTTTTGAGCTTGGGCCTCTTCTTTAGCCCTTATTTTTTCTTCAGCTTCAGCCTTTAATCTTTCCTGCTCCTTTTCCTGGTCATCAAGCCTCTTTTGAGAAAGGATTTCATAAGCTGATTCCCGATCAATAGAATCAGAATACTTGTCAAAAAGACTTGAATTGTTTATTATATTAAGCCTTATAGATGGGTCAACCGTACCTATCTTTGACTCTGGTGGGCTTATGAGGATTTTTTCCGCTATAGTCGGCTTGCTGTCCTCATCAAGAACTGAAACTACAGCTTCGCCCGTCTTCAGGTTTAATATCTCTTCTACCAGGTCTTGTCCCTCTTTTTGCCTAAATCCATCAGCAACAGACTTTACATCCTTTTGTTCTTTAGGAGTGTAGGCCCTTAGGGTGTGTTGAATCCTATTGCCACATTGAGAGATTATTGAGTCTGGTATATCTGTCGGTTTTTGTGTTACAAAGAAAACTCCGACCCCCTTTGACCTAATTAACCTAGCTATCAGTTCAATTTTTTCTGTAACAAGTTTATTTTTTTTGTCAAATAAAAGGTGGGCTTCATCAAAGAAAAATACTATCTTCGGTTTTTCTAAGTCGCCTACTTCAGGTAGCCTCTCATATAGCTCTGAAAGCAGCCACAATAAAAAGGTTGAATATAGCATTGGATAGTTAAATAGCTCCTCAGAAGAAAGAATATTGATATACCCCATCTTCTCCTGGTCAAGTCTAATAAAGTCCGAGATATCGAAGCTTGGCTCACCAAAAAACTGGTCACCACCCTGCTCTTCTAAGACTAAAAGACTCCTAAGTATGGCTCCAATAGAGGCCTTACTTATATTGCCATAGTATTGGGACAGGTCTGAAGCATGGTCTCCCAGGTAATTAAGCATTGTCCTAAGGTCCTTTATATCTATGATTAGCCATGAGTTTTCATCAGCCAACTTAAAGCATATGTTTAGGATGCCCTCTTGAGTCTCATTTAGGCCCATAAGCCTTGAAAGAAGAATAGGCCCCATCTGTGATATTGTGGTTCTAACTGGGATTCCTTTTTTTGCAAAAACATCAAAAAATTCTACAGGAAATTCCCTTGGCTCATAGTCATCCAGGCCATTATGGTCAATCCTTTTAGATATAGCTTCATTTATTTCCCCTTTTTGAGAAAGACTGGCTAGGTCCCCCTTAATATCAGATAGGAATACTGGAATCCCCGCCTTAGAAAGATTTTCTGATATTAGCTTAAGAGTGACGGTCTTTCCTGACCCAGTAGCTCCCGTTATAAAGCCATGTCTATTTAACTTAGAATAGTTGATATATACAGGGTTGTCCCCCTTACCTAATAAAAATTTATCGTCCATGTCTACCTCTTTGCTTTCAAATTAAAAGTTGTAAATATCCTTTATAAGTATTAACCCTATTATAAGTTAGTTCTTAGCTTCTTACAATATTTCTATTCCATAGTTTTTCTTTATATTTTTATAAATTGAGTGTATACTACTAAGTATATTACATCAAAATGCATTAACCTTAACTAAATGTAATACTAAGGAGAATAAGATGAATAGAAATAAGAAAAGTCTTCCGCTAATATTGGTAGTTTCTATCCTAATAATTGCGATATTTTTCCTTGTCTTTAAGCTATTTATTCCAGCTGCTAATAAAGAACAAGAAAAACTCGGAGGAAAAAACAACCAACAAATACTTGCAAAAGATAAGGGAAGAAATAATAACGAAGATTTAAATAAGAATCCATCTAATAATAAGAATCCTGGTTCAAATGATTCCAATGGGTCAACTAATCCGTCTGGAGATAATCAAGCCAATGACCCATCAAAACCATCTGATGATAATGGTGGAGAAGATGAATCCGAAGGATTGAAGGCAAAAAGCCATGGCAAAAATCATCTTGCTAAGTCCAATGATTTTGCCTATAGTGCTAAACTTGTCCGTGAGAACCAAGAAAATGTTAAATACAAGGGTAAAAAAATCGCCTTTTTAACTTTTGATGATGGTCCAAACACAAAAATAACACCTAAAATCCTAGATACCCTTGAAGAAAAGGGAGTTTATGCAACCTTCTTCATACCTGGATTTACCCTATCTCAAGAAAAAAACCAGGCGGTCCTAAAAAGGGCCTACGAAGCTGGACATGCTATAGCTACTCACTCTTTCTACCACGATTATGAAAAACTTTATCCTGGTCGTAAGGCAAATGCCAAGCAAGTAGTAAAGGAATATGACCTTACCCTAGCTAAGATGAAAGAAGTTTTAGGTGAAGATTTTGATACTAAGGTATGGAGATATCCTGGTGGACACATGTCCTGGAATAAAAAATCTCTTGTCGCTGCAGATGAAGGTCTTGCAGATAAAGGGGTTGAATGGATTGACTGGAACACTTCTACGGGAGATGCCCAACCAAAAATAGTACCAAAAGGGGATATCCCGAGACCAGAAAATACAGAACAAGCCCTAGCGAATTTCGAACTAAGCAAAAGGTACACTGGAAATCCAGACCTAGCAGTAATCCTTATGCATGACTCTGAAACAAAAAAGGTAACTGCTAATGCCCTTGGTTCCCTGATTGATGCCCTAAAGGCTCAAGGATATGAATTTGGAATTCTTGAATAGTTTACCTTTGAGATTTTATAGGTCTTAGAATATATAAGACTTGAAATTAAAAAACTATGTAAAAATATAAAAATAAAAACAGCTTCCTCTTAATGAGTTAGCTGTTTTTCTTTGGCTTTTTACGGCCTCCCTATTTATTTGTTTTTAGTATTTCATCTAGGGTGTGCCAAGCAAGTACAGCACATTTTACCCTAGCTGGAAGGACAGAGATATTTTTTAGGACAATAGCATCTTCAAGTTTTTCCAACTCTTCCTCATCTTCTATCTCCCCCTTTATCATGCCAATGAATGTATCTGCTAGGTCTTTGGCTTCTTCAACTGTCTTTCCTTTAATTGCATCTATCATCATAGAGGCAGATGCTTGGGAAATTGCACACCCTATTCCTTCATAAGAGGCATCAACTATGACATTGTCTTCTACTTTTAGGTTAAGACTAATCTCATCCCCACAGCTTGGGTTATGTCCAAGCTCTGAATGAGTCTTTCCTTCTAGAGGCCTCTTATTGAATTTATTATTAGAGTGTTCTCTTATTAACTCTGTATATATTTGCTTAAGCTCCATTATAACAACATCTCCTTAACAAGGCCTAAGGCCTCAATAAACTTATCGATCTCCTCAAAGGTATTATAAAAGGCAAGACTTATCCTACAACTTGCATTGATCCCCAAGTACCTGTGCAGGGTCTGAACGCAGTGGTGGCCAGATCTAACACAGACATTTTGATAATCAAGGATTGAGGCTACATCATGGGGATGAACCCCCTTAACATTGAAAATAATATTCGTACCCTCAGGATTTTTTGATGGATAATAAAGTTCTAGGTAGTCTAGTTCTCTCATCCTCTTAGCTGCATAGTCAACTAGGTCTTTTTCCCTTTTTGCTATCTCGTCAAACCCTATAGAATCCATATAATCAATTGCAGCCCCCAGTGCATAAACTGCCCCGACATTTTGGGTTCCAGCCTCAAATTTTTCTGGTGTATCTGCATAGCTGGTCCTATCCTCATGGACATACTCAATCATATCTCCCCCATATAGGAAAGGAGGCATTTGGTCTAGAAGGTCCTTTTTACCATATAAGACCCCTACCCCCATTGGGGAAAATAGCTTATGCCCCGAGAAGGCATAAAAATCACAGTCTAAATCTTCTACATCTACCCTATAGTGGGCTGTGTATTGGGCTCCATCAATGACTGTTGTTGCCCCGACTTCCTTGGCTCTTGCAATCATTTCCTTTATAGGTATATGGCAAGATAAGACGTTGGAACAAGCGGTCAAGGCCACTATCTTAGTCTTTGAATTAAGCTTTTTATAATAGTCCTCGATATCTAGACCGTAGTCGTTATCAAGGTAAAAATACTTCAGCTTAGCCCCCGTCTTTTCAGCAACAAACTGCCAATTTACAAGGTTTGAGTGGTGCTCAGCAACAGAAAGAAGGATCTCATCTCCCTCACTTAAATTGTTGAGCCCATAGGAGTAGCAGACAAGGTTAATAGATTCTGTAGTATTTCTGGTAAATATTATTTGCTCCTTTGAAGCTGCTCCGATAAAGTCCGCTACCTTCTTTCTCACGTCTTCATAAGCCTTGGTAGATTCATAGGAAAGCTTATAGGCCCCTCTGTGGGGGTTTGCGTTATATCTAGTGTAATATTCAGCCAAGGCATCTATAACTACCTGCGGTTTCTGGCTTGTTGCCGCATTGTCTAGGTAGGCTATATCCTTGGTAGACTCATCTTTTAAATATGGGAATCCATCCCTTATCTTGTCTATATCCATTATCCAGTAATTCCTTTATGAATAAACTCTTTTACTTCTTTTCTAATTTCCTCGTCATCAATTAGGTCGACTGTCGGTGTCATCTTGGCTTCTACAGCTAGGGCCTTAGCCTCTTTTTCTGTAAGCCCCCTACTCATAAGGTATATTAAGATATCCTGGTCAATCCTTCCCGCTGAAGCCGCATGGTTACCCATTATATCGTGTTCGGAAGCAAGTAGAAGGGGTAGGGCTATCGATTTAACTTCTTCGTCTATTAAAGTTACAAACTCTTCTTCATTTCCAACAGACCCCTTTGATCCCGTCTTGAAATCAAGGGTACCAACAAATCTTTTTCTAGCATGGTCTTTTAAGGCTCCATTAACTTGCAGGTCAGAAATAGTTGACTCTCCCCTGTGGTTGATTAAGAAATTGATATCGTGCTCTCTTTCTCCGTCTACGAAGTAGGCTGAATGAATTTGAGATTGGGAATTTACATCAAGAAGGTCACAAACATAATTTGTGTGTGTCACCTTTGATCCCAGGTCAACTGCTATCAACTCAACCTTGGCAGATTCATCTATAGAGGAAACCATAGAGGTAAGATTTACCCCTTTGTCTGAAAGCTTTTGGACTAAAACAAGCTTTAAATGAGAGTTTTTTTCAGCCTTTATCTTAAATAAGGTGTTTTTAATAAACTCTAGGTCCTCTTCTGAGCTATAGTCATATATAAGGCTTGCTGAAGCCCCCTCTCTGAGGTGGATAAATTGTAGGTCGACCAATTGGTCATTTTCCCTGTCAAAGTGAATTTGGTATTTGTCGCTTAATTTTTCTCCCCTAGCGAGGTCTATTTCATTAGTCCAATTCCTATATTCTTTATTTAGTTCAAGGACTTCTTCCGAAAGTCCATATTTCATGGAGTCAAAAACTTTATCGTCTTTGCTATTTACTAGTCTATCCTCATACAAGGAGAAGTTCTTTTTTTCTAGGTCCGGAAGTTGAATTTGTGAGTCATTAACCTTAATCCATCTCCAAGTAATCTTAGGAAGTGTATTTAATTTTGTCATATTTTCCCTCCTAACCTATTGATCCTTCAAGCTCAAGATTGATAAGGTTGTTCATCTCTACAGCATACTCTAGAGGCAACTCCTTAGCTATTGGCTCAGCAAAACCTCTGACAAGCATGGATTTTGCTTCCTTTTCACTAATCCCCCTACTCATCAAATAGAAAATCTTGTCATCATCAATCCTACCGATCTTAGCTTCATGACCCAGGTCAACGTCATTGTTATCTATAACTATTGCTGGAATGGTATCTGATACTGATTCATTATCAAGCATCAAGGATTCGCAATCTACAGAAGCCTTTGAGCCTGTAGCGTCTTTGGTAAACCACACAAGCCCCCTATAAGTAGCTATACCACCGCTCTTTGAAATGGATTTAGACATAGTAGTTGAACTGGTGTTGGGTGCTGCATGGATAATCTTTGCACCTGTATCTAGATTTTGTCCATGTCCTGCAAAGGAAATTCCTGTAAACTCTGATTGGGCCCCTTCCCCTACTAGGTAGCTTGATGGGTATAGCATGGAAACCTTAGATCCAAATGAACCTGATATCCACTCTATCTTGGCATCTTCCTTAACTATAGCCCTTTTAGTATTCAAATTATACATATTCCTTGACCAGTTCTCAATAGTTGAATATCTCAAGGTTGCCCCCTTCTTAACGAAAAGTTCAACAGCCCCTGCATGGATATTTACAACATTATATTTTGGTGCTGAACATCCCTCTATAAAATGGCAATAGGCCCCTTCTTCAACAACGATTAGGGTGTGTTCGAATTGACCTGCCCCTGGGGCGTTTAGCCTAAAATATGATTGAAGGGGAATATCGACATTTACCCCCTTAGGAACGTAAACAAAAGATCCACCAGACCAGACTGCATAATGAAGGGCGGCATACTTATGGTCATCTGCTGGAATTGCCTGCATAAAGTATTCCTTAACGATTTCTGGATATTCCTTTAAAGCTGTCTCGATATCGGTATAGATAACCCCTTGTTCAAGCAGGTAGTCCTTTATGTTATGGTAGACCACCTCTGAGTCGTATTGGGCGCCAACCCCTGATAAGGAGTCGATTTCCGCTTGAGGAATCCCCAAGTCATAGAAGGTCTTCTTAATGTCGTCTGGAAGGTCCTCCCAGCTTGACTTCATATCTGATTTAGGCTTGATATAGGTGATAATGTCGTCTATATTTACTTCGCTGATATCTGGTCCCCATGGAGGGTTGTCAATTGCATAGAAAAGTTCCAAACCCTTTAGCCTATATTCCAACATCCATTCTGGTTCATTCTTCTCTTCTGAAATTTGTCTAACAATTTCTTCAGTTAACCCCTTTTCGGAAATTTTAGACCATTCAAATTTATTCTTTTTGTCAAAGACCCCTCTCTCAAGGTCTTCAACTTGAGTTCTCTTTCTTTCTTTCATCCTATTCCTCTTCCTTGAAGCTCTTGTAGCCGTTATTTTCTATCTCTTCTATCAATTCCTTGCCACCAGTAGTTACCAAGTTTCCATCTACTATGACATGGACATAGTCAGGTTGTAGAGACTCAAGGATTTGACTGTGGTGGGTAATTATTAATACGGCCTTGTCTTCAGTTAAGAAGTTTCTAACCCCTTCTGATACTATTCTTGTAGCATCTACATCCAAGCCTGAGTCAGTCTCGTCAAGCATAACAAATTTAGGGTCTAAGACCTTCATCTGTAGGATTTCGTTTTTCTTCTTTTCTCCCCCTGAAAAGCCAACATTTAGGTATCTTTCTGCATAGTCAGGTGCAAAGTTAAGGTCTTCCATCATCTTCTTTAATTCTTTTTTGAACTTAAGAACTGGGATGTTCTGACCTGTTACTGCCATCTTTGCAGCCCTTAAAAAGTTCTCAACACTTATCCCTGGTACTTCTTGTGGGGTTTGAAAACTCATAAATATACCAAGCCTAGCCCTTTCATCGGCCTCCATTTCGGTGATATCTTGCCCCTCAAATTTAATTGATCCACCTGTAATTGTATACTTAGGATGAGCCATTATGGCATTTGTAAGGGTAGACTTACCTGCCCCATTCGGCCCCATAACTACGTGGATTTCTCCTGCATTTATATTTAAATTAATCCCCTTAAGGATTTCCTTATCCTCAACATTAACTTTTAAGTCTTTTATCTCTAACATAATACGCTCCTTTTAAAATATCTATCTTAAAGTATATAAGTTTTGTAGACATTAGTCAATCATCGGAATTATCACTGCTTTAAGCCCTCTTGTTTTATTTATAAGTAAAATCACCAATAAAATGTCTATATAAACTAGCTAAAATATATAAAAAACAGGAATATATAAATCATATATCCCTGTCCCATTATGAAATTAATTTACTTATCCATTTAATCCTTACAATAGTTTAGCCTCTTATGGTTAAGATGTCCAGATAGACTCATTAGAGGTTGCCAGATAAATATCTGCAAATTTCAAAAATGACTCCTTCATGTAATTTGCATCATCCTCTTCCATGACCCTTTTAATCATTATCTCATTTTCATCCTTAAAAAGATTCTTGAAGCTATATGGATACTTACCTGAAAGTAAAGCCTTTGCCTCTGTTAAGCTCTCTATCATACTTATATACTTGTCGTCCGTTATACCTGGGTCATAAATATTAAGTCTACTAGCAACTTTCGCAAGTTTAAGTATCTTATTCCAATCTTTTTCTGCTATAGCAAGGAAAAAATCTTCCCAGATCATTTTCGCCTTTTTTGACTTATTGCAATAGGGACTTGCTTTTGATGTTATATTGCTAAAGGCTGACATAAGACCTTTATTTTTAATAGACTCAAGTTCCATCAATCCCTTATCATTGGTCTTTATTTGTTCTTCTAAACCCCTTATTTGCCTATATAGGTCAATATATTGTGACCTGGCAACTACATCCACCATATTGTCATATTGAAGACTTGCATCAGTTGAATTAAGCCTCCTAAAATTATCTTCCAGCTTCCAATTCATAACCATAGCGTTGTAGGTATTCCTTTTCTTTTCTAATAAGAGGTCCCCAAAATTATGGATGTATTGTCTTTCCAAAAGATGTTTGTTAAAGTTCTTCTCATATAAGAAGCTAGCTAAGGCTAAAGCATATTCATCCTTTTTTATTCTTTTCATAGTCAGCTCCTCCATCCTACATTCTCACATATTTGATACCCTTTAATTAGGTAATTAATTGACTCACTAAAGCCAGCCCTTGACCTTCATTGCATCTAGCAACCTATTAATTGCATAACTATAGGCTGCCTGTCTCATATATGAGTACCCCTTATTATTCATCTCTTCCCAGATTTTGTCAAATGAATCTTCTAGTATCTCCTCTAGTTTAGAAAATACTTGGTCCTCGGACCAATAACTTCCAGTCCTATTCTGTATCCACTCAAAGTAACTAACTATTACCCCTCCGGCGTTTGCAAGTATATCTGGAACTACGAGAATCCCTTTTTCACTAAGGATTTTGTCGGCTTGGGGGACTAAAGGTCCATTAGCTGCTTCAACTATATTGTCTGCCTTTATTGTATGGGCTATGTCAGCTGTTATAGCATTTTCAATGGCAGCTGGTATAATGAAGTCTGTGTCCAACTTCCAAAAGTCCTCCATAGCTATTATTTGGACTCCTGGAAACTCGCTAAAGTCCTTGTGGCTGTCACTATATTCTATTAAGGCCTCAATATCTATGCCTTCTTCTCTATAAATTGCAAAGGGTTTACCATCGTGCCTTGCAGCAACAGAGATTACTTTAATACCTTCCTCATATAAAAACCTCGCGACATTTGACCCTACATTCCCAAATCCTTGAATGATAGCGGTAAGCTTGTTTTTATCATAAGATTTCTTTTCTATGACTTTTTTTATAGTTGTAACAACCCCATAACCTGTCGCTTGAACCCTTCCCAAGGACCCGCCTAAATCCACTGGCTTGCCTGTTGCTACCGCTAGGTAATCCTTTTTCTTAAGGTCTCTGTATTGGTCTACAATCCAGGACATGGTCTTAGGAGATGTATTGACATCTGGCGCCAGGATATCTATTTCTGGGCCAATAAAGTCAGCTATCTGCTTGGTAAACTCCCTGGTAATCCTTTCCAATTCAACTTCAGAATATTTTATTGGGTCGATGCATATACCGCCCTTGCCACCTCCATATGGTAGGCCTACAACTGAACATTTTAAGGTCATCCAGATTGAAAGGGCAATAACTTCGTCCATACTTACATCCTCGTGATACCTCACGCCTCCCTTGTATGGTCCTAGGACGTTATTATGTTGAGACCTGAAGCCCTGGAAGACCTCTTTTCTCCCATCATCCATTGTAACAGAAAAATTGACTTCTACTACTCTTTGTGGGCTAGATAGTCTTTTATATACTTCCTCACCGACCCCAATCATTTGACAGATATTTTTTATGTTTTTCCTAGCATTTTTTAAAACGTTATCCAAATCTTTGTTTTCTTTATTCATAAAACTATATTTTATCTCCTATTGCTTATAAACTTATTGCTATGATATACATAATGTAGGAAATAATCAAGTATTTTCATAGATTTATTAACATTAATATTCACTATATACTTTCTCCATTATCTTTATAATTTGCAAATAGAAATAGTTTAAATTATAATCTAAGGTAATCAATTATTCTTAATAGGAGGATTTTATGACAGAGTTTAAGAATGGATCAGTCAAGATATCTAATATAATTATAGATCAGCTAATTGCAGAATCTGCCCTACAAGTTGAAGGTACAGAAGTTGTTGTAGGCTACAATGGTAAGAGGGTGGACCCTAAGAAAAAAGAAGGTATCGTAACAGTAATAAAAGGAACTAACATTGATATTGCCCTTACGGTTATCTTAAATACCGACCAAAAAATTTACGAAATTTGCGAGGCTATTCAAAAGTCTATAAAAGAGCAAGTTAAGGTTATGCTTAACCTTGATGCCCGTAATATAAATATCTTTGTTAAAGATGTTGAAAAAACAAAATAAGCTAATAATATTAGCTGTAAATTTTATAATTCATAGAAAGTCCCCTAGGCCATAAAATAGCCCTGGTGACTTTCTTTTTTTATTAATAAAGCTGGCAGGAGAATAACCTCT
>CAYFSL010000016.1:0-12801 GCA_964345835.1 uncultured Peptoniphilaceae bacterium
TCCAACTAAAATATTGTGAAAAAGTATTCCATTTATTTACAAGCAAATTATTTAAAGAGGATTTATGAAAACACAAAGCTAGAAGAATCTCCTGGTAAAGGGATGAGCAACAAGGACTTAATGGGTAAAGATTCCAGGGATAAGTCTAGTAAAAAAGCTAAGTACCTAGAAATGATGGACTACACTTTGGCTATCCTAGGATCCCTAGCCATACTAATAAGCCTATACAAATTTATTAAATATTTAATCAGAAGAAAATAGAAAAGGTAATTGAAAAGGAGCCAGGAAATATGAGACTATCCCACATTAGCATACAAACAGGAAATATCGAAGCAGAGATCTCATTTTTTGAAAAATATGTAGGTTTGAAAATAACAGAAGAATTTAGGGGACCGGCTGGAAGGATTGTTTTTATGGGCAACGAAGAAAGTCCAACCGGGCTAGAAATAATGGAGAATGGGAAGTTTGGACAAATTACAGCTAAAGGCCTAACCCTAGGCTTTACTTGTGATAGGCTAGAAGAACTGAGAGATGGTCTAGTAGAAGCGGGCTTTAAGCCAGGGGATATCAGGACTCCCAATGAAAGGGTAAGCTTCTTCTTCGTAAAAAGCCCTACGGGAGTAAATGTTCAATTTGTAAAATAAAAGGGCCTCGACTAAGGTCATTTGACAAAGCAAAAAAATACCTACTAGCTGGATTTGCTAGTAGGTAATTTGCATTTTAAATAAAGCACACCCGGCTTCGACCTCCAACAACCTGACGGTATATTAGTAGTTAGCTCGAGGACGGCACCCTCGCAACACATACAAATGACTACTTAATGCTGCTTCCTTCCGGACCTGACATGGTTCATAGGTTTGTATTGTGCAAGACCATCCTGTCATCACCACTTGCTAAAATCAGACTCAGACCATTGTTAGCCTCTGCCGGGCTTCTATCCTGCTGTAGCGGATTGCAGGTTACAAGGCACCGCTAACGCCCCATATAGTGCTATGGCGGAGAATGAGGGATTCGAACCCTCGGTACACTTAAAAATGTACACATGATTTCCAATCATGCACCTTCAGCCACTCGGACAACTCTCCTTATGGGTAACACCAATTATTATAATCAAAAGGAGAAAATTAGTCAACATACAAAAAGGCCCCAGGGTAGGAGATAGGTTTATCTTCCAATCCTGGGGTTTATTTTATTATTAAAAGTTTTTACGATGAGCTTGTGGTAGACTTACTTACTTCTCTCTTTCCGTCATCCTTATTAGCTAGCTTCTTTTCTTCTTTTTTATTCAGGAAGAATTTAACTAAAATTATTGATACAGATACTAGAGGGACGGACAAGATCATACCCCATATCCCATACATTCCACCACCAACTATTATTGACAAAAGGATAACTAGAGGGTGAAGACCAGTCGAGTCTCCCAATAGTTTTGGTCCTATAATATTATTTTCAATCCATTGTATAAGGACAAATATTATCGTTAGCCAGACTGCCTTAATCGGTGACTTTATGGCAGCGAATATAAAGGCTGGAAGTAGACCCATAAATGGTCCAATATAAGGGATTATATCTCCAACCATAGTTAGTAGACCTATGACAAAAGCAAACTCTATTCCCATGATAGCTAGGACAATCATGGTAGCAACCCCTACAAAGACCGCCATCAGAATACGACCTCTTACAAAGCCGCTTAAAGCGGTATCGAGCTCGTTGTAAAGGTCGAAACCTTCATTTATAAATCTCTTAGGTAGGATAGCTTTTATCTTTTTAAATATCTCATCCTTATCAACTAGGAAGAAGTAGGTGATAATTGGGATTAAAATAAGTGAAAGGAGCTTGCCAATACTTCCCGTGATTGTAGTAAGGGCATTGGCGGACCAGTTTAATATCTTGGATGAAGATGTATTGATATATCCGCTTATAGCCTTTTCAAGCTCGTCTAACACATTCACATTTGCAATGTTATTACTCTCTAATATCCAATCAATCCACTCAGCTGTCTTATCCAAAAGAGATGGTAGGTTTCTTATAAAGCTTGCAATTTGTGCTGTCAGGGTTGGTATTACTAGATAACCAAGAGCTACTAAAAATAGGAGAATTGCCAGGTAGACAATTATAGTCCCAAAATTCCTTTTTACCCCTTTTTGCTCCAATTTGTTAACCAAGGGGTTAAGTATATAGGCAAGGATCATGGCGATAAAGATCGATGAAAGGGTAGACCCTAGGACCTTGTATCTCCTAAAAAGGGATAATAGGATTAAGATACCTATTACTATTAGGGTTGAGTTAAATAGCTTATGCCAGTTTATCCTAATCCTCTTATCCTGGGATAGGTGCTTATTACCAATATACATTAGGTAATAAATGCATAGGAATAGGAGAACAAGAAGGGCTACTGAAATCAACACTTGTATAAAGGCAGGTATATTATCTGCTTTAATCATAAAGACCTCCCCGTCTTATTTTACGATTACCCTGTGGTAAACCTTTTTCCCTTTTTTAATTACAAAGCCACCATCGACTATGTCTTCCTCTTTAATTGAGTATGCAGGGTCGCTAACCTTAACGTCATTAAGGCTTATGCCCCCTTGTTGGATTAACCTTCTTGCTTCTCCATTGGATTTTGTTAGACCAAGCTCTGTAAGAAGGGCAAGGATTCCATTTTCCTTAATAAATTGAGAGTCTAGTTCTGTTGAAGGCATATTTTCATCAATTCCACCCTTTTGGAATAGGGCTCTAGAAGTTTCAAGAGCCTGCTTAGCCTTTTCTTCTCCATGGACTAGCTTTGTAATCTCATAGGCAAGGATTTCCTTGGCCTTATTTATCCTCTCATCCTTGTGACTAGCTAGCTCCTTACATTCTTCCGTAGGAAGGAAGGTAAGCATTAGTAGGAATTTTTCAACATCCCTGTCATCGACATTTCTCATGTATTGGAATAGTTCATAAGGGCTTGTCTTTTCCTCATCTAGCCAGACAGCTCCCTTTTGGGACTTGCCCATCTTGACCCCATCTGCTGTGGTTAGAAGCTTAAAGGTCATGGCATAAACCTTGTCATCTTCAAGTCTTCTAACTAGGTCGTAGCCTCCTAGGATATTGGACCATTGGTCAGATCCTCCCATTTGAAGCTTACATTTATGCCTCCTATATAGCTCAAGATAGTCGTAGGATTGCATTAACATGTAGGAAAGTTCAAAGAAGGTTAGACCTGAATCAAGCCTATTTTTGTAGGCGTCCTTTTTAAGCATTTCATTTACTGAGAAGTGGACCCCGATTTCCCTGACAAATTCAAGGAAGTTAAGCTTCAATAGCCAATCAGCATTGTTTTCAATGATAGCTTTCCCGTCTGAAAAGTCGATGAACCTTTGGAATTGTTGGTAGAACCTTTCAGCGTTGTGGTTGATAGTTTCCTTGGTCATTATCATCCTCATATCGGACCTACCTGATGGGTCCCCAATCATGGTGGTTCCTCCACCTAGAAGGGCGATAGGGATATGGCCGTGGGCCTGCATCCTCATCATAACCATTATCTGGATAAAATGACCTATAGTAAGTGAGTCGGCTGTGGCATCGAATCCTATATAGAAGGGTACTTTTTCCTTTGCAAGTAGTTCCTTTAATTCATCTTCAAAGGTGGCTTGCTCAAAGTAACCCCTCTCAACTAACTCATCGAATACGTTATCGTGTTCAATCTTGTACTTCATATTTCCTCCAAAAAATAATAAAAAAAATGACATTAAACCCAAAGGGACGCTAAACCGTGGTACCACCCTTCTTTGCTAATGCCTCTTAGTTGGTTAAGCCCAACAAAACTTTAAGACTCCGGCACTGTAACCCATGTTTATAATAATGGATGCCTTCACCGTCTAATATTAAAGTATGCTACCATTATAAGGAAAAGGCTCCTTACTGTCAATTATTTTCCTATACCTGCCTATCTCTTTATGGTAGAATTGGAAGAGATAATAATTTTTGGAAATATTATAAAATATATAAAGAAAGAGGTATGACATGAAATTTTTCTTAGATACGGCAGATGTTGAACAAATTAAGGAAATCGCTTCAATGGGCCTATGCGATGGGGTAACAACTAACCCTACCTTGATAGGTAAGGCGGGAAGGGACTTTGAAGAAACTATTAAGGAGATAGCTTCTATTGTTGATGGTCCAGTTTCAGCGGAAGTAACATCAAAGGGTGTTGACAACATGGTAGAAGAAGCTAGAAGGATAGCTAAGTGGGCTGACAATATAGTAATCAAGGTTCCTATGGGGGCAGAGGGCCTAAAGGTTATTAAAATCCTTTCTGACGAAGGTATAAAGACCAACTGTACCCTAGTATTTTCAGTAGCTCAGGGGCTACTTGCTGCCAAGGCTGGGGCAACCTATATAAGTCCATTTATTGGAAGAATTGACGATATCAACTTCGATGGGATGCAATTAATTCAAGACCTTAGGATAGTCCTTGACAACTATGGTTTTGATACAGAAATAATAGCAGCCTCAATAAGAAGCCTTGCCCATGTTGAAGAATCAGCTTTAATTGGAGCCGATATAGCTACCATACCAAATGACGTATTTACAAAGATGTGGAGCCACATATTAACAGATGTCGGCATAGAAAGATTCGACAAGGACTGGCAAGACTACCTAGATAGCTTAGAAAAGTAGGATGCTGTAATTGTATATTTAGCATTAGTTCTTTTTGCTAGGTAACTTTAATAATAAAAGTATATTTAAGGTTAAACTATATACTTCAACTAATCACGCTAGTGCCATATAATGACAAAGATCATTTGCTGGCACTAGTTTTTTTCATTGAATAAGTTAGGACATTTAAAATCCAGGTAAAAAATCATCTAAATAGATTAAATATATTTTAATTTGTAGTATCCTTATTATAAGGAGGAAGATATGGCTTCAATAATTAAGGTGAGAGGACTCACAAAGAAATATAAAGAGTTAACAGCTTTAGATAGGCTAGACTTAGATGTGGAAGAGGGAAGAATATTAGGGCTTCTTGGGCCAAATGGGTCAGGAAAATCAACCCTGATAAATTGCATCTTATCCCTTTTAGACTTTGACCAGGGGACCATAGAGCTTTATGGACAAGAGATGACCCCCGAAGCCTATGATATTAAAAGGAAGATAGGGGTGGTTTTTCAGGATGTCGGGGTTTTTGAAGAACTGAATGTCTATGAAAACATCGATTATTTTTGCGGACTTTACATATTGGACAAGAAAGAGAGAAAGCCCCTTGTAGAGGAGGCCATCATGCTTGTCGGTCTAGAAAATTTCAAGAAATTTAGGCCTAAACAATTGTCGGGTGGACTTTTAAGAAGGCTAAATATAGCCTGCGGAATTGCCCATAAGCCTGATCTAATATTTTTTGATGAGCCGACGGTGGCAGTTGACCCCCAATCCAGGAATAATATTTTAGAAGGGGTAAAGGAACTTAACAAGCAGGGTGCAACTATTGTGTATACCTCTCATTATATGGATGAGGTGGAAATGCTTTGTGATGACATAGTAATTATCGATAGGGGAAGAGTTATAGCCAAGGGATCATCAGAAGAATTAAAGGACCTTATAGACCTCCATGAAAAAATCACCTTTGACCTAGATAAGGTGGATGAACAGAAACTATCAAAATTAAAGAGTCTGGACAATGTATTGAGTGTGGACTTTAGCAATAGAACTTGTAGAGTAGCCTTTAGTCATGGCAAGGACAACCTGATTAGACTTATAAATTTCTTAAAAGAAGAGGGTATTAACTACGGGTTCTTAAGCTCCGAAAAGCCTTCCCTTAATGACGTTTTCTTAGAGCTAACCGGCAAGGATTTGAGGGATTAAAATGTTTTTACATACCTTTACTTATACAAACAAACTACTTGTAAGAAAGAAGGCCCTTTTATTCTGGTCAATGGTCTTTCCAATAATTCTTGGCTTCCTTTTTAAGCTGGCTTTCGGGGGTTTAGTTGAGAGCGAACAATTTAAGAGGATAGATGTCTCCTATGAAGAGGGAATAAAGGATGATAGTTACTTCTGGACCTTTCTAAACCAATTGGACGAAGAGGGTTATTTCAACTTAACTCCTGCCAGGGGCGATAAACTCTTAAAAGAAGGGAAGGTCAAGGCTCACATAGTGAATAAAAACCAGCTATTGACGAAAGAGTCGGGGCTAGAAGAGACGGTAGTGGAAAGCATCATTAACCAATATTTACAAAAGGAATCCACGATTAAAAACATTTGGCAAATAGCCCCAGGGGCCAAGCTGGACGAGGTTCTTAAACTTGATGATTACATTGAAGATACCAGTAGGGCCAACATGAACTTTATAAACACCTACTTTTATTCTCTTATAGGGATGCAGGCTATTTATGGTTATATGTGGGGGCTTGAAGTCATGTATATGTATGAGGCTAACCTATCAACCCTGGCCAAGAGAAATGCAATATCAGCGAGCAAGAAGGGAAAATCCCTTTTGGCTTCCCTTTTATCTGCCTGGATAATCAACATCCTTGTCCTAATGGTAAATTTGGTCGTCCAGAAGTATGCCTTTAAGGTGGATTTTGGGGATAGGATATTAGAACTAGTAGGTCTCCTTTCAATTGCCGGATTAAACGGGGTCTGCCTAGGAGGACTAATAGCTGTTTCTAACAAGAGGTCTGTAGACACAAAGATTGGAATAGGTATTTCCATAAGCATGTTTCTAAGCTTTCTTGCAGGGATGATGTTTTCAAGGATGAAGCTTATAGTGGAAAGGTATTTTCCCTTAGCAAATAGGGTTAACCCGGTAAGCCTTGTAACAGACGGACTATATTCCCTATATTATTATGGGTCCCTGGATAAGTATATGGAAAATGTTTTATGGTTGTCAGGAGTTACCTTATTCTTCTTGCTTGCAACCTTGTATATCATAAGGGGGAAGAAGTATGATAGTCTTTAAAAATTATTTTAAAATCATAAGCAAGCACCTGGGACAAATACTCTTATATTTTGTGATCTTTTTAAGTGTAATGCTGATATTTGTTAAAAGTGGAAGCGCTACTAGTGCTGAATACAGGTCAGTTAAGCTAGACCTTGTTGTTTATGACGATAGTAAGACGACCCTTTCTAAAGGTCTAGTTAAGTATCTGGACAAAAATTTTTCTATAAAGGATATTCCTGAAAGACTAGTGGAAGATGAGTTATTTTACGGTGGAATTCAAGCGGTAATAAGGATCCCTAAATCCTTTGATAAGGACCTAAAAATCTTCTATAAATCATCTCCAAAGAGTACGGCAGGGGAGCTAGTTAAACAAAGGATAAACTCTTTTATCAATACCCTTGACAGCTATAAGGGATTGAATTTATCAGATGAAGACCGTGTTAAGAACACGCTTGAAGATATGGATAAAAAAGCTAAAGTATCGATTGCTTCTGAGGTAAGTAAAGACGGAAACTACCACTCTGAAAGCTATTTTAACTTTTTGAACTATGTCATTATGGCTCAACTTATTCTGGTAATAAGCCTTGTCATGACAACCTATAAAGGGGAAATGATATATAAGAGAAATGCTATTAGCCCCCTTAGTCAAGCAAAGATAAATAGCCAACTTATCGTGGGCCACCTCCTAATGGGACTTATTGTCTGGGCTAGCTATATGCTTTTATTTATCATATTTTGGCCCAAGGCTATAGGTCTTAAAGCTACTAAATATATGATGTTAAATACCCTGATATTTAGCTCGACTGTAGTCACCCTAGCCATGCTTATCTCAAAGCTTGTAACAAGCAGGAATGCCATAAGCGGAATTATGAATGTCGTAGCCCTTGGAAGCTCCTTCATATCTGGAGCCATGGTCCCTCAAGCCTTTTTGAGTAAGACAACCCTATCTATTAGCAAGTTTTTACCATCATATTATTTTATAACTAATAACAACAAGTTAGTGGAAGACCCGGCATTTTCAACTATGTCTACCAATCTTTTGGTCATGTTAGGATTTACTCTCCTATTTGCACTTGTCTCCCACTATGTTAAGCCTAGACCTATGAAGGCCTAGGCTTTTTCATGAATTTAGGGATTTTCATAAATTGAAATATTGTCATTTATTTAATATAATTGAGGAGTATACAAAAGACAATGTAGATGAGGAGACGATTTATGAGTAAAAAGCCGTATTATATAACAACACCGATTTATTATCCCAATGGCAACCTCCATTTAGGACATACCTATACAACCATAGTCGCAGACTGTTTAAAAAAGTTCAAGACTATCCAAGGATATGATGCCTACCTGGTTACAGGGACAGATGAACACGGGCAAAAAATCCAAGAATCCGCAGCCAAGGCTGGGAAAAAGCCACTAGAGTTTACCGATGAGATAGTAGCATCAGCCAAGGAACTTTGGAAAAAGCTAGAGATAAATTACGATGAATTTGTAAGGTCAACAGATCCTGCCCACGAGAAAAATGTACAAGAAATCTTCCAAAAGCTTTATGACAAGGGAGAAATCTACAAGGGTACCTACAAGGGTTATTATTGTACCCCTTGCGAGTCTTTCTGGACGGAAACCCAGTTAGATGAAAATGGTAACTGCCCGGACTGTAATAGACCGGTTGAGATGAGGGAAGAAGAATCCTACTTTTTTAGGCTTTCCAAATATACCGACAAGATTAAGCAATACTACGAAGACCACCCGGAATTTTTGCAGCCAGAGTCAAGTAAAAAAGAGATGCTGACAAACTTTCTAGACAAGGGACTTGAAGACCTGTCAGTTACAAGGAGTAACTTGGACTGGGGGGTAAAGGTTCCCTTTGACCAGGGGCATACCATTTATGTGTGGATTGACGCCCTTGCCTGCTATTTGACAGGGATTGGCTATGGGAAGGACGAGGAGAAATTCAACCACTATTGGCCAGCCTCCCTTCATTTGATGAGTAAGGAAATCGTTAGGTTCCATACGACTATTTGGCCAGCCCTACTTATGGCCCTAGATCTTGACCTGCCAGAGAGGGTGTTTGCCCATGGATGGATTTTATTTGGCGATGGCAAAATGAGCAAGTCAAAGGGCAATATCGTTTACGCGGAGCCAATAATCGACCTATATGGGATAGATGCTTTAAAATATTTTGTAATGAGGGAGTTTACATTTGGACAAGATGGGTCTTTCTCTAAGGAGAAATTCTTGCAAAGGGTCAACTCTGACCTGGCAAATGACCTGGGTAACCTTGTTTCAAGGTCTATTTCCATGGCGGAAAAATATAACGATGGTCTTGTAACCGATTCAAAGGTTTCTGGAGACTTCGATGAAGACCTAAAGAAAGTTGCAATAAATGCTATTAATGATGTTGAAAAGCACATGGACTCCCTACAATTTTCCAATGCCCTTGAGGCTATCTGGGTCTTGGTAAGGAGGACCAATAAGTATATTGATGAAACCTGCCCTTGGATATTGGCGAAGGAAGATACCGATAGGCTAGATACCGTCCTTTACAACCTTATCGAGTCAATCAGGATTATAGCCCAACTACTAGAGCCCTTTATGACCCACACTTCTGAAGCTATAATGGAGCAATTGGGTATGGATGCTCTTGGCTGGGATAGTGCCAGGGAATTTGGCCTATATAAGTCTGGAGATAGGGTTAAAAAGACTAAAAACCTATTCCCTAGATTGGACTTGGAGAAAGAGGCTATAAGACTTGAAAAGGCTAATAAGGAGCTTTTTGATACCCGTATGAAGGCCCTATCTAAGGATGGTGACCAACAAGAAGACCATAAGGAAGCTTCAAAGGCTAAGCCTGAGATAACAATAGATGATTTTGACAAGATAGAGTTAAAGGTTGGAAAAATTGTTGAAGCTGACAAGCACCCTAAGGCAGATAAGCTATTAGTCTTTAAGGTTAAGGTTGGAGAAGAGCTTAGGCAAATAGTTTCAGGTATTAAGACCTGGTATGAACCAGAAGACTTACTAGGAAAGAAGGTTGTAGTCCTAACCAACCTTAAGCCTATAAAGCTAAGGGGGGTCGAATCCCAAGGAATGCTTCTTGCAGCCTCAAAAGCTGACGACTTAAGCCTACTTGGCCTTCTTAACGATTTAGAGGATGGAGCTGATATTTCATAATGACAGACTTTATAATAGACTCCCACGCCCACCTAGACGATGAAAGATTTGATGGGGACAGGGAGGAGATAATAAAAAATTTAAGGGATGATAAAATCCTAGCTGTAATAAACCCCGCCTGTGACCTTAAGACTTCTATGGAAGCAGTTGACCTATCTAAAAAATATGACAATATTTATGCCATGGTGGGAACCCACCCCCACGAGGCCAAATACTATGACCAAGATACCAGGGAAAGATACAAGAGCTTGGCTAAAGAGGGAAAGGTTGTAGCGGTTGGAGAAATTGGCCTTGACTACTATTACGAACACTCTGATAGAGAAACCCAAAAAAGGGTCTTTATCGACCAGATAGGCCTTGCCAAGGAGTTAGGCCTTCCAATAGTTATTCACTCCAGGGACGCAGTGGAAGATACTTATGAAATCTTAAAAGAGCATGCAAGCGGGATGAAGGTCCTGCTTCACGCTTTTTCAGAGTCTTGGGAGGTCTGCCAAAGGTATTTGAAGCTTGGATTTAAAATAGCCTTAGGCGGAGTAATCACATTTAAAAATGCAAGGAAGCTTTTACTTGTCGGGGAAAATATTGATCTGGATAGTCTTTTACTGGAGACTGACTCCCCATACTTGACACCTACTCCCTTTAGAGGGAAGAGGAATCAACCAGCCTATACCCACTACGTTGCAGACAAGATAGCGGACCTTAAGGGGGTTGACCCTAAAGAGGTCAGAAAAGCCTGCCTGGACAATACTATAGAATTTTTTGGACTTGATGGTTTAGATTTATGAAAGAATATTCAATAAAAGAAGTAATAGTTGTTGAAGGGGTCATGGATATAGTTGCTGTTAAGAGGGCCTACCACGACCGGGTAAATTGTATAGCAACCCATGGGCTTGGAGTCAAGGATGACTTATTAGAAAGACTTTATGAGATAAATGAAAGGCAGGGGATAATCGTTTTGACGGACCCTGACTACGCTGGTAAGAGGATTAGACAAAAGATCAGGGATTACATCCCCTCTGCTAAGCATGCCTATATATCCAGGAGAGAGGGAGCTAAAAACTCCGATATTGGGGTTGAAAATGCAAGTGATGAGGCGATTATTGCAGCCATTGAAAGGGCCAAGCCGGAGCTGGAAGAAGCTGTAGATACCTTTACCTATGCAGATATAGTAGAAGAGGGGTTAACAGGCCTTCCCAATTCTAAACAAAGAAGGATTGACCTGTGCCAGATCCTCCGCATAGATTATTCAAATGCCAAGCAACTAGTTACCAGACTTAATATATATGGAATAAGCAGGGAAGAGTTTGACGAAGCTATAAGGAGGCTAAATGAAGAGAGATAGGTTATATTCACCCAAGGTCATTAGGTCGGTCCTTAATAGGTTCGGCTTTAGCTTTTCTAAGGGATTAGGACAGAATTTCTTAATCGATGGTAACATAGTTAGGTCAATAAGGGAAAGTGCAGGAGTAACAAAGGATGACTATGTACTAGAGATTGGACCAGGCTTTGGCACCCTTACCGAGGAGCTTCTTCTTCATGCCAAGAAGGTGGTTGCCGTTGAGATAGATGAGAGGTTGGTAGAAGTATTAAATTATACCTTGGAAGGCTTTGATAACTTTAAGCTTATCAATGAAGATATTATGAAGCTTGACCTTGATAGGCTGGTTCAGGAGGAATTCAAGGGCCAACCATTTAAAATCCTTGCCAACCTCCCTTATTATATAACGACCCCTATTATTACCAGGTTGATAGAAGAGGATCTTCCCGTAAGCTCCATGACCTTTATGGTCCAAAAGGAGGTTGCTGATAGGATAGTTGCTAAGCCGGGCAACAAGCAATACGGGTCGATAACAGTATTTATAGACTATTATAGCCATGCAAAGATTGTCTGCAAGGCTCCTAAGTCCGTTTTCATCCCCCAACCCAAGGTGGATTCTTCAGTAGTCCAATTGGACCTAAAAAAAGATCTGCCAGATGTTGACAGGATTAAGCTTTTTAAGTTGGTCCATGCAGGCTTTCAGCAAAGGAGGAAGAATATCTTAAATTCTATGACCTCTGACAAAAGTTTAGGCCTTGATAAGAAAGATCTTGAAGAAGTATTAGTAGACCTTGAAATAGACCCTAGGGCGAGAGCGGAGACTTTAAGCCTAGATCAATTTATCGAGATAGCCAGGACGGTCTAGAGTTAACTTTTCTATCTTATTATGTTTAAGGGACTATATTCTGGGTAAATTATGATAGCAAGCATTTTATAAATTTTTAAATAAAGGAGAAATAATTATGGAAAAAGTACAAGTATACTCATCTGATACATGCCCTTACTGTACAGCAGTAAAGAACTACTTAAGCGAAAACAATGTAGAGTTTGTTGAAAAAAACGTTTCAACAGACAGCGAAGCTAGAAATGAATTAATCCAAAAGGGTTATAGGGGAGTTCCAGTTATAGTTATTGGTGAAGAAGAAGTTGTAGGTTTTGACCAAGCAAAATTAAAAGCCCTATTAAACCTATAGGATTTTTAAGCACAAATCGATTTAATTAGAGTTAAAGCTAGAATAAATTAATAGAAATTTAAGTATGCAGGTGAAAAAAAGCCGGCTAACCCGACAGTTATTCTAAAAGTTAGGGGGCTTGCTTGTCTACCTGCATCTTTTATTGAGGAGAGAAGATGAACGATAAGAGAATAGAAAGAGCCATTTTT
>CAYFSL010000016.1:12901-21126 GCA_964345835.1 uncultured Peptoniphilaceae bacterium
CATCTTTTATTGAGGAGAGAAGATGAACGATAAGAGAATAGAAAGAGCCATTTTTATGAACCAACCAACCCTATGACCAGCTTATTATGTTTAAGGGACTATATTCTGGGTAAATTATGATAGCAAGCATTTTATAAATTTTTAAATAAAGGAGAAATAATTATGGAAAAAGTACAAGTATACTCATCTGATACATGCCCTTACTGTACAGCAGTAAAGAACTACTTAAGCGAAAACAATGTAGAGTTTGTTGAAAAAAACGTTTCAACAGACAGCGAAGCTAGAAATGAATTAATCCAAAAGGGTTATAGGGGAGTTCCAGTTATAGTTATTGGTGAAGAAGAAGTTGTAGGTTTTGACCAAGCAAAATTAAAAGCCCTATTAAACCTATAGGATTTTTAAGCACAAATCGATTTAATTAGAGTTAAAGCTAGAATAAATTAATAGAAATTTAAGTATGCAGGTGAAAAAAAGCCGGCTAACCCGACAGTTATTCTAAAAGTTAGGGGGCTTGCTTGTCTACCTGCATCTTTTATTGAGGAGAGAAGATGAACGATAAGAGAATAGAAAGAGCCATTTTTTATGAACCAACCAACCCTATGACCAGGGTAAAAAATGTTATCGGTGTAGTTAGTGGAAAGGGAGGAGTGGGAAAGTCCATGGTAACCTCTATGTTAGCATCCGCCATGAATAAGAAGGGCTATAAGACTGCCATTCTGGACGCCGATATCACTGGACCATCAATCCCAAAGGCTTTTGGTGTTACAGAAAAATTAAAATCTTATAAAGAAGGAACCTACCCTTCACTTTCAAAAAATGGGGTAAAGATAGCCTCCATAAACCTGATAATAGACGATGACAGGTCCCCAGTTGTGTGGAGGGGGCCAGTAGTTTCAGGGGCTATTAAGCAATTTTGGAAGGATATTATCTGGGAAGATGTAGACTACATGTTTGTTGACCTTCCACCAGGAACATCTGATGCAATCCTTACAGTATTTCAAACTATTCCTTTAAAGGGGATCGTTCTTGTTACTAGCCCTCAAGACCTGGTATCAATGATTGTCGACAAGGCGAAGAATATGGCTGACAAGATGGAGATACCTATAATTGGAATAATAGAAAACTATTCCTACTTTGAGGCTCCAGATACCAAGCACATCTATAAAATATTTGGAGAAAGTAAGGTTGAACAATTAGCAAAGGAAAGGTCAATAGACCTTCTAGCTCAGATACCTATAAAGCCGGAGATAGCTGAAAAGGTAGATGCGGGTAGGGTTGAAGACCTAGACCAGACATTTCTTGATAAGGCGGTAGAAAAGATAATAGATTTTGAAGGCTAGGCCTGGGCCCAGATACTATAACTTACATCTGATTTGTCTATTAAACCTTATATAGGGGAATTCTTAGATTATATCTTTTTAGACAAGTGTAAAAAATTAGCTATGGAAAAGAAAAGGTAGAAAAGTTTGAAAACTCTTCTACCTTAAATTTTACAAAAAAGTAAATAATATATTTTATTGACTAGCTATTAAGAGCCTTTAAAAGGTAATCTGGATCTAGACCATGTACAGCTGCTGCTTGTTCAATAGTTTCCATTTGACTAGCTGGACAACCCACACATCCTAGGCCAAAGTTCATCAAGGTTCCAAGTGTCCTTGGCTTGATTTTAATAACTTCAGCTATAGTCATATCTTTAGTAATAAGAACTTCTTCTCTTTGCATAATCTCACCTCCATGCAGGAATATTATACCCATAATTGAACCTATATTCAAGAAAGTCTACTAAAAAACTAAGCATTGACATTTGAATTTGTATGGATTATAATAAATTAATTTTGACTAAAATTAATTCTTGTGGTATAATTATCCCACGCACAAAAACTAAAGAAGGTTGGGTGATATGATGAAAAAATCAGAAGCACTTGCTGCTATAAGAAATGAAGTAGAAACTAATATCGGCAAAAAAATTGTGCTAAAAGCCGATAAGGGTAGAAAGAGGATTATCACTAAGGAAGGCTATATAGAGAACGCATTTCCGAACTTATTTACAGTCAAGATCAACAACGAATTTGATGAGGAAAGGACAGTTTCCTATACCTATTCAGATGTATTGACTTCCACAGTAAAAATTAAAATAGTTAGTTAACATTAGGGGGCTAGGCTCCCTTTTATTATTGGAAAAAATGACATTACACCCTAAAATATAGTATTATCTAGCTAGGATAAAAAATAAAGAGGTTGTTATAGATGGATGATAGGTATATAGGTGTGTTCGACTCCGGCCTAGGAGGAATCACCGTATTAAAAGAATTAAAAAAAATATTACCCAAGGAGAGCTTTATTTTTTTAGCAGATACGAAAAATAGCCCTTATGGGGATAAAAGTCTGGAAGAACTAGAGCTATTAGTAAGAAAAAACATAGAGTTTTTATTGGAAAAGAAGGTTAAGGTCATTGTATTTGCCTGCAATACAGCGAGTATTCTAGATATAGCTGAGCTTAGGAAGGAATATAAGGTTCCTATAGTTACCGTATTGGAGTCAACGGTTGCAGCTATAAACGAAGAGGATAAAAAAATTCTTGTTGCGGCAACAGAGGCTGTGGCATCTTCTAGGAAACACGAAGAGCTTATCCACGAAAAATACCCTGAGAAGCTTGTAAGAGCCCAAGGCTGTAGGGATATAGTGCCTAGTATAGAGTTTAAAGAGCTTATCCCTTTGGATATACAAAATATAGTGGATGGATATATGGGACCCTATGTTGGCAAGGGCTATGATACCCTGATATTGGGATGTACCCATTATCCCATCTGGAAGGATTACTTTTCCAAGGCCTTGTCTGATGCGAGGATTATAGATCCCGCATATATGACTGCCGTGAAAACGACTGAAACACTTGATAAATACAGCTTATCAGCGGATAGAGATGGTTGTGCTAGAAAAAAAGACATATATTATGTAAGTAGTGACAAGGTTATTTTCTCAGAAAAATTAGAAAAAATATTTGGAATCACGGGGCAGATAATCAATAAAATTTAGATATTATCCCAAATCCAGCCATAAAAAACGCCTAATACATCTTTAAATAGACAACTATATATAGTATAATAAATTGGTAATAAGGATATGATTATTTGAGTTTTCCTAAGGGGATTGATATATATGGCTGAAAGACTTGAGATTAGACAAATAAATAGGAAGAGAAGAAGACTAAAAGAACAAAGAAAGAAGAGATTTAGGTTGGCTGTTGCTGGTTTTATATTTCTATTTTCTTTTATTTTTGTTATTAAGCCCCACCTAAGTAGAAACAATAAGGCGAGTGCGGATAGTCCTAGCCTAGTTTCCACTGGCTATATTCATAAAGAAGAAGGAGCTGAGACTGACAAGAGGACCGACTCTGTAGTGAAGGCTAAAGATGACTTGTTGACAAGAGACAAGGGCTTTACAGATTATATGAGGTCATATAAAGTTGTCGGTAAAGATACTGAAGTATATAAGGAAAGATATCTAGACTCAAAGCCTGCTCTTAAGCTTGAAAAAGGTGAATATGTCAAGTTTTATGGGGTTGAAAAAGGCTGGGCCAAGGTAAGTCATAAAAATATATTTGGCTATGTAAAAGCTATAAATCTAGAGCCTGTTGAGCAAGGCTATTTAACAGTTAGAAAAGGGATACTTTATTTAGATAAAAACAATAAGTTGCCAGATGACTTTCAAGCGGATTTTGACATAGAAGCTGAGAACTCGCTTCTTGTGGCTATAGAGGCTATGAGAAGGGAAGGTCTAGAAGTGGATGTCAATAGAAAACTGAAAGATTCAAATGACCTAGGCCAGCTAAAAAAGCTTGGTACAGAAAAGGATGAACTAAATCCTGCAGAAACCTATGCAGATGAGTTGAGAAGTGGTCTTTCCGTAGAGATTCAACCATTGAAGACCAACTTACTTTCTAAACCCAAGTTTTTTGATACAAAAGAGGGCCAATGGGTAAAAAATAATATACATAGGTATGGATTTATCTTAAGGTATCCTGAGAGTAAGAAAGATGTTACGGGTCTTTCAGGTAGTCAAAACCTATTCAGGTACGTTGGGGTTGATAATGCAGAAACTATGTATAATAAAAATTTAACTATGGAAGAGTATTTTAGAAAATAAATAATTTTTTATAAATCAGAATCAGAGGTCTCTGATTCTGAATTTTTTTGAGAGGTATTATGTATAAATTAGACGAACTAACAAATGGCGCATATGGTAACTTCTTGCTCAATGAATCTATGAGAAACCATACTAGCTTTAGGGTGGGGGGACCAGCAGATATTCTTATGCTTCCTACCAGTGAAGAAGAGATAAAAAAGATAATTGACTATTGCAATCAAGAGGATATACCATTTATCGTAATTGGTAATGGGTCAAACTTACTTGTGACAGATAAGGGGATAAGAGGAGTAGTAATAAAATTAGGAAAGAACTTTTCTAAGATTGAAATAAAAGGGGATAGGGTATACGCCCAATCAGGGGCTCTTTTATCTACTGTTTCGAAAAAATCTTTTAAGCAATCCCTTAGTGGAATGGAGGAGATTTCAGGTATCCCAGGCTCAATTGGCGGGGCTATGGTCATGAATGCTGGGGCATATGGTGGAGAAATATCATATGTTGTAGACAAGGTTAGGTGCATGACGAGAAAAGGAGAAATCCAGGAATTTTCCAGGGATGAAATGGAATTTGGTTATAGGCAGTCAGTGGTGTCACATAGGAATCTCATTGTACTAGATGTCGAAATCCAATTAGAAAAAGGAAACTATGATGATATAATGGCCAAGTTTAAGGACTTTGATACTAAAAGGACAACCAAGCAGCCTTTGGACAGGTATTCTGCAGGATCTACATTTAAAAGGCCTGTTGGTCACTATGCCTCAAAGTTAATTGACGATGCCGGTTTAAGGGGCTTTACTTATAAAAGGGCCCAGGTTTCTGAAAAGCACTGTGGCTTTGTAATAAACATGGATGAGGCAAGCTATGAAGAAGTAATGACCCTAATTGGCCAGGTCCAAAACATAGTAAAAGAAAAGTTTGGTGTTGACTTAGAAATGGAAGTCAAGGTGGTTGGAGAACAATAATGAAGATATTAACAGATTATCACACCCATACAATTTACTCTAAAAACAACCATGGCAAAGGGACAGTAAGAGAAAACGTTGAAGCTGCAATAGAAAAAGGCTTAAAGGAGATTTGGATTACCGAGCATGGTCCATCCCATATCATGTTTGGGATAAAGAGGAAGAATTTCCCTAAGATTAGAAAAGAAATCGACGAATTAAAAGAAGAATATAAAGGGGTTATTGATATCCATCTAGGGGTTGAGGCAAATGTAATGACCTATAATGGAAAAATTGACATAAGAGAAGAAGAACTCCAATATCTTGATGGGATTAATGTTGGATTTCACTATGGGATAATAAATCCAAGCTTAAAATCATTTTTCTATTTCTGGATAGTAAACCATTTGGCTAGGATAATTAAACCGTTAAGGCCTTGGATTGCTGAAAAAAATACGGATGCCCTTATAAACGTAGTTAATAAAAATAAGGTGCAAATAATAACCCACCCTGGTGATAAAGTGGGAGTCAATATAGTAAGACTTGCTGAGGCTTGTGAAAAGGTTGGAACGGCTCTAGAAATAAATTCATCGCATGCGAATATGAATATAGAAGATATAAATAAGATAATGGATACGGGAGTCAAAGTATCCGTTGGTTCGGATGCTCATGACCCTTCTAGAGTAGGAAATTTTGAAGACGCAATAGATAGGATAAAAAAGACCGGGTTACCACTAGATAGAATAATTAATAAGAAGGAATATTAATGGAAGTTTTAATCATAACCGGGATGAGTGGGGCAGGCAAGAGTGCTATATTAAATCTTTGCCAGGACAACGAATATTATACCTTAGACAACTTGCCCCCAAAGTTGATATTTGATGTCATAGAGTTGCTAAAGAATTCAAGAAAAGAACACTCAAAGTTGGCTCTTGTAATAGATATCAGGGGAGGAGAGTTTTTTGACGACCTATATGCCGTCGTTGACAAAATGAAGAAAGCGGGTATAGACCTTAAAATAATCTATGCCGATGCTAGCGACAGGGTTCTTTTAAATAGGTATAAGGAATTAAGAAGACCCCACCCTCATGGGAAGGGACTTACCATAGAAGGGGCTATTCAGCAAGAAAGAGCTGTTATGAATCGGATTAAAAACATGGCCGACTTCTATATAGATACTAGCAACCTAAGCCTGGCTAGATTAAAAATGAATGTTGAAAGAATAATTGTAAAAGACAGCAGGTTTCTGATACAATTTGTTAGTTTCGGATTTAAAAGGGGGATCCTCGAAGAAGCCGACTTCGTCTTTGATGTTAGATTTTCAGAAAATCCTTTCTACTATGAAGAGTTAAAAGAAAAGAATGGCAAGGATAGAGAAGTTAGAGACTTTGTCCTAGGAAAGGGTGAAGTGGTAAGCTTTATAGAGAGGGTGGAAGACCTTATAAAAAGCCTTGTAATAGATTTTGAAAAACAGGCAAAGCCATCTCTTGTAATAGGGATAGGGTGTACAGGGGGAAAGCATAGGTCGGTTGTGGTAGCAGAAGAGCTTTATAAGAGGTTTGAAAAGACCAATTATAAGGTGGAAATTCACCACAGAGACCAAAATATGTGGTAAAATATTATAACACTATATTTGTAAGGAGGTGGTTCGATGAAGGAAAATAGTGCTGGAGGAGTTGTCATAAAAGATGGACAAGTCCTATTGCTAAGAAAATACTTCGGCGACTGGGTGCTACCTAAAGGGAAAATTGAAAAAGGAGAAACCACATCGATCACCGCATTAAGGGAAGTTAAAGAAGAGTCTGGAGTCGATGCCGAAATAATAAAAAGAGTAGGATATGCTAAGTATATATATTACAATCAAGCGTCTGAAAAAGTATATAAACGGGTAGACTATTATTTGATGAATTACGCTGATGGAGAGCCGAAGCCCCAAAAGGAAGAAGGTTTCTCAACGGCAGAGTTCAAAAATTTTGACGACGCTCTAAGCCTGCTTAAACACGAATCTGAAAAGAAGATGGTTGAAACGGCTATAAAAATGTATAAAAAGAAAAGGAATTGATATGTCATTTTCAAACGAAGTTAAAAGTGAGATAAGCAGGAGGAAGATTTACTCCGAAATAGAAGCTCTCATAGAACTATCTTCAATCCTTAAGACCAACGCTAGCATTTCTCTTAGAAATGCTTTTTTTAATATTAATTTTACTACTGAAAATATTGAAGTCTCCAAAAGGATATACAAGCTGATAGATAGGATATATGATTATGAGCCAAGCATCGAATTTGTCAAAAATGACAATATTCAAAAGGAAGGGATATACACAATATCGATAGAAGATGAAAAAATAAGCCAGGCCCTACTTGCCAGTTCGGGTATAGACCTATACGGAAATTACACTGTCTTAATGGAGACCCTTAAGCAAAGGTTAGAGGGGGCCAACGAAAGGAAAAAAGAAGCTTTTTTAAGGGGGGCTTTTTTAGGCGCTGGAACCATAATAGATCCAGATAAGGGTTATCACCTTGAGATGATATTTACTAGAGAAGAAGATCAAGCTTTTACTAATGAAATTTTATTATCTATGAAATTACCTGCCCTTAAGTCTAAAAGAAAGGGAAAATATATCTTGTATTTTAAGGATTCTGACAAAATCTCTGACTTTCTCAATATAATAGGGGCTACAAATGGGATGCTTAAATTAGAGAATGTAAAGGCTATGAAAGATCTCAGGAATAACATCAACAGACAGGTCAACTGTGACACTGCCAATATAAACAAGATGCTTAAAAGTTCATCTAGACAGGTTGAAAAGATTCTATATATAAAGGAAAACCATGGTTTAGAAATCCTAGACAAAAACCTCCAACATGCTGCAAGATTGAGGATAGATAATCCCGATTTATCTCTTAGGGCCTTGGCGGAAGTATCAGAAGAGCAAATCTCGAAGTCAGGATTAAGTCATAGGTTGAAAAAAATCGAAGAAATATATGATGACATGATAGAAAAAGAAAAATAATATGCAAAAGCTTCTTATATATAACACGAAAAACAATAAGTTAAAAATAAAGGATATAGTAGGAAAAATATTAGGTTAAAAATAAAGAAAAAAGAAATTTGAAAAAACATTTGACAAACTCAAC
>CAYFSL010000017.1:0-18076 GCA_964345835.1 uncultured Peptoniphilaceae bacterium
TTTATTTTATATTTTCTTGCTTTTTATACTCCATCTCTCAGACGACTTATATATAATAACAAGTCTAGTTGAGTTTGTCAAATGTTTTTTCAAATTTCTTTTCTCAGATAGTAATCGCTTATATTTCTGTCGATTATTTCTCCTATATCCCTTATAACCTTCTCACTTGTATCTTGAGTGTTAATACTATAGAGATATTCGTTTATCCCTTCAATATATCCAAATTCGTAATAATTTTGATCCTTTACATTTAAATAGTTATATTTGCTATCTTTTAATATATAGTTTTGGAAATAAGATTCACTTTTCTTTTCCCCTATTTGAGTGAAAATATCTTGATAGATGAATTTGTTGTCATATAGTTCTCTAGCAAGCTTAATCATTTCTTCACTATTATTCCTGTTATCTTCTATTCCTAAAGAATATTCTCTTGTAATTAGGTCTTCAAAAGAAATACCTTGTTTTTTCTTTAAGTATCTTTTTAGTATATTACTTGCTGTTTTGTCATTGTTTTTAAATGATATCTTCATCAGTTCTTTGATTGGATATGAAACACCTATTGAGCTTTTAGTAAAGAATAAACTTGTCCCTACTAGGTCCGTCTCTTTTAGTTCTATTCTTTCTTCTAAGTCTATCCCTTTATTATTTTCAAGCCTTTTAATGACCATATTAATCAAAAGCTTATCCAAATTATCATAATAGAAAATCTTTTCTTCATTTAATTTAAATTGGTCTCCACCCTTTAATGAAATTACGTAGATAGATATTTTGTCTGAATCAATTTTATTTTCATTAAAATAGTCAGCTAATTCCATAGAAATTTTGTTATTTAAAGAAACCTTACTCATATCAGTCCATTTATATGAGCCTTTTTCTTCATAATTGTTTCCTGTCATATATTTATTATCGTGGGTAAAGGTCGAATTGATGTGGTTTAATCTTTTTACATATTCCGACTTGTGTTCATACCTTTTTTCCATAATAGATATATAAGGGTCTTTTTTCTTAAATCTACCATTTCTTATTAGGAGGGCAGTTATAAATAGTATTATTATCAAAGCTATCACTGTAACTAGTGGCAAGATGCCCCTTTCATTATTTTTGTATGACAGCTTCTTGAAATATGGTCTAGTCATATTATTCTACTTTGTCTATATAAGCTCCATATCCTAGAGCTTCCATTTCTTCTAGAGGAATAAACTTTAGACTAGCACCATTTATACAATATCTTAATCCGCCGCTTTCTTGTGGTCCATCCTTAAATACATGCCCTAAGTGGGAGTCTCCCTCCTTGCTCCTGACCTCCATCCTTGTCCTTCCTGTTAAAAAGTCATCTTCATGGTAGGTTATATTTGAGTCTATGGGTTTGCTAAATGATGGCCACCCACACCCAGCGTTGAATTTATCTGTTGATGCAAATAGGGGTTCGCCAGAAACTATATCAACATATATCCCCTTTTCATAAAAGTTATCAAACTCACTGGTAAATGGAATTTCTGTTTTATTTTCTTGGGTTACCTCAAATTGAAGTTTATTAAGGGATTTTATCTTGTCGTCTTTGTCTGGATCTTGTGAGATCCTGTTAGAAACATCATCAGCTAAGGATAAGTCTACATGACAATATCCTCCTGGGTTTTTTTCTAGGTACTTTTGGTGGTAGTCTTCCGCTGGATAGAAATTATCAAGTGGAATATTTTCAACTAGGATTTTACTATCATAATTTCCCGCTTGATCCTTTAGAAAATATTCTACGACCTCTCTATCCCAATCCGTCGTAGTGTAAATGCCCGTCCTATATTGAGATCCTACATCATTACCCTGCCTATGGTACAGAGTGGGGTCTATTATTTTGAAAAATTCTAAAAGGATTCCGTTCAGGCTTATTATATCGTCATCATAGTCAAGCTTCACAGTTTCAGCAAATCCCGTAGTCCCTGTACATACATCTTCATAGCTAGGATCTTCCTTGCTACCATTTGCATAGCCTACCTGACTATTACTTATTCCGTCAATTCTATCAAAGAAGGCTTGAACTCCCCAAAAGCATCCTCCCGCTAAATAAATGGTCTTAGTCACTTTATACCTCTTTCATTCTCTTATATCTTTCAATGTTTTCTTCGGATAAGAATTCATAGGCAGAAGTTATTTCCTTGAATTTATCCGCTGCTTGTTCATCTTTGTTTAGGTCTGGGTGGTATTTTTTCGCTAGCTTTCTATATTGAAGTTTAACTTCATATATATCTGTGTCATATTTTAATCCCAGGATATCACAAGACTTTCTATATTGGCTGACAAAGTCAGTGTATGGGTTGTAGGTTGACTGGTAACCACCCTGGTTACTTGAGTAACCTCCTCCTGCTTGCTGCCTATAGGTTCTAAAAAACTCTTCAAACCTTCTTTGCCATTCTTCTTGCGCAGCCCTTTGTCTTTCTTCCTGCTCTCTTCTCCTCGCCTCTTGTTCCCTTCTTTTTTCCTCTTGTTGCTTACTCCTATACTTGCTAGAATAGTCAGAAAATTTACCCTTTTTACCCTTTCCAATCCTATAAAAGTCAGCATAATCATATAGGTATTCAGTTGTGATATACCTATAATATTTTAAAGAGGAAACAGCCTTTCGTCCTATAAAAGAAACTATAAGGACTATTAGAATTGCAGAAACAAGGGTTAAGCCGCCTGGAGTCAATAAGAAAATAAGCATAATCGGCAAGGCGAATATTGATAGTCCCATCAATAATAGGATAGGAATTAGTATCCTAGTTAAATATTTACTTAGCGATACTATCTTATCAAATAACCAAACCAGGCCTCCAAATAAAAGGTCTACAATTTTTGCAAAGCCATATACAAGGCTTCCCCATATTTTTTTCATTTCGTTAAATCGCACTATTACCTATCGTGCTATAAAGCTTGTAATATGTCCCCTTCTTAGCTAATAGGTCTTCATGCCTTCCTTTCTCTTCTATTCCTTTATCTGTTAATATCACTATTTCATCTGAATTAATAATAGTCGATAGCCTGTGGGCAATGGTAATTGTCGTTCTTCCCTTAGATAGTTTTTCCAAAGACTCTTGGACAATCCTTTCACTCTCATTGTCAAGGGCAGATGTTGCCTCATCTAAGATTAAAACTGGAGGATTTTTCAAAAAGACCCTGGCAATACTAATTCTTTGCTTCTGTCCTCCTGATAATTTAACTCCTCTTTCACCTACATAAGTGTCAAAGCCGTCAGGCAATTCTTCTATAAAATCAAGGGCTCCAGCCAGTTTAGCTGCTTGAACGACCTCATGGTCAGTCGCATCAGGTCTTCCATACCTAATATTATCGACCACGGTACCACTAAATAAGTATACATCTTGCTGAACCATGCCAATATTATTTCTTAAAGATTTAAGTTTAATATCTTTTATGTTAATTCCATCTATAAGAATATCCCCCTTGTCTACCTCGTAAAATCTAGGGATAAGGTTGGTTAGGGTAGTTTTCCCTCCTCCTGATGGTCCAACTATTGCAAGCTTTTTACCAGCTTCTATTTTTAAGTTAATGTTATCAAGGACCTTGTCTGGAATCAGTTTATCATCAACCTGGTCGGGATATGAGAATGACACCTTGTCAAAGATGATTTCTCCCTTGACATTTTCAAGGTCTACAGCATCTTCCTTATCAGTGATTGACGGTTTTATGTCCATTATCTCACTAAATCTTTCTATTCCAGTCATCCCTCTTTCAAATATTTCAGAAAAGTCTACTATCCTTATAACAGTTGCAAGTAGGGAGCTCGTATACATTATATACATGACAAAGTCTCCTGGGGCTATCTCTCCCTTAAGTAGGAGGTTACCACCTATTATAAGGACAATCATGTACATACAAGCGTCTAGAAACCTTGTAATCATATGGAATTTAGCCAACACCTGGTAAAAATTCTTTTTAATATCTAGGAACCTGTGGTTGTTATCATCAAACTTTGATAGTTCAATATCCTCATTAGCAAAGGACCTTATTACCCTCATTCCCAACAAGGAATCCTCAATCCCTGCATTTATCTCACCTATATGGTGCCTTTGATCTTTTTGAGTCTTTCTCATACGTTTTCTAACTCTTTTCGTAGTAAAAAACATCAAAGGAAGCATCAAAAACATCAACAGGGTTAGAAAAATGTTGATTCTTATCAGAATTATAAAAGATATTGTTATTTTAATGATTGCCACCAGGAATTCTTCTGGAAAATGGTGGGAAAATTCTGTTACATCAAAGAGGTCAGTTGTAACCCTTGCTAAGAGTTGGCCAATCTTTGTTGATGAAAAGAAGCTGTCCTCGAGGGTTTGGATATGAGAGAAAACTTCCTTTCTCATATCTTTTTCAATCATGGCCCCCATGATATGCCCCCACTTTTGCATAAAGTAGGCCGCAAATATCTCGATTGACTTAAGAGCTAGGTATATTATTGCCAGCCTTATAATAAAGTCAATTGATAGGGTAGAGATATCTTTGCTCGCCCTATTTGTAATTGTACCGATTATTAGAGGAAGCGTAAGTTCCGAAACAACCGTAAATACTGCCGAAAGCATATCTAAGAAAAATATTTTCTTGTAGGGCTTATAATATGGTATAAACCTTTTTACCAATTGTTTGTTAGTGTATTTTGTATTTTCTTTGTTCATATCTTCTCCTTAGATACCCTATTATATAATAATGGAGGTCTAGAATCAAAGCTTAATAAGATCTACTAGAGCAAAATATAATTCTAGTCTATAATATATGTAGGTTAAATATTACAGGAAAAATGTGGAGGTTTCATGAGGAAAACTATTTTAATTACTGGTTCTTCTAGGGGAATCGGTAGGGCTATTGCCCTATCATACTTCGATAAGAACCTTAATATTGTAATAAATTATAAGAAGGAAAAAGAAAAGGCCCTAGAAGTTGTTGAAATTCTTAGGTCAAGGGGACTTAATGCAATTGCCATCCAGGCTGATGTATCAGATTACGATGCTGTTAGGAAAATGTTTGATAAGATTGAGGATAGCTTCGGTCCCGTAGACGTACTAGTTAACAATGCTGGTATAGCCAAAATTGGCTTTTGCCAGGATATAAGTCATGAGGATTGGAAAGAGATATTTGATGTAAATGTCAATGGTATGTTTAACTGCTGTAAGTGTGCCCTTGGTCCCATGATTTCCAATAAATCAGGGGTAATTGTTAATATCTCCTCTATCTGGGGACAGACTGGCGCTGCCATGGAGTCCCACTATAGCGCAACAAAGGGGGCTATCATATCCTACACCAAGTCCTTGGCTAAAGAACTTGCCCCATCTGGCATAAGGGTCAATGCCGTAGCTCCTGGTGGGATAGATACAGACATGCTTAAACCTGCCCCGAAGGAAACTATAGAATATTATGCTAGTGAGGTTCCCATGGGAAGGCTTGGAAGGCCAGAAGAAGTTGCCAATGTGGTTAACTTTCTAGCCTCTGACCTTGCTTCCTATGTTACTGGCCAAGTAATAGCTGTCAATGGGGGTTATAGGGATTAAGGTTAGATAGTCTTTAATCTAACTATAAATGGACTGTCTCTTTTCTAATCATTTGATAAAATATTCAGCCACTTAAGTAATCTATTACCTACATTTATATTTAAATTGTAAAAGAGCATTTACTTGTAGTAGCTAGTTATACCCTACTAGGAGTTCCTACATGGGTAATTTCTGGCCTAACTCATAAGATAATGCTCTTTTTAAATCTCATTATTTTTTTGTTACTTCTTAAATATTTAAATACTATTCTGGCACAACCACATCAGATAAAATCCCCTGCAAGTAGGCAATTACTATCCCATAGTTGGTCATGGGAATATTCATAGCCCTGGCTTGGTCAACCCTGTTTATTAGGTGGCTCCTGTTAAACATACATGACCCGCAGTGGATAATCAGGTCATATCTTTCCAGGTCTCCAAAGTCATCTCCTGAAGCAAAAGTAAAGTCAAAGTCCTTGTTGAATTTCTTTTTTAATAGATTGGGAATCTTTACCCTTCCAATATCTTCTTCTAGGGGAGGATGACTACAGGCTTCAGCGATTAGTATTTTATCTACCTTCTTTATCTCATCTAAGACCTTTACAGATTCAATAAAGTATCCTAGGTCTCCCTTGTAGGCAGAAAATAGGACTGAAAAGCTGGTCAACCTTGTTTCGATTGGGATAATAGTACTAACCTCTTTGAAATATTGACTATCCGTTATTACCAGGTCAGGACTTTTTTTAAGGGTCTCAAGCATTTGACCTAAATTATCTACCCCTGATATCACAACCAAGGCCTTTTTATCTAAAAGTTCTCTGATAGTCTGAACCTGGGCCATTATGAGCCTACCCTTGGGAGCTTGAATATCCTGAGGTGTAACTAACAAGACTACATCTCCCTTATTCACAAGTCCCTGGGTAATAGTCTTCTCTTCCTTCTTCCCAAGCCTTTTTCTTAGCTGATTTAAAAGTAATTTCTTACTTTTATCATCTCCTGAAATAAAAGGCAAAGGAGAAAGGGTCCTATATTCTTCAAAAAGTTTCTTTTGCTCCTCCAGGTCGGCCTTTGCCACTAGGTAGATTATGGGCTTGCCCTTTTCTTCAAGCTCCTTATAAAAATCATCTTCTGGAGAAAGAAGGTAGATAAAGGCGTCGCATTTTTCTATAACTTTTTTGCTTTTTCTAGTTCTGAGACTGCCTAGGTCGCCATAATCATCAATCCCTGCTGTATCGATAAATACAACAGGTCCAAGTCCTGGAAGTTCCATGGCCTTATAGATAGGGTCAGTCGTAGTCCCTTTAATGTCGGATACTATGGCTACTTCCTGACCTGTAAGGCTGTTGAGTAGTGAAGACTTGCCAGCATTTCTATTGCCAAATATGCCAATATGGAGTCTTTCTGCCCTAGCTGTTCTCATAGTCTAAAATCCCTCTTTCCGGCCTTTATTTCTTCGAGCTTGTCCTTTGTAAACTTCCTAACATCTTCCCTTTTAACATTTTTCAATTCTTCTTCTATAATTTTTTCTCCAAGAAGCTTAGTATGGTCTCCTGCATAGTCCATCAAGTATTCCTGAAGGGTCATAAGGGCGTTGGGTTGGCAAATATTTCCGATTTCCCCATTTTTAACTAGACTCATAAACCTGTCCCCTGTCCTTCCCTTCCTATAGCAGGCTGTGCAGAATGAAGGAATATAGCCCATCTCCATCAACCATGCTACTATTTCGTCCAGGGTCCTGTTGTCAGAAAGCTCAAATTGGTCGCTTCCTTCACTGTGAGTCTCTTCATTATAACCTCCAACGGTTGTCTTTGATCCCCCACTTATTTGGCTGATACCTAAGTCTAGGACCTTCTCCCTTGTCTCCTGTGATTCCCTTGTTGAAATAATCATTCCAGTGTAAGGGACAGCAATTCTTATGCAGGCAATTATTTTGGCAAATATATCGTCAGAGATAGAATCATCAAATTCATCAGGGTCTATATCGTCAGCAGGCTTAACCCTTGGCACAGAAATGGTGTGAGGACCTACATTAAACCTGGCTTCTAGGTGTTCTGCATGCATTAGAAGGCCTATGAAGTCATATTCGTAGTTGTTAATTCCAAATAACACTCCAATACCTACATCATCGATCCCTCCCAGTTGAGCCCTATCCATGGCCTCTGTATGGTAGGCGTAGTTGTGCTTAGGGCCTGTTGGATGCATTAATTCATAATTATCCTTATGGTAGGTTTCTTGGAATAATATATAGGTTCCTATACCAGCCTCTTTTAGCTTTTTATAATTTTCAATGCTGGTAGCGGCTATATTTACATTAACCCTCCTAATATCTCCCGCCTTGTGGTGAACAGAGTAGATTGTCTTTATTGACTCTAGAATATATTCAATAGGGTTATTTTTAGGGTCTTCTCCAGCTTCCAAGGCCAGCCTCTTGTGCCCCATATCCTGAAGGGCTATTACCTCATTTACGATTTCTTCCTGGCTGAGTTTTCTCCTTGGGATGCTTTTATTCTTTGCATGATATGGGCAATAGACACAACCATTTACACAGTAGTTAGATAAGTATAGGGGAGCAAAAAGAACTATCCTCTTTCCATAAAGTTTTTCCTTTATTTTCTTTGCAAGGTCAAAAATCTCCTTATTCAAATCTTCCTGGTCGCAGGATAGGAGAACAAAAGCCTCCCTATGGTCTAACCCCTTTAGTGTTTTTGCCTTTTCGATTATTTCCCTAATTAATTCCCTATTTGAGGCGTTTTTTCTACCATACTCAAGGCTTGCTAGAATTTCTTGGTGGTTGATAAACTCCTCTGCTAATTCTGAAGCCTTATCGTATTTTATCTTATTTGCTTGTTGCATCTTTATAGTCTCCTCTTCCAATTTCTATCTCATAACCATAACCAGCTAATAATTTCCTTAAATCATCCAAGCCATTAGCCGATTCTAGTCCTGATTTTTCCTTGTTATCGTAAAGCTTGTAATTCCCCTTGGCCCTGTCTGGACTTAGGTTGGGCATTAGGACATTTGCCCCAGCCATAATACCTAGAATCCTCCCTTTTTCATTTAAGGTGTTTAAAGCTGTAGTAGACGGAATCAGGGCCCTAGGATTTTCAATTCTCAGAATTGATATCAACCTTAAAGTTAGGTCGAATGAATCCTTCTCGTACCCCTTAAATATAGTATCTTTTTGGGGAATAAAAGGACCAATCCCTATCATCTCCGGCTCCAATTGCCTTATAAGCTCAATATCTCTAATATGGTCTTCTATATCTGCATAAGGGGGCATAACAAGAAAGCCTGTCCCTGTCGTATATCCTAGTTTTTTCAAGTCTTTAATAGCTTCAACCCGCCTATCCAGAGTCTGGTCCTTGGGGTGAAGCCTTGAAAATACTTGGGGGTTAGAACTTTCAAACCTTAGAAGAAACCTATCAGCTCCTGCTTCTTTTAGTCTCTTATAAGAGGCAAAAGGCCTTACCCCAAATGATAGGGTAATGGCAGTATCTGGATATAATATCTTAAGCTTCCTTATAAGGGATTCAAAAAGGTCATCTTTAAAATAAGGGTCTTCTCCGCCTTGGAGCACAAAGGTCCTAAAGCCCATGGCGTGGCCCTTTTTTGCAGCCTGTAAAATTTCCTCTTCTGTCAAGCGAAACCTCTCTACATTTTTATTAGCCCTATTTATTCCGCAGTAATAACAACCCTCTTTGCAATAGTTTGAGTATTCTATTAGTCCTCTAATATATATTTTGTTGGCGAATTGTTCAAAAGTAAGCTCCCTCGCTTTTTTATGTAAGCCTTCAACCAGGGCCTTATCCCTGGTTGTTAAAAGCTCTTTGAGGGTACTTTTGTCAAAGTATTTTTCTTCAAACATTTATATTTTCGTAAATTGGCGAAATTTAGTCCAATATACATACCTTTCTTTTACCTTCATGCCTGTGGCCTCTTCAAGCCCCTGGGTATATAGGTCAAATTGCCTCTTATACCTGGTCTGACTTATTGTAGCACTGGTCTTAAAGTCAATCAAAACAATTTCTCCATCCTCAACAAAGAAAAGGTCTATCTGCCCATCTACAAGATAGTTGCTCCCAGAAGTTGAATATCTCATAGTGAAAGATTCCTCTCTTCTAAGATCTTCTGACCCTAAAATTCTTTTGCCAATTTCTGAGTTATAGAAATAAATGATTGACTCCCTATCACATTGGTCAAGCTCTTCCTTACTTATCTTGTTTTCTTCTAATAATTTATATAAGGCTTCTTCAAGACTATCCCGATCATATCTTGCCACTGGTAACACCTGTAATATATAGTGGCTTAAGATACCATATTCTGCTGGTGTCTGTGTTTTTTCCTCATCTATAAAGCTTGGTTTTTGATATCCAAGGTCATCTAAAGTCTCTGTAAGCTTTTCTTCTTCAAATAAATCAGTATCCCCGTCATTTTGTGAAACTAATAGGCTTGTATATTCCTTATACTCGGGATCTTTATTGTCATTGAAAGAGGATAGTTGAGATACCGTTTTTTTGAAAGGAAGTTTGGTCTGGCCTTTAAAACCATACTCGTAGTTAAAAAAGTCAAATCCTGGATAAGTGCTTTCCGACCTTTCAATATCATTGTCTTCGACCAGTTTTATTTCCGACAGTTTTTCTTTAATCAGGTCTTCATTTTCGTAAAGATTTATTTTAATAGACTTTTTCATATGGGAAAGTTTGTCACTAGCGCTTTCAATACTAATATTATTTTTATACTTAAAGCCATCACTTATTTTATCCCTTAGTACAATATTTGTAATCCATTGAACAGGACTGGTATTAGCGTTTAATAAGGCTGGTAAACTATCAAAGAAATTTTCATTAACATCACTAAAAATCATAAGTCTATCAATGGCCCTTGTAAGGGCTACATATTGAAGTCTTACTTCCTCAGAAAGAAGCTCGGCTTTTTTTATCCTGGTAATTTGGTCGACAAATAGGTTTCCTTCATAGCTATCAGAAAGTGGATTGTAGGTCCTCATGGCTATTCCAGCATCATTATTGAAAACTACCTTTCCCCTTAAATCAGTTACATTAAACCTCTTGTCTGCATTGGCTATTATGACATTTTTTATCTGAAGGCCTTTAGACTTATGGATAGTCATAACCCTTACTACATCATCCTCATCAGAAAGGCTTGATACAGGCTCTAAACTATCAAGTGACCTCTTGGATAGCCTATCGACATATCTGAGAAAGTTATATAGACCTCCTGAAGCATTTTGTTCATAGTCCCCTGCTTGGTCGATGAAAGATACAATATTATCAACCCTCTTTTTACCAGAATTTTTTGATAAAATATAGGTCATGAAACCACTCTCAATTAAGACAAACCATAGAAAATCTTCCAAAGACATTATCTTTTCTAAATCATTAAACATGTCTATTGTGCTTATATAATTTTCTATCTTGTCAACTAACCCCTTATCTAGGTCCTCCCTATCCCCGTAACTATAAAAAGCCCTATGGAAAGATTCCTTGTTTTTATCGCTTCTAATTGCAACAAGGTCATCTTCAGTGAAATTTCCAACTACAGAGGTAAGAGCAGAAAGCAAAACCAAGTCATCCTTGTCGTTGTCAATTGCCTTTAGGATATCTATGAACTCTAGAATTTCAAGTCTAGTAAAATCAATATTAATCGAATCTGTAAAATAAGGTATATTAAACAACTGAAGGTAATTACAGATACTTTCAATCATCCTCTTATTCCTTATCAATATTCCAAAATCCTTGGGTCTAGCCCCCTTTTCTACCATAGAAGCAATCTTTTTTGCAATCAGATAGGGTTGGTTGGACTCATTTATTAGGTACATATCAAAATCCATATAGGAAAGGTCTTCATCCTCTTCGCTATTTTTCTGATTCATAATATAGTTAATTTCTATAGCAGGTTGGTTTTTTAATGGCTCAAAATCCCCCGCACAAACCAACCTATGGGCAGGGCTATCATAGTCAACCTCCCCCATATTCCTTGTCATCAGGGTCGAAAAAATAAAATTTGTGAAGTCCAGAATCTCCTCCCTGGACCTGTAATTTTCCGTAAGGTCAATAGCCATATTTGTCGGGTCGTCCCCACTCTTATAATATTCATACCTTCTATTGAAAATATTTGGGTCTGCCAACCTAAACCTATAGATTGACTGCTTTATATCTCCAACGAAGAAAAGATTATCCTCTCTTTTTATCGACTCAACTATATAGTTTTGAACTTGGTTGGAGTCCTGGTATTCATCAAAAAATATATAAGCATACTTATTCCTTATGTCCCTGCATACATCGTCATCTGCAAGCAGCCTTATCATAAGGTGTTCTGCATCTGAAAAATCGATTCCATCCTTTTCCTTTTTCTTTTCCTTAAAAATCTTATCGAATCGCCTAAGAATCTTGTCGATTGTTACTAGGTATTTTTTTATAGTTCTTTCTTTGTTTACAAGGTCGTCTAGGTCAAACTCCAAGCTTTCTTTAAGTGACTTAATAAGCTTCTTAAATTCATCTCTTAAACTTGAATAGCTATCTAGGCTATCTTGGTCAAATCCACCACTTTCTTTATCTTTCTGGCTAATCCTAGGCTTCCTGGCAAAGGTCACTTGCGATAGGTAATTGTAAATCCTATCGTAGCTTTTACTCTCAGACAGAAGCTTTAGGTCATTAAAAATTATAGTGTCGGAATCTGCCCAGTTTCTTATTTTTTCAACTGACCCAAAAGCAATTGAAGCCTCTTGCATCAATTTATAGACCCCGTCTAGATTTGGAAGGTCTTGGTAAAAAGCTTCCAGACATATTTCCTTGTATCGGTTACTTTTCTCTATCCTTTCTTCCTCGCTTAGGTCTTCATCTGTATCTTGATACTGTGAAATCTTTTCTTCTAACCAGGCAAAGGGATCTATCTGTGAGATGAGAAAGTCATAGATAGTAAATAAAAGTGCCTTTGCAGTCTCATCATCCTTAATTCCTGAATACTCAAATATAAACTCATGGAAGTCCTCGTCTTCTTTTTCATAAAAGTCCTTGAAGGTCTGGTCCATGGCCTCCCATTTTAAGATATTGACACTAGCTTGGTTAATTATCTTAAATTGCGGGTTTAGGTCTAATTTGTGGAAGTTATCCCTCAAGCTATTAATGCAAAAAGAATGCATTGTTGAGATTTGTGCATTGGTTACTTTATTATATTGGTCTATTAGATACTTGCTATCTTCCACTTCTTCCGTTATAAGGTCTCTTATACTGGACTTAATCCTATCCTTCATCTCAAGGGCTGCCTTGTTGGTAAAGGTTACTATCAACATATTATCTATGTCTGTTCTATCAGCTGTAAGCCTTGGGTTTATCCCGTATTTACCATCCCTTTCATCGGCTTTAATTCCCCTTAATTTTGTCATTATCCTCTCTACAAGGACCTGGGTCTTACCAGCCCCAGCCTGGGCTGAAACAATTATATTTTTATTTTGGCAGTAGATGGCCTTTTTTTGGCTTTCCGAATATTTTATCTTAGGCATTCTCTTCTCCTAACATATCTATTAATGTCTTTGTCTTAATAGCTTCTATAAAGTTATAATTGTCATTTTCAAACCTACAAATAGATTTATACCTACAATAACTACAAGGGCTTGTTGATGAAAGCCAGTATGGCTTAACCTCAATATCTCCGTCCTTTATATTTTGTATGCTAGCCTCTATGTTGTAAATGACCCTCTTAAATAAGCTGTCAAAAACTGTTTTCTGTATTAGGTTCTCCTGCTTTTTATAGTCCTTAATACTCTTACTTAGGTTAAGAATCATAGAATTAGGTCTTTCATCAGCTTTAAAGGTCTTGTCAAAGCCTTTTAGAAGCTTAAGTTCATCAACTGCAAGTCCTGTTAATTTCATCTTATCTTTTAATACATCAGAAAAGCTCATGTACTTATCTATGTCAATGTATTTATGGTTTATATTCATGTAAAAGGCGCCAAAAGCCTCTCCACCAGACCTTATAACTGTATAAAGGTAAACCATGAGTTGTAAATCGAGTCCTTGGTAGACCCTATTTAGGTCAAATACCTTCCTCCCCGTCTTATAATCGATTATGCTATAGTATGTTTTATCTCCTAGAGTGAAGCTATCAACCCTATCAATTTTTCCTTCCATCTCATAGGTCTTTCCAGCAACCTCCACACTTAGAGGGGGAAATTTCCTACCCCTACCATACTCTTGCTCAGTATAGGTCTTTTCAATATTTAGTTCATTTATTTGCTCTTGGATCCCCATACATGATATTGCAAGATTCCTATTTAACTTGTCTAAAAAATACAGGTTTTTCTTGTCTTCCAACTTATAGCCATCAACGTATTTTTCAACACTCTTAGAAAAATCCTTGTCAACAAGCTCCTTAAGCTCCTGGTTGTCTAAAGGCTTATGTTCTTCCCTGGATAAGCTAGTAACAAACTTATCAAAGACATCATGGGAAATATTTCCATAACTAGCTAAATCGACATTGTAGTCGTTTTTTACCCTTGGCTTAATCCCATAACTGATAAAATGATTATAGGGACATCTCTTATAAGCTTCTAGCTGGCTAACGCTAAAGGATTTTGAATCCGGGAAGGCCAGGTCAATAGACTTATTGCTTAACCTATCTGATTTTTTAAGAATTTTTCCTGCCATTTCCATGGATAGATAGATATTTTGATATTCTTTTCGACCTGATATCTCTCCTATTGTCGCTAATACAAAATCCCTTTCTTCAGCCTTTATAAATCCCTCAGCCCTTATCTCTCTTAGCCTAGTTGGTAGGTAATAGGCTAGCTTACTTTTTGAATAAACATAATTTTTATAGTCTTCTCCAAGTTGATTAATATTTTTCCTATCGATGGCACTCTCTATATAGGACAAAATAGCCGCCTTTTGCATAGGAGAATTAGCTCCATCGATTAGAGAATAGGAAATATTAATTATATCCTCAGCTTTAGTAAGCAAATTATAAAAGGCAAAAAGGTCCCTCTTGCTATATATTTCGCTAGTATCATTCATTTCAAATCCCAGGGATATGAGTTTTTCTTTTTCACTATCAACAAAAATATCTGCAGAATTATTAGACTTTGGAAAATAGCTGTTTGTCATCCCAAGAATGTAAAGCTTTTTTACCTCCATAAACCTGGACCTCTCAAAGTCCCCTACCTGCACTTGGTCTTGTCCAGGTGGGACTATCCCAATCTTGATATCGTCTATTGCCTCATCAAGGTAGCCTATAAAGTCATCAAAGCTAAGCTCTAAATCTGGATTTAAAGAGGCAAAGCTATCGAGGATAGTAACAAAGTTTTTCCATACCAGCCTATTTTCATCGATAATATCGTTTTTATTTAAGCTTTCAAGCCTGTTCTCATAAGCTGAAAGCCTGATAACCGCTTGAGGATTGCTAATAAAATGGTATACCTGCTTGCAGTAATCTATTATCCTGTTATTAGTTGATTTCTTTTGGATAAGGTCCTCATAATTTCCCATAAATGAGGATAGGGAGTCTAAAAATACCCCCCTTACCTGGTTTACAATTTCCAGCTTATCTTTATCCTCATCATCATATTTTCTCTTGATATCATCTTCTTCAGCTTGAATAAAGTAGCTATCATCAAAAATCATATCTCCTATGATTTTTCTTTCAGTTAGGTAATTTTGAAAATAATTAAGCTTATCTCTTTCAATTTCAAAAAAAGAATATTTTAAATAAGAGATAATATCTTGATAAGAAAAATTAGATGATAGAAGTTGAAGGGAGCTTTTAAGGTATTTTGCCATTGGATTTTCCAAAATATTTCTATGGGCATCGATAAAATATGGAATATCGTTGAGCTTAAATTGTCTTTTTACCCTCTCAAAATACTCCTCCTGGTTACTACAAACTACAGCGATATCCCTAAACCTAAGTTTTTCTTCAAATATGTCCCTATTAATACTTATCGCCAGGTTCTCACACTCTTCTTCCGTATTTTTGTACCTTGATATATATACTGAAGATATAGGCCTATGGGCTGTTTTCTCATCTTTTTTATATGAAAATGTGGCCTTTAAAAGCCTGTCCATATCAGAGTTTTTATAGTATGGGTTATTATTTATAACAATTTCGGGATTAATTAATGACTTAATTGACTCCAGAAAGCTTCTAGAAAGATCAAATACCTCTCCATCCTCAATAAGGGATTCAGATAGGTAGTTTTTATCTAGGTCGACTAGTGAAGGATCAAGGGTTAGGGTCATAGTTAAGTCGTCTGTAAGTTTATCTATCTCCTTGATTAAATCTAGTTCTTGCTTTGACATTGAGTTAAATTGATCTATATAGAAGGATACCCCCCTGTATTCATCCATTAGCTTGGCTTCTTTTATCGCATAGTCTAGCTTGTCATTTCCATCGAATAGGTGGCCCTTTGTTAACCTGTCATATTCTTTGTAAATCAATATAAGGTCCCTTAACTTATTCTGTAGGCTTTCCCCCAGGGACTTATCCTCTAAGAAATCTTGGAGCTGGTCGGGCCCAAGTTTATTGGCTTTTGCTGACTTGATAAATTTTATCAATAGGTCAACAAATCCCTCTTGTCGAATTGATTTTCTATAGGTTACTAGGTCTTTTTCAAGTTTTTTTAAGCAAATTTTAATAAGCAATTTTTGCGACTGGTCATTTAAGAAATTAAGCCTTTTTCCACCACACTTAGTCAAAATTTCATCAACAATAGACCTAAAGCTTTTTACCTTTAGGTCTATTGTTGATTTAAATTGAAAGTTATTAAATATATCTATCTCGCTAGAAAGACTTGATTGGTCCGGAACTAGATAATAGACCCTTTTCCTTTCTTTTAGCTTTGACTTTATCTCATTAAATATGTAGTCCTTGTTGGACCTAGGACTCCTCGATATTATTACTCTCATTTTTCTCCTTTTAGAACTAACCTAGCTGCCCCATATATTCCCGCATCATTAGCCAAGCTGGCAAGTAAGAAGTCAGTGTTCACAAGGGTTGGGAAACAATTTTTTAAAAATTCCCTCCTAATTCCCTCTAAAAGAATGGGACCAGCATTTGATACTCCTCCACCGATTACAAAAGCCTCTGGGTCTATAACTGCCGCCACACTGGCTAGCCCCCTACCCAGGTATTGGTAGTATTTATCTAGAATTTGTCCTGCCAGTTTGTCCCCGGCATTATATTGGTCAAAGACATCCTTTGCAAGAATTGAATCAATCCTACGCAAGGAAGATTCTTCGTCCGATTCAAATAGGTATTCGTTGGCCAGGTTCTCAAGGCCTGTTGCAGATGCAACTAATTCGAAGCACCTTTTTCTTCCACAACCGCAGGTTATATCGCTATCCTTTTCTAAGATAGGGATATGGCCAATCTCTCCTGCTGACCCTGTAGGGCCTGAATAGATATCGCCATCGATTATTATTCCACCGCCTACACCTGTTCCCAGGGTAACCATAACGATGTTCTTGTAGTTTTTTCCAGCCCCCATCCACTGCTCTCCAAGGGCTGCAAGGTTTGCATCATTTGCAAGCTTAAATTCTACATCCATTATATTTTTAAAGTAGTCCCTGATATTTATGGTCCCCCAGCCGAGGTTTACACCAGATTGGATTATTGATTCATCGATTACCGCACCTGGAACTCCCATACCAATTCCTATTAAATCATCTTCTTTCAGGTTGTATTTTTCTAATATCTTAAGTATATGATTATGTATATCAGGAAGGATGTGTTTTCCATTTTCTTCAGTTCTTGTAACTATATTAGACTTATTTATTAATTTGCCTTCTTTGTCAAATAGGCCAAACTTGGCACTTCTGCCACCCAAATCAATTCCTAGACTATAACCAGCCATTTTGTCCTCCATTTTATGCTTATAGCTTTTTTATTTTATAGTCTTATTATAACATATTTGCAAAGAGCTTATAGCCTTGTACTTATATTGGGGGCTTGATGAAGATTAGTTTTTGGTCTATACTATATTAATATTTTAAAAATATAAAGTGTTTACTTGGCACCCACTTTAAAAATCAAGGTCTGCCTTATTAACGGCTTTTTTTGTGCCGATTTTTAGGAGAGAAAAATATGAAAAAATTATCAACGAGAACATTTGTTAGACAGGCTCTTATAGCCGCAATTTATTTTGTACTTACAGTCAGTTTGGGAGATTTCGGCTTTGGACCGGTCCAATTTAGGTATGCCGAGGTCCTTAATATGCTGGCCTTTTATAATCCATTTAACGCTATAGGCGTAACCCTGGGGGTATTCCTTTCAAATACCATGTCTACCCTGGGGGTCTATGATATGGTCTTTGGAACCCTTCATACAGCTATATCCCTATTCTTTATAACTAAGTCAACGAACTTACTTATAGCTAGTTTTTGGCCGACCATCTTTGCCTTTATCATTGCTTATGAATTGAGTTTCCTGGCTGGATTCGGAGCTTTTCTACCGATGACTGGAGGGGTTATGCTATCAGAGTTCATTATAATGACCCTGATTTCAGTTCCTTTATTTAAGATCTTGGAGAAAAACAAGCAATTCCTTAACGTCATAGGT
>CAYFSL010000018.1:0-17981 GCA_964345835.1 uncultured Peptoniphilaceae bacterium
ATGGGGATACCCTATAATGCCTTATGCTCAAAGGCCTATAGCTTTTAGGTAGTCTATCGGATGTTTGTCAAATAGTCTTGGTGAAGACTTATAAATAAATTACAGGGGAGTTAGAAATAAAATTCTAGCTCCCTTTTCTATTCCAATTTTTAACTTATATTCAAGTTGAGAGACACCTTTTTTAGGGATATTTAATTTATTTGAGATTATATTAATATTTTCCAACCAGCAAAATTCATTATTAAAGCTTTATTAATCTTTAAGGATTCACCCATAAGGGTCACTCCTTTTAACTTATATGGTAAAATCTATGTATAAAATATGAGAAGGTGATATTATGATATATTTTGTTGCAAGTCCAATAGGTAACTTAAGAGATATTACTCTTAGGGCCCTGGATGTCTTAAAAGAGGTGGATATAATCTGCTGTGAGGATACGAGAAATACCTCCGTCCTCCTTAATCATTATGGGGTTAAGAAAAGGCTTTTATCCTTTCACATGCACAACGAGAAAAAGAGGGGGGAGGAGATTATTGACCTTGCCTTGGAGGGAAAGAGTCTTGCCATAGTTTCCGATGCTGGGATGCCTGGAATATCTGATCCTGGGACAAGGTTAATCGGATCTCTAATAGAAAAAGGAATTGACTATACCGTCCTTCCTGGACCATCCGCATTTACTACTGCTCTGGTATATTCAGGTATGAGTGCAGGTGTATTTAAGTTTATGGGTTTTTTGCCAGTGAAGGGGAGTGAGAGGAAGTCTTATCTTAAAGAGATAGAGAAAGAAAAATCAACTATCATCCTATATGAAGCCCCCCATAAATTAGACAAGACCATGGACGACCTTATAGAAATAATTCCCAATAGGAGGATTTCAATAGTAAGGGAGCTTACAAAAGTTTATGAAGAGCATATTGATTTTCTAATAAAAGATTATCATGACCAAGACTTCGTTAAAAAGGGTGAATTGGTCCTTGTTATTGGACCGGATGAGTCTGATGGTAAGCCTAGTGACGATGAGATAAAAGAGAAGCTGATAGAGTTGATAGATGAAGGCTTGAGAAAAAGTGAAGCAGTAGCCCACTTATCAGAAAGTAGCGGACTTAAGAAGAATAGGGTTTACAAGCTTTCAAAGGAGATATGATATGAATATTGTATTGTATCTGTTATTAAAAGGCTAAAAATAAGGTATAATAATAGTTAATGAAAAATAAATTATTCAAGGGAGAGTCTTATGAAATATTTTGGAACAGATGGATTTAGAGGAAAATCAAATGAAGGTCTGGACGTGGGTCACGCCTTTAAAATAGGTAGATTTCTAGGACACTATTATTCCAAAGAAAATGCTAAGGGTGGTAGGATAGTTATAGGTAAGGATACTAGAAGGTCTAGTTATATGTTTGAAAGTGCCCTAGCAGCAGGGATAACTGCCAGTGGGTCTGATGCCTACCTTCTACATGTAACAACTACCCCTTCAGTCTCCTATGTCTGTAGGACAGAGGGCTTTGACTGTGGCATTATGATTTCTGCTAGTCACAACCCCTATTATGACAACGGTATAAAGTTAATTAATGGCGATGGCTATAAAATGGAAGAAAGTCTTCTTAAAGAATTAGAAGACTACATAGATGGAGATGAATTTTCAATCCCTCTTGCAAGAAATGAGCACATAGGTAGGACTGTAGATTATGTGCTTGGACGAAATAGGTATATAGCCTATCTATCAACCTTGGTTACAAAATCCTTCAAAGGCTATAAGGTCCTATTAGACTTGGCCAATGGGTCAGCATTTTCCGTGGCCAAGAATGTATTCGATATATTGGGAGCAGATGTTACCGTGGTAAATGATAGACCTGATGGTTTTAACATCAATAGGGACTGTGGGTCTACCCATATAGAAAATCTTGTAGATAGGGTTAAAGAAGGAAACTTTGATGTATGTTTTGCCTATGATGGAGATGCCGACAGGTGCCTATGTATAGATGAAAAGGGTAACATATTAGATGGTGATGCAATAATATATATTCTAGGCAAGAGGCTAAAAGAAAGCGACATGCTTGTAAATAATACAGTTGTGGCAACTGTTATGTCCAATATAGGATTGTTTAAGGCCTTAGATAAGGAAGGTATTAAGTATGTCGTAACCCCAGTTGGAGACAAATATATATCTGAAGAAATAATGAACAATGGTTATTCTTTGGGGGCGGAACAGTCTGGACACGTAATATTTTCCAAGTATACCAATACAGGTGACGGGGTCCTTACATCCTTAAAGGTTCTTGAGTGCATGATAGAGACTAAAAGTCCCCTTTCACTGCTAACCAAGGGTCTGGTCATTTACCCTCAACTTTTGGAAAATGTTGTTGTAAAGGACAAGGATATAGTCTTAAAAGACGAGGAAATAAAAGAGGAAATAGACAAGGTTGCAAAAGCACTTGGAGAGTCAGGTAGGATCTTAGTCAGGGCTTCAGGTACAGAACCTAAAATTAGGGTTATGGTTGAAGCTGAAACAGACGACCTATGTTCAAAATATGTTGGCCAGGTGGTTGACCTAATAAAGAAAAAAGGGTATGCCAACTAGGATTAAGCCTGATAAGGGGGCCCAATTTATTATAAATAGGCTTTATGAACATGGTTTTAAGGCCTATTGTGTAGGCGGTTTTGTAAGGGACAGCCTACTTAACATAAAATCATCCGATATAGATATTACTAGCCAGGCTAGACCAGAAGAAATAAAGGAAATATTTTCAGATTGCAAGCTAGTAGATATTTCTGAAAAGTACGGGACTATAGTAATAATAGTAGCTGGTAGGCCCTATGAGGTAACCAGCCATAGGACTGAGGAAGATTTTTCTGATGGGAGAAGACCTGGCAAGGTCACTTTTGGGACCGACCTAAGGGCTGACTTAGAAAGAAGGGATTTCACTATAAACGCCATGGCCTATAGTGACCAAAGTGGCTTAGTTGACTATTTTGGAGGGGTAAAAGACCTTCAAGAAAAGATCTTGAGAGCGGTGGGTGACCCCTTTAAGAGAATCGATGAGGACTATCTCAGGATGCTAAGGGCGGTTAGGTTTTCGGCCAGCCTTGACTTGGATATGGAAGAAAACCTGAAGCAAGCTATTAGGCAAAAGGCTGAGAATATTCGACATATATCTGCAGAAAGGATAAATGCTGAATTTTCCAAGATGCTCTTGCAGGACAAGCCTTCAAGGGCGGTAATAAGCCTTTATAATAATGGGCTTCTTAAGTATATAATCAAGGACCTTTATGATAGCTATGGCTTTAGCCAGGATAATATCCACCACAAGTATGACCTCTTCTATCACACCATGAGGGTTCTTGACGAGAGTCCAAAAGACCTAGATATAAGGCTAGCAGCCCTCTTCCATGACCTAGGCAAGATTTATACCAAGCAGATAGGTCCTGATGGGCAGGCCCACTTTTATGGACACGATAAAAAGTCTGAAGACCTTTGTCTAAGATATTTATCCGAGCTAAGATATGACAAAAAAACTATTCAAAATGTTTGTATCCTGGTTAGAAGGCACATGGAGGCCATGAATCCCTATACTGAGAAGACAGTTAAAAGATTGGTTAGAAAGATTGGTCCAGACCTTGCTAGGAAGTTATTCTACCTGCAAAGGGCAGACATACTTGCTACAAGTAATCCACAGCTCACATCTAATGTAGATAAGGCCTTGGAGATTTTAGACTATATTTTACAAGAAGATGAGCCTATTTATAGGAAGCAGCTGGCAATTAATGGAAATGATATAATAAGCCTAGGCTATAAGCAGGGCAGGGAGGTTGGTAGAATCCTAGAAGCTATCACCGACTTGGTTGATGAGGGTAGGCTAGACAACGATAGAGAGATTATTTTAAAATATATTGAAAAGAGGAGTATTAAAAATGAAGAGGATAATTTTATCAGATACATGCCTTGACCTTAATGATAACTTAAGGGATAAAATTAATATTAAGTTCATTCCACTTCACCTAGACCTAGGTGATGAGACTATCTTGGACGGGGAGGACTTAAATGTAAGAGAATTTGTTGATAAGATGCATGCCTATGAGGGTGTGCCTAAGACGGCAGCCCCTTCTCCTCATGCTTTTATTGAGGCTATGGAAGGATATGACGAGGTGTTTATAATTACCGTATCATCTAAATTATCAACTGTTTATAACAGTGCAATCATAGCCAAGGACCTTATGGAAAACGACCATCCAGAAATAAAAATTCACGTTTTTGATTCTAAGTCCGCCTCAGCTGGAGAAACCTTACTAGCCATGAAGTTGCAAGATCTGATAGACGAGGAACTTTCTTTCGAAGAGATAGTTGATAGGATTGAGGAAGAGGTTGAAAAAATGAGTACTTACTTCATTCTTGAAAACCTTGATAACCTATTAAAAAATGGTAGGATGTCAAAGATTGCTGGAAAGATTGCCTCAATGCTATCCATAAACCCGGTTTGCAAGGGAAATGATGGGGCTATTGAGATCGTAAGCAAGAGTAGGGGGATGAAGGCTGGTATAAACAAGCTAGTTCAACAAGTTTGCCAGGGGATTGATGAGCCTGACAAGAAAACTGTCGTTATCAGCAATGTTCTTAAAAATGAAAGAGCAGAGGAAATAAAAAACAAATTATTAGAAAAGTGTAAGCTAAAGAATATAGAAATTGTCTCCTCTAAAGGTGTAACATCTATTTACGCCAACGAGGGAGGAATAGTTGTTGCTTTATAAATGAAGAAAAAGACTAGTGTAAAAATAATAGACAGGATTATTTTGCTGGGGTTAATTATAGGATTTCTATTTATAATTATTAGTCCTAAAAAGTTAACCCCTGCTACGAATTTAAATGTAAAAGGGATATCTAATCCACGAGAGGTAAGGAGGGATAAGAAACTTGTAAAAATAGCTATTGAACCAATATCATCCCCCTTAAATCCCTTTTTTGAGTCAACCCAGGAGACCAGCCTTATAAGCCGCCTCCTACATAGGTCCTTGTATAGGGTAGACAAGGCTGGCGAAATCCTACCAGACCTTGCTAAAAATTACTGGTATGAGGATGGGGGAAAGACGCTGGCTATAACCCTTAAAAAAGGGAGTAAATTTCCTGACGGTAGGGAACTTGTAGCCGATGACTTATATAAAAATATAAAGCTACTTTCAGACCCAGATTACTCTGGGCCTAAGTCTTATTACGTAGAAAATATAGGGGGCTATTATAGCTATAAATTAGACGGCGATAAGGAAGGGTTAGAAGTTTATCCTGATGGGAAATATTTCATAAAAATAAAGTTTAATAAGCTGAGCAAGGACAATCTCCGTATACTTGAAATGCCGATAGTTCAGATAGATGATGAAGACTTAAATTATGGAAGGGTTGATAGCTTAAGGGATAAGGATTTTCATCAAGGTAATGGGTTTTATAGGGTTCAAGACTATTCGAATGAAAGAATTTTATTAACTAAAAAGGACGAAGAGGGTGATTTTCCTAAGGAGATTGCCATTTTTCAATTGTCAGACCACCAGGCTCTAAAGGCTATCTCTAGGGGAGATATCGACATGGCCCTTGATTATAGCCGGGGCAATGATAATATGTATTATAAAGCAGACCAAATCCCTTATGTAGACAAGTATACATACCAGGATAAAAACTTTCTAATGCTAGGATTCAACTACGATAAAAAGCTCCTAAGGGATAATTCTTTTAGAAGGCTTATAAGAGATAGGATAGATTTTGTGGATATTTTCAATCTGAAAGCCCCAGAAATTATTGAAAGCCCAGTCTATAGGGAAAGCCATTCCTATATAGCCAAGGAGAAGGATGTTCCTAGTGACACAGCCGCCTTACTTGAGAGTGTTAAAGGGAAGAGGCTGAATCTGGCAGTTTACAAGAACCAGGAGGAAATAGGAGGAGCAGAAAAAAAGCTAAAGGAAGAATTCGATAAGCTTGGTATAGAAATAAATATTATCCAGCTTAATGAATCCGATTATTTTAAGCTTGTCGATGGTGACCATGACTATGATTTGTTTATCTTGGAAGGACAATTATTTAAGGAACCTAGCTTGGATAACCAACATATATATAGTAAAGACGGGGAAATTTCCAAGAATTATCCTAAGGATTTAGATAATATAAATAGGATAAAATGGATATCAAAAATCTTGGGGGTAGAAAATTACTCTTTTGCATTGAAGGATTGGCAGGAATGGTATTATGATAAGGTGCCATATATTCCAATTAAATCAGACTATAAAATTAGTCTGGTTAACACTAGCATTAAAGGTTTGGATTTAAATAGATTTATGGGTATAGATAATCCTAGGAACTTAAAGAAGTTAAATATTTATTAAAAGAATGAAATATGTTATAATATAAAAGTTAATTTATCATTTAATTAGGAGGAAAGATGAGTATTAAATTAGTATCTCATGAAGATAACAAGGCAAAGTTTAATGTAGTAGTAGAGGGAGCAGACTTTGAGAAGGCTGTTCAAGAGTCTTATCTAAAAAACAGGAAGAGCATTAACATACCTGGATTTAGAAAGGGCAAGGCTCCAAGAAAGATAATAGAAGCTAACTATGGTAAGGAAGTTTTCTATGGTGATGCTATAGACAAGTTGATGCAAGATGCATATATAAAGGGGATAGAAGAGTTAGAATTAGAACCTATATCTGCACCAAGTGGAGATATGGAAGAAATAGAAGAAGGCAAGGACTTGACTTTTATGTTTGAAGTTGAAACCAAGCCTGAGCCAGAAATTGGCGACTATTCTAGGATTGAAGTAGTTAAAAATGAAATGACTCTTGCAGATAATGATGTCGACCTATATATAGAAAGAGAAAGAGAAAAGAACAAGGTCATCAAAAACGTAGAAGATAGGCCAGCTCAAGAAGGCGATGTGGCTAATATAGACTACGAAGGCTTCAAGGATGGAGAAGCTTTTGAGGGTGGTAAGGCTGAAGGCTATGACCTAAAGCTTGGATCAAAGTCATTCATTCCGGGATTTGAAGAAGAAATTATCGGAAAAAATGTTGGCGATGAATTTGAAATCAACTTAAGCTTCCCAGAAGAATACCATGTTGAAGAACTTAAGGGCCAACCTGTAGTATTTAAGGTTAAGTTGAATGAATTGAAGGAAGAGATCCTTCCGGAAGTTGATGATGACTTCGCTATGGATGTATCAGATTTTGACACCCTTGAAGAATACAAAAAGGATATAGAAGCAAAGCTTCAAAAAGAATTAGATGACCAAAACAAAATCCAACTAGAAAATGACGTTATAGCTAAGCTTATCGAAGAAAATGATATACCTGCTCCAGAGTCAATGGTTGAAAGCAGGATTGACCAAGAAGTTCACGAATATAGCCATAACCTACAACACATGGGCTTTACAATGGAAAGCTTCATGAACGCAACCCATGCAACTGAAGAAGATATCAGGGAGCAATTTAGGGAAAAATCAGTTAAAAATGTTCAAGCCCAAATCCTACTAGATGCCATCGTAAAGAAAGAAAATATCGATGTATCTGATGAAGATGTTGAAGCTGAATACAAGGATATAGTAAAGCAATACGGCCAAGAAGATAGTGAAGAATTCTTAGAAACAGTAAAGAAGTCAATATCTGTAGACTATATAAAGGACATTATTAGAAAGAGAAAGGTTGTTGACAAGTTAATTGCTAATGCAGTTTTCGTAGAAAAGCCTGAAGAAGCTGAAGAAGTAGAAGAGGCTGAGGAAAGCAAAGAAGGCGAAGAATAATTGCCAACATATTACAAAGGAGGTAAATATGCCATTAGTTCCAACTGTAATTGAAACAACAAATAGGGGCGAAAGAGCCTATGACATATATTCGAGATTATTAAACGATAGGATAATATTTGTATCTGGAGAAATAGGAGACCATATGGCCGACTTAATAGTTGCCCAACTCCTATATCTTGAGTCTCAAGATCCTAATAAGGATATCCAACTATATATTAATTCACCAGGTGGATCAGTAACAGCGGGGATGGCCATCTACGATACAATGAATTATATCAAGCCAGATGTATCAACTATCTGTGTTGGAATGGCTGCATCTATGGGAGCCTTACTATTATCAAGTGGTACGAAGGGAAAGAGGTTTGCTCTTCCTAGTGCAGAAGTTATGATTCACCAACCACTTGGAGGTACTCAAGGTCAAGCCTCAGACATACTTATTGCTGCGGACCACATAAAAAAGACCAGAGAAAAGCTTAATAAGATTCTTTCTGAAAACACAGGCCAAGACCTAGAAACAATTGAAAGAGATACAGATAGGGATAATTGGCTTGATGCTGAAAAAGCTTGCGAATATGGTTTAATTGACAAAGTCATAAACAAGAATGAGGCTATTTAATGACTAATATAAATGACAATGATGTATTTTGCTCATTTTGTGGGAAAAGCCAGGATGAAGTAAAGAGAATAATTGGGGGGCCGAATGGGGTCTTTATCTGTAATGAATGTATCGAGCTTTGTTCAGATATCATGGAGGAAGAGGACCTAGTCCTAGCTCCAGAATTAGACCTTAACAACCTTCCGAAGCCTATAGTGATGAAAGAATACCTGGATGAATACGTCATTAGACAGGATAAGGCAAAAAAAATCCTTTCTGTAGCAGTTTACAACCACTACAAGAGGATAAGTGCGAGTGCAAATAGTGATATCGAGATACAAAAATCAAATATCTGCCTGATTGGTCCAACAGGATCTGGAAAGACCCTCTTGGCCCAATCCCTAGCAAAAATCTTAGATGTACCCTTTGCAATAGCGGACGCAACCTCCCTTACAGAGGCGGGCTATGTCGGCGAAGACGTTGAAAATATCATACTAAAGCTGGTACAAGCTGCAAACTATGATATCGAAAAAGCGGAAAAGGGAATTATCTATATCGATGAAATCGACAAGATTACTAGGAAGTCAGAAAACCCATCAATTACAAGAGATGTTAGTGGTGAAGGAGTTCAACAGGCCCTACTTAAATTGATAGAAGGAACTGTTGCTAATGTACCTCCACAGGGGGGGAGAAAACACCCTAGCCAGGAATATATAAAGGTTGATACAACTAATATCCTATTTATTGTCGGCGGAGCCTTTGATGGTATTGAAGACATAATAGATAGGAGGATGGATACAAAGACTATTGGCTTTGGTGCTAAGCTTGCAGATAAAGAGGAAATGACCCTGGCAGAGAAACTTAGTGAAATAACCCCAGAAGACCTTATGAAATTTGGTCTAATACCAGAGTTTATCGGTAGGGTTCCAATAATTGTAAGCTTGGAAGAACTCAACGAAGAAGCTTTAAAAACTATTTTAACTGTTCCTAAAAATGCTCTAGTAAAGCAATATAAGGAAATGTTCAGTCTGGATGGGGTTGAACTGACAATAGAAGATGAAGCTGTTTCAGAGATAGCTAAGTTAGCAATAGCAAGGAAGACAGGGGCCAGAGGACTTAGGTCAATAATGGAAGAGATCCTATTGGACACCATGTTTGAACTACCATCAAGAAATGACGTTGCCACTTGCATAATTGACGGTGACACAGTAAGAGAAGGTAAGGCTCCTAGGTTGGAGCTAAAATAAAGCTTTGAGATACGAAACTTTGATTCAGGGTAGAATTCGAGTTTCGTATTTTTCCTATTATATCTTACAAGAGATAATTGACAAACAGGAAATTGTTTGTCAAAGAATAACTAGCATGTAGGAGGAAGGAAAATATGGATAAACACTACAAGATAAAAGAAAGCCAGATGCCGATGGCAGTCCTTAGGGGGGTATGGATATTTCCCCATATGGTCATGCACTTTGACGCTGGCAGACCCAAGACAAAAGAAGCGATAGATAGGGCCATGATGAATGACTCTAGGATATTTTTAGCTACACAAAAAAACCCTTTAATAGAAGATCCCAAGCAAGAAGAAATAAATCAAATGGGGGTTGTTGCAACAATCAAGCAAACCATCATCCTACCCAATGGAAATGTTAGGGTCCTGGTTGAGGGGGAGTGTAGGGCACAGATTGCTGACTACAAACAAAGAGAGGAATATTTTGAAGTAGACCTCCTAGAGTATTGGCAAAAAGATGAATTAAGTCAAGAAGAAGCTGAAGAAGATAAGGAAATTGAAGCCTTAAGGAGGTTATGCCTTGAAGACTTTAATAAATATATAGATAAAAAGCAAGAAATCCCTAAAGAAATTATCCTAAATCTTAGAGAGGTTAGCGATGCTGGAAAGTTTGCAGACCTCCTAATCTCCTATATCAACTTAGAACCAGAAGTTTATCAGGAGGTACTTGATGAGATAGACTACTACAAGAGGTTGATGATAGTCCACTCACTAATGGCTAAAGAGTTAGACCTTCTAGACATAGAAGAAAACATAGAAAAAGAGGTAAAGACTAGAATAAATGACAACCAAAGGGAGTACTACCTAAGAGAAAAATTAAGGGTTATTAAAAGTGAGCTCGATGAGGGCGGACTTGACTTTGAGGACGAATATGACAAGTATGAAGAGGCTATTAAAGCCCTTCCTATGGACGACAAGAACAAGGAGGTCCTACTAAAAGAAGCTTCCAGGCTTAAGTATGTAGGCCCAGGGTCCCCAGAATTGAATGTCATAAAGACCTTTCTAGACTATGTATTAGACCTACCTTGGGGCAAATACACAGAAGATAAAATAGATATCGAGGAGTCTAGAAAAAGACTAGACCAAGACCATTATGGCCTAAAAGACGTCAAGGAAAGAATCCTAGAATTCATATCTGTAAGGAAGTTAAAAAAGGATATGAAGGGATCAATCCTTTGTTTGGTAGGACCTCCTGGGGTTGGTAAGACCTCTATTGTAAAGTCAATTGCAGAGTCCATGAATAGGACCTATATATCTATGAGACTTGGGGGAATGGGAGATGAATCTGAGATTAGGGGGCATAGGAAGACCTATATTGGTGCTATGCCAGGAAGGATTGTTACAAGCCTAATTAAGGCAGAAACAATGAATCCGGTCCTTTTGCTGGATGAGATTGACAAGCTATCTTCTGACTACAGGGCAGATCCAGCATCAGCCCTGCTAGAAGTTCTTGACCCCAACCAAAACAACCAATTTATAGATAGGTATATAGAAGTTCCTATAGATCTTTCACAGGTGATGTTTGTAACAACGGCAAACTCAATGGCGACAATCCCAAGAGCTCTTTTAGATAGGATGGAAGTCATACAAATAAGTGGCTACACCTCAGAAGAAAAATTTAGGATAGCTAAGGACCACCTAGTTAGAAAGCAATTAGAAGAACATGGTCTTAAAGGGTCTCAGCTAAAGATATCAGACACGGTATTAAAGAAAATAATCTTCAACTACACCAGGGAGGCTGGGGTTAGAAACCTTGAAAGGGAAATATCAAAAATCTGTAGAAAAGCAGCCATGATAATTGTAGAAGGAAAGAAGAAGACCGTAAGTGTAACCCTAAACAATTACACAGACTTTTTGGGCAATGAAAAAATACAAGATGATGAAATTGTAAGAAGCCCTGAAGTTGGAGTTGTTACAGGGCTTGCTTGGACAGCTGTAGGAGGAGAGCTTCTTCAAATCGAAGTAAATGCCATGAAGGGCAAGGGCAAGGTTCAACTGACCGGTTCCCTGGGAGATGTTATGAAGGAGTCAGCCCTAGCAGCTATCTCCTATATAAGGGCGAATAATGAAAGCTATGGAATTGAGGATAATTTCCAAGAAAAAATAGACCTCCATGTCCATGTTCCAGAAGGGGCTACCCCAAAGGATGGACCATCTGCAGGGATTACTATTGCAACAGGTATCCTATCAGCCCTGACTAATAGGAAGGTAAGACAGGATATGGCCATGACAGGAGAGGTAACAATCAGGGGAAGGGTCTTGGCCATAGGAGGCTTAAAAGAAAAGGCCCTTGCAGCAAATAGGTATGGAATAAATAGGGTAATAATCCCTAAGGCAAATGAGAAAGACCTTGAAGAAATACCCGAAAGTATAAGAAAGCATATGACCTTCTATCCAGTAACAGAAGTTAGCGAAGTCTTCAAGCTTTGCCTAGAAGACTAGGAAGTAGGATAAAGATGTATAAAATAAAAAATCCAAGACTTGAAAAAATAGCTGTAAACCTATCCCAATATCCAGATTCTAACCTAGATGAAATAGCTATGGTTGGCAGGAGTAATGTGGGAAAAAGTTCCCTTATAAATTCTATAGTGGGGAGAAGAGCCTTGGCTAGGACCTCTTCTAAGCCAGGAAAGACTAGGACTATAAACTTCTATAATATAGATGATAGACTTAGGCTAGTGGACTTACCAGGCTATGGTTATGCTGCCGTATCCCATAGTGAAAGAGATAAGTGGGCAGAAACGATTAACCTTTATTTGACCCACAGGCAAAGACTTAGGGAGGTCCTGCTTTTGGTTGACTTTAGGCATGAACCAACCAACGATGATCTTGAGATGTATAAGTGGATAATTCATTCGGGCTTTAGTGGCTATGTTATAGCAACTAAATTTGATAAGGTCGGAAAAAGTAGGAAGCAGGTCCACATTAAAAAGATAGCAGAAAAGTTGGGAATAAAAGATAGGAGCCTGATAATACCTTATTCAGCCGTAACCAAGGAAAATCTAGACGAAGTCTATAGGATTTTATTTGCTGAACAGGAAGATTAGATAAATAAGGAAGAATTTTTATCCCGAGTCAATATAGCTAGGGTCTGGTTGATATAAGGCTTTAGTTAAAAGCGATGACCTATAAAAGAATAATTAGCAAGAAAAAAGAGGCTGCTTGTTAGCAGCCTCTAATATTTTAAATTATTCTACTTCTTCAAACATACCTTTGTCAGCGCCACACATTGGACAAACCCAATCTTCTGGTAGGTCTTCAAAAGATGTTCCTGGAGCGATTCCATTATCTTCATCACCTACTGCAGGATCATATATGTATCCACAAGCTTGACATTCCCATTTTTTCATGTTTCTTTACCTCCTAATAATTATGACTTAACGTCTGACTGTATTATAACATTAAAAAGTGAATAATGCTAGATGCAAACGATATTATCAGTAAATACTTTTAATAATAACATGAATGCATATTCATATAGCTGGTTAATATTAGTAATTCAGGGTATCTAATATAATAGCGAAAGGAAAGGGAGCCTATATGTTTTACAGATATGATGAAGATATAAGGGGTGGCATAGAAACTATAGAGGCCACGGTTAAAGATATCTTAAACCATACAAAGTTAATATTGAATGATGAAGACCTTAACTTTGATTTAAGGCTTATATTAAACGAGCTACTCATCAATGCCTTTGTCCATGGCAATAGGAAAGACATCAACAAGTGTATGCATTTGTGTCTGGTTATTGATGACAGGACCCTTAGAATCAACATTGAAGACGAAGGTACAGGTCTCTGTGAACCGCATGATTACGACTGCAAGCAATTAAAAAACCACGGTAGAGGCTTGGTCTTGGTTAAGAGTCTGACAGATAGGTTTCAGATGAAAGACAATAGAGTAAAGTGTACTATAAATATAAGGTGTAAAGACTTATAAAAAAATAAATGGGAATTTACTAATATAAATTAAGGCGGATAATGGTCCTCTTAGATTTTTCTAGGAGGATTTTTTAATAAAATTTAATAAAAGTTTACTATTATATAGATAATTATTTTCATTAAATAATCATATTAAATTATTTTAATAAGCTGTTCTCTAAAAGAATGATCTCATCAAATTCTAATGGGTAACAAGTAAAAAGAAGGAAGGTTAAAGTTAATTATTATACATAAATAAGAGTGGGGAAAAGGTTATTTTTTGCCCTTGCATTTTTACTTTTTAGAATTTTTATAGTCTTCGTGTTATACATAGTCTAGCTTTATTTATAGGAGCTTTCTTGACCATAGAATATATTTTTTATTATCGTATAGACTTTTTTGTGATAAAATAAGAGTTTAGGAAGTTAATTATGAAAGAATTGAAGGGAAGACTATGAAAAAGGATATTAGGAATATTGCTATAATCGCCCACGTTGACCATGGTAAGACTACACTTGTAGATTCCCTGTTTAATCAAGCGGGCGTATTTAGAAAAAATCAAGAGGTAAAAGATAGGGTCATGGACTCTGGTGATATCGAAAGGGAAAGGGGTATCACGATTTTATCTAAAAATACTGCCATAGAATATAAGGGGACAAAGATTAACATCATAGATACACCGGGGCATGCCGACTTCGGTGGAGAGGTTGAAAGGGTCCTTAAGATGACTGATGGTGTAGTCCTAGTAGTCGATGCATTTGAGGGTGTTATGCCCCAAACTAAGTTTGTAATAAAGAAAGCCATAGACTTAGGTCTTAAGGCGGTTATTTGCTTAAATAAGATAGATAGAGATAGGGCCAGACCAGAAGAGGTTGTAGATGAAATTATTGACCTATTTATTTCTTTAAATGCACCAGAAAGCTACTTGGATGGTCCAATTGTATATGCTTCTGCTAAGAATGGATATGCTAGTAACTCAGCGGAAGAAAAAACCGATAACATGGAGGCTCTTTTGGATGCCATAATCGACTATATTCCGGAACCTGCGGGGGATATTAACAAGCCATTTAAGGTTTTAATATCAACAACTGACTACAGTGAGTATCTTGGAAGGATTGGAGTTGGCAGGGTAGAGTCTGGAATAGTTAAGGATAAGGGGGAGGCCTATATAGTTAACTACAACAACCCCGACAAGCATGAGAAAATAAAAATCACCAGTCTTTATGAATTCGAAGGGCTTGAAAGGGTGCCTGTCAGCCAGGCCCAAGCAGGATCAATAGTGGCAATTTCAGGAGTAGAGGGAATAAATGTAGGGGACACCCTATGTTCACCTGAAGATGTAGAAGCGCTTGATTTTGTTAAGATTTCAGAACCTACTTTATCGGTTAATTTCCTGGTAAATGATTCACCATTTGCAGGTAGGGATGGAAAGTATGTTACTTCAAGGCATTTAAGGTCTAGACTGTATAAGGAAATGCAGACAGATGTCAGCTTGAGGGTAGAAGATGGGTCTCAGACTGACTCATTTAAGGTATCAGGTAGGGGCGAACTTCACCTATCTGTACTTATAGAGAATATGAGGAGGGAGGGCTATGAATTTGCCGTTTCAAAGCCTGAAGTCCTTATGAAAAAGGAAGGGGATAAGACCCTGGAACCAATGGAGCTTGTAACAATCGATATTGAGGAAACCTATGTTGGGCTTATAATTGAGAAGCTGGGAAGCAGGAAGGCGGAGCTTATTGATATGGCTAATGCTTCGACAGGTTATACTAGGTTAACCTTCAGGATGCCAGCAAGAGGGCTAGTTGGATATAGGCAGGAATTTATATCAGATACCAAGGGAACAGGGATTATGAGTTCGGTATTTGATGGCTATGAACCATATAAAGGGGATATACCAAGAAGGAAATACGGGTCTTTAATAAGCTTTGAAACAGGGGTTTCTACAGCCTATGCCCTTGACTCTGCTGAAAAAAGAGGAAATTTATTTATCGAACCTCAGATGGAAGTATATGAGGGGATGATTGTTGGCGAAAACCCTAAAGGACTTGATATGGAGGTTAATGTTTGTAAGAAGAAGCAACAAACAAATATCAGGTCTTCCTCATCTGATGATGCTATAAAGCTATCTCCACCAAAGATAATGAGTCTGGAACAAATGTTAGAGTTTATAGAAGAAGATGAACTTATAGAAATTACTCCAAAACACATGAGATTAAGGAAGAGGATTCTTAACAACCAATTGAGGTATAAGTCAAAGAAGTAGAAAGATAGAAAAAGTAGAGGTTGTAATGTTTGTTATACAAAAGGCCTTTGAGGCTTTATTTAATTCATTTATAGTCTTTATAGTCCATATAATCCTAACCCTTTATGTAATTTATTATGGTAGGGAAAATCCTAGGTCCACTATTATTTGGATAATGGTGACAAACCTATTTCCCTATGTTGGATTTATCCTATTTTTGATGTTTGGTAAGGACACTAGGAAATCTAAGATGTTTTCCTTGAAGAAGGAAAATGACGATATTATAGAGGCCCTTTCCGCTATGCAAATGAAGCAAATTAGCGATAAAAACTTCTCATATAAGGACCGGGAGGTTACGGACTACAGTCACATAATCAAGATGAATTTGATAAGTGACAACGCATATTTTACAGAAGATAATAACATAGAGTTTTTCTACTGGGGGCAGGATAAATTTGATAGTCTATTTGAGGATATAAAAAAGGCTAAGAAGACTATAGATATCCAGTACTATATTTTTAGGACTGACGATACAGGAAAAGAGTTTCTAAGGCTACTTGAAGAAAAGCTGGATGAGGGGGTCAAGGTTCGCTTATTATATGATGCCCTAGGTTGTAGGAGAAGCAGCAAGAAACTGTTGAATGGATTAAAAAAGAAGGGGGCAGAAGTGTATGCCTTTTTCCCATCAATCTTTTGGTTTATCAATTTCCGTGTCAACTATAGAAATCACAGGAAAATAGTTATTATAGATGATACTGTTGGCTATATAGGTGGCTTCAATGTAGGTGATGAGTACCTGGGTAAAAAGAAAAAGTTTGGACCCTGGAGAGATACCCATGTAAGGTTAACTGGTGGGGCTATTTTGGGCTTGAAATTAAGATTTCTGAAAGATTGGTATTATACTGCTGAAACTGAACCTAACTTAGAGGAGGACTTGAGACCAGAGATACCAAAAAACGGGGAATCATCAGTCCAGGTTATAAATTCAGGGCCGGACACTGAATATCAGAACATTAAAAATGTTATGATAGCAATGATAGATGCTGCCAAGGAGGAAATATTTATACAATCTCCCTATCTGGTTCCAGACCAGGCTATGCTTGAATCTTTGAAGATAGCCATGTTAAAGGGGGTTAGGGTAAATATAATGATCCCGGCCTTTGCAGACCATACTATTGTACATTGGTGTAGTATGTCTTTTGCCAAGGAATTGGCCTATCTTGGGGCAAATATCTACGCCTATGAGAAGGGATTTCTTCATTCCAAGTTGATGTTTGTAGATGATGTCTTATCAACTGTAGGAACCACCAATCTTGATGAGAGATCTTTTAAACTGAACTTTGAGACCAACCTCATTTTCTATGACAGACAGATCAATAAGGAACTAAAAGAGCAATTCTTAATAGATAAGGAAGGGTCTATTCATATGACGACTGAAGTATTTGAGAAAAGACCTTTATATACAAAAATCAGGGAGCCGATAGCCAGGATATTTTCACCGATATTCTAGGTCAAGGAGCAAATATTTAGGAGCAAAGTCCTTAAATGTAAAATCTTTTAACTTGGATTTAACATTTAAGGACTTTATTATTTACATATCAAGTTTATTCTATAGTTGCACAAAAAATATTATTAAAGTGTAAACAAAGGAGTATTGAATGAAAAAAAATATTAAAAGAATATTGTCATCATTACTAGTGCTAGTAATGGTTCAAATGATATCGGTATGTCATCAAGAGAATTAAAAGAAAATGAAAAGCTTGATTCAAAGGCAATTGCAAAAGACGGTATAGCAGTTATCGTTGCACTTGGTAATCCACTAGAAGATATCTCAATGGAAAGTGTTAAAGAATCAAACAGAAATCATCAAGTACAAAAAAACTGCTTAGAAAGAAACGAAAATATTTCTAGGTGATTTTTGTGTGCTTATTTTTAATTTAAAGATTTGTAATTCTAATAAATTATCGAAAAGATTAACTCTCAGAAGCAAGTCATCGTCTTAAAACGAAAAAAGTAGTATCACAGAATGATTTTTAGTCATTCTGCAACACTACCATTTTAAATTTTAAATCTTAACTGACACATGATAGGTTTTTTTCTTATCAAAAGGCAGTATATTCCCTTTAAGTTTTTCACCATCTACTTGGATTTCCATTTT
>CAYFSL010000019.1:0-14121 GCA_964345835.1 uncultured Peptoniphilaceae bacterium
CTTATTTTTTAGTCTAAGAATTCAATGGTTATAGGCAAGAAATTGACAACTAATTGACATAAATCGCATAACTACTGTATAATATAAGTTATAGATTTATCATATGAGTTGTAGATTTATCATGGAGGGGCAATATGAAAAAAAACAAGATATCAGCAGCTGTAGTTAGGAGACTTCCTAAATACTACAGGCACCTAGGCGACTTAGAAAGATTAGGTGAAAGTAAAATTTCCTCCCAGAATTTAAGTGAGAAAACTGGTTTTACAGCATCTCAGATTAGGCAGGACCTGAATCACTTCGGAGCTTTTGGACAACAAGGTTATGGCTATAAGATAAGTGATTTGAAAGATGCCATTACTGAAATTATAGGACTTGACAAGCCTTACAAGGCAATCATCCTTGGTTTTGGTCACATTGGTCAAGCCATTTATAAATATAAGGGCTTTGATGTTGCAAAATTCGATGTTGTCGCTGTTTTTGATATTGAGGAAAAAGAAGTTGGCGGCGTAAGGACAACTCCTATTTCAGAGTTGAAGGAATTTTTGAAGGCTAATCCTGTAGATATAGCGGTAATAACCCTACCAGTGGATGTAGCCCAGGAAGTCTGTGACCAATTTGAAGAGGGCATGATAAAGGCGATATGGAATTTTGCTCCAACCGATTTAAAGGTTAATTTTAATATTCCAATAGAAAGTGTCCACCTAAGTGAGTCCTTGTATTCTTTGATATACTATTTATGGAATATGGACAATTATAAGCAAAAATAAGAGTGGATAAAGAATTTAAATACTAAATAGAATTTAGGACCCTGCTGAGATTAGATAATAATACTTGCAGGGTTTTTTGCATACTTAATTGTGATAAAATAAGAGGTGAGGTGATAAATATGGCAGAGATTGCCGTTAGTGAGATTAGTAAGACTTATGGACTTAAGGAAATATTTTCAAAAGTCACATTTAACATAAATGAGGGGGACAAGATCGGCATTGTTGGGGCTAATGGAGCCGGCAAAACCACCCTCTTTAATATAATTTCTGGACGAGACAAACCTGATTCGGGGAGTGTCTTTGTTAAGAATAACCTTAAGATAGCATATATGGAGCAGAATGTAAGCGTGAGAACGGACAAGACAGTCTTCGACTATATGCTGGAAGAATTTGACCATATATTTGAGATGGAAGATAGGCTTAAGGAGTTGGAGACCCTTCTTGCATCTACTAAGGACATTATAGAGATTGAGGCCTTAACCCTGGAATACAATGACCTCTTGGACCACCATAGGGGGGAAGGAGGCCTGTATTATGAATCCAAGATTGAAGGAGTCCTAAAGGGGCTTAATTTTCCCAAGGAGAGGTTTCAAGACCCAGTTAGTAGTCTAAGCGGGGGTGAAATGTCTAGGATAAGCTTGGCCAGGTTAATCTTGTCGGATGCGGATGTTTTACTTCTTGACGAGCCAACCAACCACCTGGACATGTCCGCGATTTCCTTCCTTGAACAATATTTAAAGGACTATAGGAGGGTTCTAGTTGTAATTAGCCACGACAGGTTTTTCCTTGACAGGGTAGTAAATAGGATTTTCCTAATGGAAAATAAAAGGCTATTTGTCTACAATTCAGACTACACCAACTTCATGAAAAATAGGACCAAGGATAGGGAAATAGCCCAAAGGGAATACGAGAACCAACAAAAGGAGATCCAGAGACAGGAGGCTATAATTGATAAGTTTTTAAGGGCGGGAAAGTCCCTTAGAAAAAGGGGAATAGCCCAGGCTAGGTCTAGGCAAAAACTTCTGGATAAGATGAAAAAGCTGGATAAACCAGATTATTTTGATGAGAAGATGTCTTTAAGATTCACACCTGCCAGGGAAAGTGGTGATGATGTCCTTAAAGTATCCAACCTATCCTTGGCCTTTTCCGACCAATACCTTTATAAGGATGTCTCATTTAATATTTATAAAGGACAAAAGATAGGGCTTATAGGGGCTAATGGTACAGGAAAGACCAGCTTATTCAAAATAATTCTCAATAAATTAAGACCAAGTTCGGGAACAGTAGACCTTGGGGTAGGCGTATTTCCAGAATACTTCGACCAACAACAGTCTAACCTAGATCCTGACAAGGCGGTAATCGATGAAATATGGGATGAGTATCCAGACATGACCCACTATGAATTGAGAAGTTACCTGGCTAAATTTATGTTCATAGGAGACGACATATTCAAGCTAATAGACGAACTTAGTGGGGGAGAAAGGGCCAGGGTTACCCTTCTTAAGCTCATGTTGTCTAATGCCAACTTCCTCTTGATGGACGAACCCACCAACCACCTGGACATAGATTCTAAGGAGGTCCTGGAAGAAGCTTTAAGAGCTTATGATGCTACCGCCTTAATTATCAGCCACGACAGGTATTTTCTTAATAAGGTTGTAGATAAGATAATCGTTATTGATAATCAATCGATGGAAGAGTTTGAAGGAAATTACGACTATTATCTACAGAAATTAGAGGAAAGAAAGCCTGACTATGTTGAGGAAGAAAAGGTTAATAAGACCCAGAGGATAAAAGACCAGAAAAGGACCAAGGAGAAGGAAAAACTTATAAGGCAGACTAGGGCAAAGATCAGGTCTTTGGAGGGGATAATTGACGATTGTGACAAGGAGATTGACCAAATCAATGACCAATTCGCCCTTCCAGAGGTCTATGAGGACCATGAAAAAAGTCTTGATTTACAGGCCAGGGTAAAAGCCTTGACAGATAAGAAGGATGAGGCATTTCTAGAATGGGCTGAGCTAATGGAAGTCTTTGAAGGAATGGAGTAAAGCTAAGATTAAACCCTAGTAAAAAGTGAATTGCATGTCGCATATCTTACTAATGTTTGAAATTGCTCATTTATATTGACTAGGATAGGCCAAAATGATAACATTTAAATAGAGCCAGACTTTAGTCTGGCTAAGGAGATATCAATGAAATTAAAGAAAATAATTGGCTTATATGCCGGAATCTTTTTTTCCATCCTTCTACTAGTTGGGTGTTCAAACAATGACAGACTACCAGAGGGTGAGGGAAAAAAACCGGCTGCCAAGCTGGGCCTTTTACTTGATGATATGGGGGAAGATGACCAGTCGATTAACCAGGAGTCAGTAAGGGGCCTAAGGGAATTTGAGATAGATAGCTGGACTCCAATAACCATAAAAACTAGTGAATCTACCGACCAGTACAAGGCCAATATCAGCGATATGATAAAAGAAGGGGCCAAGTTAATTTGGGGTGTAGGTTATTCAACAGCTGACAGTCTGGCCAATGCATCGTTAGAATATCCAGATATTAAATTTATTTGTTTGGAAAACGTTTACGGTAGTGACGTCATGGACAAAAACCTCTCTTCTGTAATTTTTAAAACAGAAGAGGCTGCCTATCTTATGGGCTACCTTGCTGCTGACCTTTCAAAAACTAACAAGCTGGCATATTTAGGTGGTGCAAAGGGGGTTATTTCAGAAAAAACTCAGTATGGATTTATGGCAGGAGTTGAGGCCTACAAAAGAGAGAAGAATGTAGAGATGGATGTCTCTATAGGCTATGTAGGGTCATTTTCAGATGATGAAAAAGGCTATAAGCTTGCAAAGGAACTTTATAACAAAGGGGCCGATATCCTCTTCCAAGATGCGGGACTTTCGGGCCTTGGAGCTATAGAGGCTTCAAAGGAAGTAGACAAGTCTATAATGCTAGCTGAAAAAAAACAAATGGAACTAGCGGGTGATAAGGCTTTAGCTGCTATCGACAAGAACTACGCCTATGTAATTAACGACCTATCAAGCAGGTATCTAAGTGGTATTAATATCTTTGGGAGAAATATCGAACTAGGCTTTAAGGATAAGGCTCTTGACCTATCAATAGACCAGGAGGCCCTTGCTAAGTTTAACCCAAATGCTTATAGGACTATGTTAAAAGTTAAGGATAAACTAATAGAAAGTCAGATTTCAGTACCTTTTAATGAAAAAACATATAAGGAATTTTTAGGAGAAAAAAAAGGAGACTAATATGGATTTGAAGGAAATCTTAAAAACTGTTGACCACACTTTATTAAAGCAAGACGCAACTTGGGAAGATATCAAGCAAATATGCGATGATGCCATCGAATATCAAACAGCTTCTATCTGTATTCCACCTTCATACGTTAAAAGGGCCCACGAATATATGCAAGATAAAATGCCTATCTGTACGGTTATCGGCTTTCCAAATGGCTATAGCACTAAGAAAACAAAGGTTTTTGAGACCGCAAATGCTATAGAAAATGGGGCTGAAGAAATCGACATGGTAATAAATATTAACGAGCTTAAGAATAAAAACTACGACTACGTTCTTGATGAAATAAATGCAATAAAAGATGCCTGTCAAGGTAAAATCTTAAAGGTAATTATCGAAACTTGCCTTTTAACAGAAGAAGAAAAAATCAAGATGTGTGAAATAGTAAGTAAGTCTAAGGCTGATTATATTAAGACATCAACTGGTTTTTCAACTGCTGGTGCAAAGCTAGAAGACATTAAATTATTTGCAAAGCACTTGGACAAGTCAAAGAAGATAAAGGCTGCAGGCGGTATAACAAGCCTAGAAGATGCTGAAGAATTTATAAAAGAAGGAGCATCAAGACTTGGAACAAGTAGGATAGTAAAGATCATTAAAAATGAGGAGGCGACAGGTTATTAAGATGGCTGCTAAGAGCAAAGAAATAAATCTTGCTATCGACAACCTTAAATATTCCTATAGCCCTTATTCCAGACATAAGGTGTCATGTGTATTAGTAACTGATGATGATCAAGTTTACACAGGTATAAATATTGAAAATGCGGCCTTTTCCCCAACCATGTGTGCGGAGAGGGTGGCATTTTCCAAGGCTGTAAGTGACGGCAAGAAGAATTTTAAGAGAATTACGATAGTTGGAGGCTTGGATGGTAAAATAGAGGACTATTGTGCTCCTTGTGGGGTTTGTAGGCAGGTAATGATGGAGTTTTGTGATCCTGAGACCTTTGAGGTTATTCTGGCAAAAAGCTCCGATGACTACAAGATATTTACCCTAAAAGAAATTTTACCCCTAGGATTTGGCCCCTTAAACCTAAACGTGGAGGAAGGCTAATATGAGGATGTATGATTTAATACATAAAAAAAGAAATGGTGGAGAATTAACCGAAGAAGAGCTGAAATATATAGTTAAGGGCTATACCGACGGACAAATACCCGATTATCAGATGTCGGCCCTACTTATGGCAATCTACTTTAATTCTATGACGGAAAAGGAAACAGCAATATTTACTGATGAAGTTGCCCATTCTGGAGAAATGGTCGACCTATCTCAAATTAAGGGGATTAAGGTAGATAAGCACAGTACTGGAGGCGTTGGCGACAAAACAACCCTCATTATTGCTCCTATAGTTGCAAGTTACGGTGTAAAAGTGGCTAAGATGAGCGGTAGAGGGCTTGGGCATACCGGGGGTACAGTAGATAAGATGGAGTCTATCCCTGGCCTTAAGACTACCCTAGAAATTGAAGATTTTATCAAGCAGGTAAACGATATAGGGGTTGCAGTAATTGGACAATCTGGCAACCTAGCACCAGCTGATAAGAAGCTTTACGCCCTTCGTGACGTAACAGCTACAGTTGACAGTATCCCACTAATAGCCTGCTCAATTATGAGTAAGAAGCTGGCTGCTGGTAATGATGCAATTTTACTTGATGTGAAGACTGGTAGTGGGGCTTTCATGAAGACCATAGATGACTCTATTAAATTGGCAAGTGCCATGGTTTCTATAGGGAAGCACGCTGGTAAAAATACTCTTGCCTTAATAACTGAAATGGGTATCCCTCTTGGTCACATGATAGGAAATAGCCTTGAAGTCAAGGAAGTTTGTGAAGTCCTAAGGGGAAAGGGACCAAAAGATTTAAGGGAGGTATCGGTAAACCTTGCTGCTAACATGCTATTTTTAGCTGAAAAAGGAAGCCTAGAGGAATGCAAAAAGTTAGCTGAAAAGGCCCTTGATGACGGTCAAGCCTTTAAGAAACTTTGTGACTTTGTAGAGGCACAGGGTGGAGATATATCATATTTGGAAGATCCTTCAAAATTTGCTATGGCAAAGCATATCCATGAGGTTAAGGCTCCAATAGCTGGAAATATCCACAGGATGGATACAGAAGGTATAGGTATTTCATCCGTAATTCTTGGGGCTGGAAGAAAGACTAAGGAAGACGATATAGACTTTGCAGCGGGCATAGAGCTTGTTAAAAAGACTGGAGAAAGGGTTAATAAAGGAGACGTATTAGCGGTTCTTTATACCAATGATGAGAAATCAATTAAGGAAGCTGAGAAAATTCTTCTTGAAAGCTATACAATAGACGAAGCTAAGGTGGAACTAAAGCCACTTATTTTAGCAAGGGTAGCTAGTGACAAGGTAGAAAGATTTTAGATGGTAAGTATTTTACTAGTCGGAGGTAATGTTAATGAGTAAGAAAGCGGAAAGACACAAGGAGATTATCAAGGTTCTTCAACTGAGAAATGGGGTGACCATTAAGGAACTCTCAGGCTTGTTTAATGTTTCCGAGATGACTATTAGAAGGGATTTACAGATTCTTGAATCAGAGAATTATGTAAATCTTGTTCATGGTGCTGCAATCTATAATCCGAAAAATGATTCCGATAAGATAATAAAAGAATATAATCTTGTAACAGCCAAAAACAAGCACAATGAAGCGAAAAATAGGATTGGTAAGTATGCAGCAGGCATGATTGAAAATAAGGACTATATTATAATCGATACGGGTTCAACAACGGAGAGGATAATTCCATCTGTTGCTATCGATAAGAAATTCAATCTTTTATGCTATAGCTCAAACATAATGATACCAGCCATAACTAAGCCCAACATTAATATTATAATGGGAGGGGGAGTCTACCACCATGATACAATGACCTTTATTTCCCAGAATAATATTGAATATTTAAAAAGAATAAGGGCTACAAAAGCCTTTATATCTGCCGCGGGGATAGATGAGCAATTTGGATTAACCTGTACAAAAGAATATGAAATAGACATAAAAAAGACTGCTATGGCATCTTCTATAGAAAAAATTCTACTAGTTGACTCATCTAAGTTTGGTAAGGTTACAAATGCATATTTTGGAGAGCTCGAAGACTTCAATGTTGTTATTACCGACAAGGATTTACCCGAAAAATGGCAGGATATTATAAAGGAAAAGGGAATTGAATTGATTATGGTTTAAAGGTTCTTGCTGAAAAGAAAGTTTATAATCTCAGATATCCCTATAATAGATAGAGGAAAAAGTTAATATAAAAAGCTAATATCCTTGGAAGAGATTTGAAAGGATTTACAAATCAGGCCTAGCTCATGTGGCCATCACTTGGGCTGGGCTTTTTTATGTTTAAATGACGACAAGGATCTAGGATTTAGTGTGGACTTAAGAAGGAAATAAAAGCTAGCTAACAGGGATTTCTGAAACTTTTTGATAATAAAAACAGGCTATAGGATAATCCTACAGCCTGTCTATTATACTAGATTTGTATCTAGTAGTATTTATTCTTATGAAAACTATTGTTGGATATAGTCAATCTTAACATTAGCCATCTTGCTTTGGAAAGATGTTGGATCAGAGTTGCTTGCATCGTTAGGGATAGAATCAGTAATTCCATCAGTGTTATTTACAAGCATGTCATAAATCTTGTCATAGTCTTCTTTCTTGAATGTCTTAAATCTTGAGAAGTCATCAGAGATTTGAACAGCCTTTTCTTCAACGCCAAGTACTAGAGTTTGTCCGCCTTGGAATTTGTTATCATCGATTGATTTAACTGCATCGTAAACAGATTTTTGAAGGTTCTTCATAGCAGAAGTAATAACTTCTTCACCCATGTCTTTTTGGTCAACGTCAACACCGATCATCTTAGCATTGTTGTCTTGAGCGGCCTTTAGAACTGAAGCAGCGATACCACCACCGCAAGAGAAGATAACTTCTGTACCAGACTTATACCAAGAAGATGCCATTGTTTGGATTTCTGGCTTAGCTTCAAATGAACCAGTGTAGTTGTATTTAACTTCTACTTTTACGCCCATTTCTTCAGCTGCCTTGTTAGCACCAGCGATAAATCCAAAACCGTATTTGATAACTGCAGGAACTGCAACACCACCCATGAAACCTAACTTAGTGTAGCCGTCTTTAACTGCAGCATAACCAGCTAAGAAACCTGATTGTTCTTCTTTATAAGTGATTGAAACTGTGTTGTCTGTAGCCTTATATATAGGGATTGAATTTCCTTCCTCATCCTTCTTTTCGTTGCCCTTATCATCCTTTTCATAGTCGTTAATTGGAGTAAAGTCAACTGCTACGAAGTTAACATCTGGGTATTGCTTTTGAGCTTCACCTAAAGCTTGGTCGAATAGGAAACCAGGGGTTACAACTACCTTAGCACCCTTCTTAACAGCTTGGTCGATAGTTTGCTTGTAAACTTGAGAGCCCTTTCCTGCTGGCTTTAAGTAGTTAGCGCCTTTGCCAACTTCTTCACCATATTGCTTTAAGCCTTCGAAAGAACCTTGGTTAAATGACTTGTCATCGATAGTTCCTTCATCTGTGATTAGATAGTAGTCGTTGCTCTTAGCTGTCTTGTTGTCCTTGTCTGATCCGCCACCACAGGCTGCAAGACCTAATACAAGTGACAAAGCAAGTAACATTGTAAGAATCCTCTTAGTAATGTTCATATCTTCCTCCTAAAAATTTTAAATAGTAATATAATTCATAAAATATCCTCTTCAAAATGTATGAAAACGATATTTCATAGCAAAGTAATTATAACATAAATCATTTAGCTTGTAACTAATAAATAAAGAAGCGGATAAGTTTATGCTAAAAATATTTTTTATCCGCTCAGTTACTTTCTTGTAAAAATTATCTCTTACCCTTATCAAAAGGTTGACCTTCTGCAGCTGGTGCGGCAGACTTCTTAGATGTTATGAATAGGGCGATTATTGTAACTATATAAGGAACTATTTCATATACAACCTTAGGGATACCTAGGTTATATAGGAATGGGATTCCTGCATAGGCTGCTGAAATTGCCTTCAATATCCCAAAGAAGAAGGCTGATAGGGCGATTAAACCTGGCTTCCATTGACCAAAGATAAGTACTGCTATAGCCAAGAAACCGTATCCAGCTACTGACCCATTAAATTCGGTTGAAATAGGGATTATATATGTTAGTCCACCAAAGCCACCTAAGGCGCCAGATATAAGGACACCAGCCCACCTGATCTTTGTTACGGATATACCTGCGGCATCAGTTGCTTGAGGAAATTCCCCAGCTGACCTTAATCTTAGACCAAACCTTGTCTTATAAAGGACAAAAGCGGAAACTATTAAGATTAATATTCCCAGGTAGTTTGTTATATAGGCGTTTTCAAAAAACATCGGTCCAATTACAGGAATATTGCTTAACCCAGGAACCTTGTCGAACCTGTAGTTACCTGAAAATTGGATTTGTTGGATACCAACTAAAGACCTGGCTACAAATATGGAAAATGCTCCTGAGAACATATTCATTGCTGTACCTGATATTACCTGGTCTGCCAACATATTGATTGATGCGAAGGCATGAAGGGCTGAATATACTAGCCCAGATAGGGTCGCTATCAGGATTGCAATCATTAAGTTACCCAGGCTGGCATCTGAACCAACAAAATGTAGGTATAGGGTACCAGCAAAGGCTCCCATTACCATGATACCTTCAAGTCCGATATTGATTACCCCACTTCTTTCTGAAAACATTGCTGCCAAGGCAACTATTAAAAGGGGGATGGAGAAAAACATTGTCTGTTGAACTATAAAATATACAATATCCATTATTTAACCCCTCCTTCAATATCTTTTTCACTTTTTATCTTACTGACTTCTTCTTTTACCTCTTCTTTTGCCTCTTTTACAGGGTTATCTATAGGAGGTTCAGAGTTTATATTGTCAACTAAATCAACACGTTTCCTGCCTAGCATCCTCTTAAATAGGACTGAAAGGGCAGATACGTATAAAATAAATGATGTTATTATAGTAATAAGTTCTGGTGCATAGCCAAGAGTCTGAATAGCTTGACCGCCTAATTTTAGATAGCCGATTAGAATGGATGCTAGAAAGACCCCGATAGGTTCATTTAGACCTAGTAGGGATATTGCTATCCCATCAAAACCTTCACTAGGAAGAAGGTCTTGAACTGCAATGTTGTTACCAGCTCCTGATAGGTAAAGCATTCCTCCGCCTAGCCCAGCTAGTAGGCCAGATATAGCCATTGATAGGATTATGCTCTTATTTTCACTTATACCAGCATACTTTGCCGCATGACGGTTAAGGCCAACCCCCTTAAGTTCATAACCAAAGGTAGTCTTCTTAAGGATTATGTGAAGGATAATTACAATTATCAAGGCAATTACTATCCCGCCACCAGCTATTGTATTAGGGAATAATTTATCAATCCCTAGTTTAGGAATTGCTGTTGATATATCTATGGTAGAATTCCTTGTTTGATTGTAAATATTAGCACTCTTTATAAAGTGGTTAACTAGATACATACTTGTGTAGTTAAGCATGATACAGGTTATAACTTCATTTACATTTCTATAGGCTTTTAATATCCCAACTATACTTGCCAACAAGGCTCCGCCTAGCCCAGCAATTAATAGGGCTACTATCCAGGTCGTGTTTGAAGCCAAGCCTGCCTTTTCAAGCTTCGCTGAAATTAGGATGGCAAGAAAGCCCCCCAATATAAATTGTCCAGAAGCCCCAATATTGAATAGGCCTGTTTGATAGGCGAAGGCAACTGCAAGACCCGTCATAAGTAATGGGGTAATATGGTAGAAAAGGTCACCTACCCCGGTAAGGCCTGTTGTAAAAGGTCCCTTTAAGAATTCTGGAATAGCCTCAAGAGCGTTTTCGGTATTGGTCACAATTATGATAATTAAACCAGCGACTATACCGATTGCAATAGCTATCAAGGAAGGCAAGGCCTTATCAAAAAATGTGGATTTTTTTCTTTTATTCATCAACCTTCACCTCCATTTTTTTGGACCCTGACATGTATAGGCCAAGTTCTTGTTCGGTAGTTTCCTTAGGCTTAAATTCTCCTACTATTTCTCCACCGTGCATTACCAGGATCCTATCAGAGATCCCCATAACTTCACTCAATTCAAAGGACACAAGTAGGACAGCCTTACCAGCATTTCTTTCGGCTATTATCTGGCTGTGGATATAGGATATAGCTCCAACATCAAGACCACGGGTAGGTTGGACAGCTATTAGTAAGTCGTGGTGCCTTTCCATTTCACGGGCAACAATTGCCTTTTGTTGGTTACCACCGGACATTGACCTAGCGATCGTAGCGTTACCCTTACCAGCACGAACATCATATTGCTGGATAAGTTTATTCGAATAGTCAGCTGTCGCTTGGAAGTTGATAAAGCCACCCTTTTGGAAGTCTTTTTCAAAATAGGATTGAAGGACCATATTTTGTCCTAGGTTGTAGTCAAGGATTAGTCCATGTTTATGCCTATCTTCAGGAATGTGGGATAAGCCATGGGTATTTCTAAATCTGATTGATTTCTTTTCAATATCTATGCCATTAAGCACAATTGAGCCTGTGTAATTATCAACAAGACCTGTCAATGAATGAACTAACTCAGATTGACCATTACCATCAATACCTGCTATACAAACAATTTCACCTCTATGTACATCGAAGTTAATACCGTGCAGCTGTTTTTGGCCAGCTTTTGTATGCTCTAAATTAAGGTCCCTTACTTTAAGTATCAAATCACCTAAGTTAGGTTCGCCTAGGTCAAAGTCCAGGTCAACCTTGCGGCCTACCATCATTTCAGACATCTGTTCTACAGTTACATCGTCTACCTTTACAGTTCCTACAAGCTTACCCTTTCTCAAGACTGTTACCGTATCGGCAACTTCTTTAATTTCATTAAGCTTATGGGTGATAAATATTATTGATTTACCCTCACTTACAAGTTGCTTCATAATCTTTAGCAATTCAGAAATTTCTTGAGGTGTTAGTACAGCAGTTGGCTCGTCAAAGATTAGGATGTCATTGTCCCTGTAAAGCATCTTGATGATTTCTACACGCTGTTGCATACCAACGCTTATATCTTCGATAAGAGCATCTGGGTCAATATCGAAGTTATACTTATCTGATAGCTCCATTACTTTTTTTCTAGCTTCTTTCATTTGAAGAATTCCGCCAAATGAAGTGGTTTCTGCCCCTAGAACTACATTTTCTAGCACAGTGAAATTCTGCACTAGCTTAAAGTGCTGGTGTACCATACCAATACCATATTTCGTTGCTTCATTAGGGTCTTTGATATCAGCAGGCTCTCCATTAACTAGGATTTCACCTGTATCTGGTTCATAAAGACCAAAAAGAATGGACATAAGGGTTGATTTACCCGCTCCATTTTCCCCTAATAAGGCAAGAATCTCTCCCTTGTGTAGGTTAATTGTAACGTCTTCGTTAGCGATTACACCTGGGAAAGTTTTTGTGATATTGAGCATCTCTATTACTTTTTGTTCCATACTCAATCTCCTTATAATTGATAATAAATACTTATTTATTGATAGATTAAGTATATCAAAAAAAATTTTTTTAAGCTATAAAATTGTAGGTCCTGTAAGGGATTGATTAGCAAAGTGCAGGGCTAGTCTATTTGTAGAGATGGGTAGACAGTACTTACATTTACTTAATAATTTAAATATGCCAGCCATATTTTGTTAAATTGTTAATATAAGTCTGGGTATAGATGATAATTTGTTATTAAGAAAAGGTTTACATAAAAATATTAGACTAAAAATGAGATGAAAAAGATATTAAATAAAATTAATAAAACCCCTTGCATAAATCTATTATCGGTAGTATAATTAAAGTCAAAGAAGGTCAAAGAAACCTTTATATAGTTATAAATTTTATATAGTTAAAAATTCTATTTGCTACACAAATGTGGAGGCGAATATATAGCTTAGAATAAAATTATAAAAATCAACCAACAAGTGTTTAGTTAAATAAAGATATATTATATACACTGTAAATTATAACAAGGACGAGATCAATATTATTAGAAGAGGAAGTGATATTATGCAGTACAAAGATTATTATGAAATCCTTGGAGTGAAAAAAGACTCCACCGACAAGGAGATAAAAAATGCCTATAGAAAATTAGCCAAGAAATACCATCCGGATTTAAATAAAAATGATGAAAAAGCAGCCGAAAAGCTTAAAGAAATAAATGAGGCCTACGAAGTCTTATCTGACAAGGAAAAAAGGAAGAAGTATGACCAATTTGGAAGCAATTATGACTTTACCAATGGCTATAATTTCGACCCATCTCAGGCGGGATATTCAGGAACTTATACCTACTCGACAGGAGATGGAGGAGGATTTTCAGACTTTTTCAATATGATCTTTGGTCAAAATCAAGGATTTGGACAGGCTTCTTCATCAAGAGGACCTTCATTTTCCGGGATGAATTTTGAAGACCTATTTTCAGGAGCAAATGGCCATGCTTCTCAAAATATAAGACAAAAACCAAGATATGACATGAATATGGACTTGACCCTAGAGGAAGCCTACAGGGGAGGAGAAAAAACTGTCAGGGTTAACCTTGCTGGAAAGCCTAGGACGATAAAGGTCAAGTGGCCAAAGGGGATTGGTAAAGGGAAGAAGATCAAGGTCAAGGGAAGCCCCCATGGAATTGATGGAGACATCTACGTAAAGATAAATATCAACACTAGCTATGAAATAGAGGGCAACGACCTTACTAAGACCGTAAAGATTTATCCTTGGCAGGCCTACTTTGGTATGGAGAAGACTATTAAGACATTGGATGGCAATATAAAGGTTAAGATACCTGCCCAAATTCAGGCTGGTAAGGCTATCAAGATTAAAGGCAGAGGTTTTAAAGACATGAAGGGGAACAAGGGTGATTTATATATAAAAATTATGATTGTAAACCCCGACCAATTAACAGATGAGCAAGAAGAACTATACCGAAAGTTAGAAAAAATATAGATAGATAGAAAGTTAGAAAAA
>CAYFSL010000019.1:14221-17303 GCA_964345835.1 uncultured Peptoniphilaceae bacterium
AGAAGAACTATACCGAAAGTTAGAAAAAATATAGATAGATAGAAAGTTAGAAAAATATAGATAGGAGGTAGAGTTATGAACCTAGATAAATTTACAGAAAAATCAATGGAAGTTATCCAAGACGCCCAAAATATGGCGATAAAAAATTCAAATCCACAGTTGACAGAAAAACACCTTGCTTACGCTCTTTTTATGAATAGCGACAGCATAATATTTAGACTTGTTAATCTGATAAATGGGTCGGCTGAAAAGATTAGGGAAGACCTTAAATCCCTTATAGATAGAGAGGCTAAGCAGGTCGGGTCAGATAATATCTACCCTAATGCCATCTTCCAAAGGATTCTTTTAAATGCTTCTGATGAGGCTAAGAAGCTTTCCGACCAGTACGTTGGCTTGGAACATATTTTCTTAGCCATGTTAAATGAGAAGAATATAGAGATTGAGAAAATATTTAAGGAAAAGGGGATCACTTACGAGTCATTTTCCAAAAAGTTGGAGGAGTTTAAGAAGGATAAGGGGGAAGACCCTAGCGTGGACGCTGAAAATCCCCTTGTTAAATATACAATAGACCTTACTGCCCAAGCCAGGGAAGGAAAGATGGATCCCGTAATTGGCAGGGACGAAGAGGTTAGAAACACCATTAGGATCCTGTCTAGGAGGACTAAAAACAACCCCGTCTTGATTGGGGAGCCTGGTGTTGGTAAGACAGCCATTGTAGAGGGGCTTGCCCAAAGAATTGTAAATAAGGATGTTCCTGAAAGTTTGAGAGACGTCAGACTTCTTTCTCTTGATATGGCAGCCTTGATAGCAGGGGCGAAGTTCAGAGGAGAATTTGAAGAAAGGCTTAAGGGAGTCCTAAATGAGGTTGAGAAGTCAGCTGGTGAAATAGTCATGTTCATTGATGAAATTCACATGATTGTCGGAGCTGGAAAGACTGACGGGGCTATGGATGCTGGAAATATCATGAAGCCTGCCTTGTCTAGAGGTAAGATAAAGGTAATCGGGGCTACAACCCTTAATGAGTATAGAAATTATATAGAAAAGGACGGGGCCTTGGAAAGGAGGTTCCAAAAGGTCATAGTTGACCAACCTACAGTTGAAGACACCATATCAATATTAAGGGGAATTAAAGGAAAGTATGAAATCTACCACGGTATCAGGATAGCGGACAATGCTGTTATAGCCTGTGCCACCCTATCAGATAGGTATATCACAGATAGGTTTTTACCAGATAAGGCCATAGACCTAATGGATGAAGCCTGTGCCATGGTGAGGACAGAAATCGACTCAATGCCTCAAGAACTTGATGACCTTAGGAGGGATTTACTACAGTTACAGATAGAAATCACCGCCCTAAAGAAAGAAAGCGATGACAACTCCATCGAAAGGCTTCATATTCTCGAAAAAGAGATGGCTGATAAGGAAGAAATCTACAATGAAAAGTTTGCTGCTTGGCAGGACAACAAGAAGGTCCTTGACCAGGCTAATGAACTAAAGTCAGAGATTGACAAGGTGAAAACTCAGATTGAAGATGCGGAAAGAAAGTATGATTTTGAAAGCTTGTCAAGGTTAAAGTATGGAAAGTTGCCAGAGCTTGAGAAAGAACTTGAAATCGCAGAGAAAAAATCCAAGGAAGAATCCAGCCTAAAAGAAGAGGTTGGAGAAGAGGAAATTGCCGAAGTCGTTTCTAAGTGGACAGGGGTCCCTGTCAACAAGCTAGTTGAAGGGGAAAGAGAGAAATTACTAAGACTTGATGAAACCTTGCATAAGAGGGTTGTAGGTCAAGATGAAGCGGTAACTGCTGTTAGTGAAGCCATATTAAGGGCTAGGTCAGGCTTAAAGGACGAAAATAGGCCTATCGGGTCATTTATCTTCCTAGGACCAACAGGGGTTGGTAAGACCGAGCTTGCAAAGGCCTTGACAGAAGCCATGTTTGACGATGAAAAGAATGTCATCAGGATAGATATGTCAGAGTATATGGAAAAGTATTCGGTATCTAGGTTGATAGGGGCAGCTCCAGGTTACATTGGCTATGAAGAAGGTGGACAGCTTACAGAGGCTGTTAGGAGAAAGTCCTACAGTGTAATCCTATTTGACGAGATTGAAAAGGCCCATCCTGATGTATTTAATATCTTGTTACAAGTCCTAGATGATGGAAGGCTAACCGACAACCAAGGAAGGACTGTAAACTTTAAGAATACAATAATTATCATGACTTCAAATATTGGATCTCAATACCTACTTGATGGAATCGATGACAAGGGAAATATTACTCCAGAAGCTAAAAAACTTGTGGATGGTGAATTGAGAAGGTCCTTTAGACCAGAATTCTTAAACCGTGTTGACGATATAGTAATGTTTAAGCCTCTACAAAAGGAACAAATATCTAAGATAGTTGACCTAGAAGTAGAAAAAATCTTTAAGAAGCTTGAAGATAAGAGGATAAGCATAAACATCGACCAAAATCTAAAAGACTATATAATAGAAAGCTCTTACTCAGCTCAATATGGGGCAAGGCCAGTCAAGAGATTTATCCAAAGGGAGGTAGAAACAGCTCTTGCCAAGATGATAATCTCTGGAGAGGTCAAAGAAAAGGATAAGTTGACCATGACCTATGAAGATGGAAAAATAAAGATTAAGGGTCACAACAAATAATAAGCTTAAAAACAAATTTTACCAGGGACAAGTAGAAATATTTGTCTCTGGTTTTTGTTTGCATTTTTATGACTAAATTACGACTAAAATATATGAAAGCTTTTTATGAATGTATATGAGTAATGTATAATAAATGAAAAATATTAAAAAAAGTTAATCAAACTAAATGTTTATTAACTTACATCTTTTTTGCCAATGGACTATTAGTACCATTTTAGCTATTAAATTCTCATAATATTTATGTAAGATGTGCAAATATTATATATTTCCCCAAAAAGACATGTAAAATAAAGGACAAAGTTTTTTAAAATGATGGAAATATTTTCAAAAATATAACATAATCAATATGGACACTATTTTAGGGGGCAAGCATCCAACTAAAATATTGTGAAAAAGTATTCCATTTATTTACAAGCAAATTATTTAA
>CAYFSL010000020.1:0-15888 GCA_964345835.1 uncultured Peptoniphilaceae bacterium
GGCCTAATAGTCCTTTGCTCCTATGCAACTATAGAACTTTTAGGGGTAAAGCCAGTTTATGAAATATTATTGGAAATGCAATTGAAAAAAATATAATAGGTATTTACTCTTAGTGGAAATTCCCCGGACTATAATCTTCTGGGGAAATTTATTATTTTATTGTGCTATAATTTTTATTGAGGTGGTTAAATGAATTCGATAAAGATAATGCATATGGCAGATGCCCATCTGGGCTTAAATTTCCCTTTTCTTGGAGCTTTATCAGACAGGAGGAGGATGGAGATTCTTGATGCCTTTGGGCGCCTGTGCGACATGTGCAATCAACTTGACATAGATATATTTTTGATTGCAGGGGACTTTTTGGAAAGCTCCTGTATCGACCCTTCTTATATGGAAGAGGTTAAGAGACATCTTAAGAGGGTTAAAGCAGAGGTTATATTAGTTGCTGGCAACCATGATTACCTATCTTTTGACTCATATTACCTTGACGATGATTTTCTAGAAAATGTTAAGCTATTTAAAGCTGATAGCTTAGAGAAGTATACAATAGATAGGCTTAAGACAAATATTTATGGGGCATCTTTTACCGGCTACTATCAAAGGGAAGGCTTTTTATCTAAACCTATAGGTGACCTTGACCAAGACTATATAAATATTTGCCTGGTCCATGGTGATTTAGGGCAAAAGGATAGCCTATATAATCCCATAAGCATGGAGGAGGTCAAAAAGAAGGGATTTGATTATCTGGCACTTGGCCACATCCACAAGACCAGTCCTATCGGTCATACCAATGGTGGTTATTATTCTTATCCAGGGTCTTTTCAATCCCTTAGCTTTGGTGACCAAGGGAAAAATTCAGTAGTCCTTGCCAATATTTCCAAAAATTCAAAGGAATTTAGTTACCTAGAAATCGAGGGGCCAAGACTTATAAGCCTAGACTTTGATATAAGTGCTTATGAAACAAATTACCAGCTTGTTGAAAGCTTGAGAAAAACGCTTGATAAAGACTTCAGCTCAAATGACTTTCCTTATCAGGAAAATTATTATAGGATTACTCTTGTAGGAAGGGCTGATAGGGATCTTTCCATAGATAAGGATATAATCGCTAGCGGACTTCAAGACTTAAAATTCCTAGACTTGATTGACAATAGCAAGAAAGATATTAACTTAGATTTAGAGGCTAGACAAACTAACCTCTATGGGGTATTTATTAGAAATTATTTGGATGAAAAAGAAAGGCTTGAAAAAGAGGGAAAATCAAGAGAGCTTAAGATTTTAGATAGGTCCCTGGACCTTACCCTTAAGGCCTTTGAGGGTAGAAAACTATGATTATAAAAGAAATATATATTTCAGCCTTTGGAAAATTAAAGGACTTTAAGCTTAGTTTCCAGGAGGGGGCCAACTTAATATATGGGGAAAATGAAGCTGGCAAGTCAACTATAATGGCTTTTATTTTAATGGCTTTTTATGGGGGGAAAAGCAGGCAAAAGAGCTTAATGGATAACCCTAGAAAAAAGTATAGGCCCTGGGATGGGGCAGACATGAGGGGGTATATAATTTTCGAAAAAGAGGGGGTTGAATACAGGCTTAATAGGACTTTTTTACAGACTAGTAGAAAGGACCTCGTTGATCTCAGGGATAATATTAGCGGAGAAAAGATCTCTTTTGATCCCGGTCTTGAGCCTGGGGACTACCTTTTTGGAATGGACATTAATTCTTTTATGTCAACTATTTTTGTAGACTCAGAAGACCTATATATTTCAAGCAAACAGGGGCTAGATGTCAATGAAAGGCTCCTAAATATGGTCTCTAGTTCGGATGAGACAATCTCCTATAAGAAATCCAGGAAAATCCTGGAGGATAAAAAGTTCGGTTTGATTAGTAGAGACAAGAAAAGAGGGGACCTTGTAGAGCTTCAAGACAGGATAAAGTCAAAGAAAAGAGACCTTGATGAGGCAATTGACCTAGATAGACAGAGAAAAGAGGCGGATAGGAAGCTACTAAGGTATGAGAAGGAAATTGAGCTTGAAAAAATATCAGCCGATTACAATAAAAGAGTCGCTATAAAGGAAGAGGCTCTAGCTAAGAACAAGATTAATGATGAAAGAAAAAGACTTGAAAATGACCTAAAGCTATACAATGATAAGAGGGCTGAAATTTATTCAGAGCTTGATCAAATTCAATTAGAATTGACTAGTCGTAGGGAAGATAAGGATAGGATTGAAGAAGAGCTCTTAAAGACAAATGAGAGATTGGCAAATTACGAAAGGCAGAGAAAGGACTTGGGCGACCAGAGAAAAAGCGGTAGTTTAAAAGGTTTTTCTCTTGGGGCATTTCTACTTTTTATAGCCTTTGCCATCATATTTTTTGTCGCAATTTACCTTAGCTTGCCATCAATGTTCTTATATGTTATATCTGGAATCCTTCTTGTTCTTCTAGGGTATATGATATTTCACAAATTAAGGTCAAAGAGGCTGATATTAGAAAACCAGGAGGGCTATGATTTAATAGACCAATCTATCAGCAATTCCTCAAGGATGATAAATAGCCTAGACTTCAGAAACGAGCAAGTTATCAAGGAAATAAATGACTTGGAATTAAGGCTTAAAGAAAAGAATTTACAGGCAAATAGCTTTGAACTTATGTATGAGGATAAGTTGAAAAGCCTTGAGAGACTAAAAGATAATAGGATCTTCCAGTCGATTGACCCAAGAATAATAGAGGCCGACAATAAGAAGACTGAAGACCTGCTTAATCAATATAAAAAAGAACAAAGGTCCTATCTCGACCAGTATGGAAGCTTTTTAGAATTAGAGGACCAGGGGACTGACAGACTCCTATCTTTGACCAAGGAGTTAGCTGAAAAACGTGGCCAGCTCATCCAAAGATTTAGGTCATACGACAACCCTGAAAAGATAAGGGAAGATATTAGGCTTTTAGAGGAAGAGTATAGGGAAAGCTATGACTACTATGAGTCTCTAGAGCTAGCTATTGACCTTCTTGATAGGGCTTATGGACAAGTCTCTAGGGATATAGGACCCATGTTAAATGAAAAGAGTCAGGAGATATTTAAGAGACTTACAGCTGGGGCCTACGACAGTCTGAGAATTTCTAAGGACCTAGATATTAGCTTTGAAGATGGGGATCAAGGAATAGTTAAAAGTTGGCAGTATTTAAGCTCGGGTACCAGAGACCAGGCCTACTTATCTTTGAGGATTGCAATAGCTAAGGTTTTTTACGGGGGTGAGAAGGGAATCTTGTTTTTAGACGATATATTTGTAAAGTTTGATGAACAGAGGGCTAGCCTTGGGCTTAAATATATAAAAAATGAAGCGGATTTCCAGCAAATTCTTGTATTTACCTGCCACAAGAAAATATTTGACCTTGCAGAAGATTTTAATAGGATTAGCTTAGGTTAGGCCTATATCAACTTTTGATTTAAATTACATTATTGAAATAAGACATATAAAATTTATTTGTATATTAATTCAATCCATGTTGATGTTTTTTTGACAATGATATGTTAATGTCATATAATTCCAATATGTTAGGAGAAAAAAATGAAAATAACAAAGAATAATATTAAATACATTATTATGGATGCCATTATTATTTTGGCTTCAATGGGTCTAGCCCTTTATCTAAGGTTTGATGGCTTTATTCCTCAGAGGTTTATTAAGGAATTTACCCACATTCTTCCGTATGTTCTAGTATTTAAGCTTTTAGTTTATTTCCTAGTTAATATTTATACCATATATTGGAAGAATGCAAGTGTTAGTGAGGCCCTATTATTAGGCTTTTCGATAACTGCTACTAGCCTTATATTTTTCATATATTTAACTGTTGTTAAATACCTTTTACCTAGGTCGGTACTTATTATTTCCGCTGTAATTGAAATAATCTTTATGGGACTTATCAGGTATATAGAAAAATTCAGGCATGAAAAGGTTGCAGACCTAAGAGATCCGCTTTCAGACAAAAGAGTCTTAATCATCGGGGCTGGTCAATCTGGCTTAAGCATCTTAAATGAAATTAACCACCATAGTGAATTTGGAAAGGTTGTAGCCTTTGTTGACGATGATAGCTCTAAGCAAGATGTCCTAATAAAGGGGATAAAAGTCTGTGGCAAAACAAGTGACATTGAAAAGGTCGTCAGGGAAAAGAAAATCAACTCAATAATCTTTGCTATACCTACAGCTACTCATCAGAGGAAGGCTGAAATCCTTGACTCAATAAAGCATTTGAATATCCAGGTAAAGATTGTTCCTGGAATTTACGAAATAATCGATGGAAAGGTTGATTTTACAAAGATTAGGGACGTGAGTATAGATGACCTTTTAGGGAGAGACCAGGTCAGCCTAGACAACTCATCCCTTAAGAACATGATTATGGATAAAACCATCCTAGTTACAGGTGGTGGTGGATCCATTGGATCGGAGCTATGTAGGCAGATAGCTAAGTATAGGCCTAAGAAATTAGTTATTCTGGATGTTTATGAGAACAATGCCTATAGTATCCAACTTGAGCTATTGAGAAATTATCCGGACCTTGACCTTGATGTATGTATCGAAAGTATTAGGGATAGGAAGAGAATTGAGTATATATTTTCCCACTACAGGCCAGATATCGTATTTCATGCTGCAGCCCACAAGCATGTTCCCCTTATGGAAGACAGCTATATTTCAGCAGTTAAGAACAACGTATTTGGAACTAAAAATCTCCTTGAGATGGCAGACAAGTATAAGGTCAGTAAGTTTGTCAATATTTCAACCGACAAGGCAGTTAACCCTACAAATATCATGGGGGCTACCAAGAGGATAATAGAGATAATGTTACAGACGATTGATAAAAAGTCTGAGACCGACTTTGTTGCTGTAAGATTTGGGAATGTCCTGGGTTCCAACGGGTCAGTAATTCCTCTATTTAAGAAGCAAATCGAGGAAGGTGGTCCGGTTACTGTAACCCACAAGGATATCATCAGGTATTTTATGACTATTCCTGAAGCCTGCCAGCTAGTCCTTCAAGCAGGTTCTATCGCAAGGGGTGGAGAAATCTTCATTCTAGACATGGGTAAGCCAGTAAAGATTTTGGATTTAGCAGAGAACCTTATAAGGTTGTCTGGTTTTGTCCCATATGAAGATATAAAGATAGAGTTTACCGGACTAAGGCCAGGGGAAAAGCTATTTGAAGAGCTTATCCTAGACCTGGACAATAGCGACAAGACCGTGTTCGACAAGATCTATATAGAAAGACCTACAAGCCATGATGAAGAAAGGCTTAAGGCCTCCCTTGAGGAGCTAGGTCAATTGTGTCAGGGGTGTGAAAAAGAGGAAATGGTTGCTGCTATTAAAAGGTTGGTACCCGAGTTTAACCACAAGGAGAACAAGTAGTAGATCTTCAGATAGGTATATTTAATAGGATTTTAATTTAATACTAATATGATTATGGAATCTAAATCTTTTGAGAGCTTTAAATGTTGGAAACAAAGCAACTTTTTTGCCCTATTTACGATTTAGATTCCTTTTATTTTATAAAAGATAGGCGACTTTCTTGAAATTTAGCCATTTAATAGGTTGAAATATTTTTATGTGCAAATGTTGATAAAACTGATACATACTGGTAGAATGTATGTAGCAATTTTTTAGGACCTGTTGGAGGACACATGAAAAAGTATGATATATTAACAATGGAACAATTTAGCGTAGAAGAGATCATGGACCTTTTACATGATGCTTTTCTCTTTTCTAATTCATATAAAGATTGGCAATTGACTGAAAGTCGATTAATAGCCAATCTTTTTTTTGAGTCCAGCACTAGGACCCACTATTCCTTTATTAGTGCGGAACACCAGCTGGGGGCAAGGGTTGTAGACTTTCAGCCTTCTACAAGCTCATTAAATAAGGGGGAAAGCCTTTATGACACCGTTAAGACCTTCCAGTCTATCGGGATGGATGCTCTGGTAATCAGGCATAGCGAAGATAGGTATTTTGACCAATTAAAAGATATAGATATTCCAATAATTAATGGGGGGGACGGGTCTGGCAACCATCCTAGCCAATCCCTCCTAGACCTTTATACAATTTACGAGGAATTTGGGACCTTTGAGGGCTTAAATCTCTTAATAGTTGGAGATATAAGGCACTCTAGAGTTGCTCATTCAAACATTTCAACTTTTCAAAGGTTGGGGGGCAGGGTCAAGATTAGTGGACCAGAGATATGGATGGACCAAGAAGACCTTTATATGGACCTTGATGAGGGAGTTGAGTGGGCCGATATAGTAATGCTTCTTAGAATCCAGAAAGAGAGGCACCATGACGAGCTAAACCTAGGTGATAGGACCTACCTAGAAGCCTATGGGCTTACAAAAGAGAGGGAAAAGAGGATGAAGGACGGGGCTATCATCATGCACCCTGCCCCGGTAAATAGGGGAGTAGAGATTGATGACAGCCTAGTTGAATGTCCTAGGTCTAGGATTTTTAGGCAGATGGAAGTTGGGGTTTTGGTCAGAAAGGCCATGATAAAGAAAGTGTTTGGTGAAAAATTTGAAGACGATAATTAAGAATGCCCGAATAGTCACAAGTGGTAATGATACAAAGCTAGTTAATATATTCATTGAAAATGGTTTGATAGAAAAGATTGAAGATATAAAAGAGACTGGGGGGAATAAAGCCTCTAAAGACCTTAGTGCCAATAAAGATTTTAGTAGGTTAGATGGCTATGAAGGCTTGGACAAAGACTTGACTAACCAGGCAAAGGGACAAGGGGTTAGGATCTATGATGCTCAAGGTATGATTACCCTAGCAGGGGGGATAGATGTCCATGTCCACCTTAGGGAGCCAGGCTTTGAAGAAAAAGAAACCATAAGAACTGGTACCAGGGCAGCCCTTAGGGGAGGTTATACTACTCTAATGCCTATGCCTAATCTAAATCCCCATCCAGACTGCCTTGAGGCTATAGAAAAATACATGGATATCATAAAGAAAGATGCCCTTGTCAATGTCTACCCTACAGCCTGTATTACAAGAAAATCCTTGGGTAGAGAGCTAGTAGACATGAAAACTATAAAGGAAAAATTTGGAATAAAAGCCTTTACAGATGATGGAGTGGGGGTAGCATCCGAGGAAATGATGAGAAGGGCCATGGAAGAGGCCAAGAAAAATGACTCTATCATAGTTGCCCACACTGAAGATATGTCCTATAGAAAGTCTAACTCTTCTGTCCATGAGGGGGAAAATGCAAAAAAACATGGCTGGGTAGGAATCCCGAGTGAGACCGAATACAAGCAGGTGGAAAGAGACCTGGAGCTTGCTAGAAAAACCGGGGCAAAATACCACATCTGCCACATGAGTGCCAAGGAGAGTGTGGAGGCTTTAAGAAGGTATAAAAAGTTGGGGGCTGATGTATCGGGAGAGGTAACCTGCCACCATCTTATGCTGACAGAAGACCAGGTAATAGATACCAATTATAAGATGAACCCACCTTTAAGGACTGAAGAAGATAGACAAGCCCTTATCGAAGGTCTTCTAGATGGGACTATAGACTGTATAGCTAACGACCATGCACCCCACACAGAGGAAGAAAAAAAGAGGGAGATGGCAAGGGCCCCCTTTGGTATAGTTGGGATTGAAACTGCCATTCCTTTAATATATACAAATTTTGTCAAGGCTGGAATATTTACCCTGGAAGAATTTCAAAAGTTTATTTCAGAAAATCCTGCCAAAAGGTTTAACTATACTAACAAGGGAAAGATTCAGCCGGGCTATGATGCCGACATAATCATCCTTTCTGAAGAAGAGAAAACCATTAGAAAGGAAGACTTCCTATCCAAGGGGACCAACACCCCTTTTGAAGGCTATAAGTGCAAGGGATATCCAGCCTACACCTTTGTAGGAGGGGTATGCAAGTATGAGAAAGGACAAATTCATGAGTAAAAGATACCTGCTTTTAGAAGATGGGACCTACTTCGAAGGAAGGGCCTTAGGGTCTGATAAATTCAAAATAGGGGACCTGGTTTTTAATACCAGCATGTCAGGCTACCAGGATATATTAAAAGATACAGCCTATTCAGGCCAAGTCATTGTTATGACCTACCCTATGGTAGGAAACTACGGGATAAATAGGGATGGCTTTGATTCAGTTATCCCATCAATTTATGGCCTTGTTATAGGGGAGCATTGTGAGGAACCAAGTAACTTTAGGTGCCAGATGACCCTAGATGACTTTCTTAAACTAAGGGGTATCCCCGCTATAAGGGACCTTGATACGAGAATGGTTGTCAGATACATAAGGAAAAATGGAATCATGAAGGCTACTCTGACTGAAAGCCTAGACGAGCTGGAAGGTCAACTTCAAAGACTGAAAGACTCACAAGAAGAGGGAAATCTCGTAGAGGAAGTATCTATAACTAAACCCTTCCATATACCTGCCAGTGGAAAGAGGCTAGCCCTGATAGACTTTGGGTCAATTAATGAAATTATAAGGCAGCTAATAGGGATGAAGTTAGACATTACAGTCCTTCCCTATACCACTACTGCAAAAGAGATAGAGTCTCTCCATGTCGATGGGATAATCCTTTCAAATGGGCCAGGGAACCCTTCAAAGCTTAAAGACCAGATAGCCTGTATCAAATCCTTACTAGGCCACTATCCAATCCTGGGAATAGGGTTAGGTCACCAGGTCCTTGCCCTGGCTTGTGGTGCAAGGGTTGACAAATTGAGACTGGGCCATAGGGGGGCAAATTACCCGATAAAGAATTTAGAAACTGGGAAAATAGAAATTCACACGACAAATAATAGCTATACAGTAGTTGTAGATAGCCTTAAAGATTCAGGCCTTGCGATGACCTACCAGGGCCATGACGGGACCTGTGAGGGGCTGGTGGATGAAAAAAGAAAGCTTCTTTCTATCCAATTTTGCCTGGATTCATCACTAAATGAAGCCAGGGAAGGAGATATTTTCCAGAGATTTTATTCCATGCTTGAAATGAGAAATCATAAAGATGGAAGCGATAAGTAAGGAGGGGGAAATGGCAAAAAGACAAGATATTAAGAAGATAATGGTAATAGGGTCTGGGCCCATTATTATAGGGCAGGCAGCCGAGTTTGACTATTCGGGAAGCCAGGCCTGTCAATCCTTAAGAGAAGAAGGCTATGAGGTCGTCCTTATTAACTCTAACCCTGCCACAATAATGACCGATAGGGAGATTGCGGATAAGGTCTATATAGAACCCCTTACTTTAGAATTTGCATCCAGAATAATCCAAAAGGAAAGGCCTGATGCTATCCTTGGAACCTTTGGGGGTCAGACTGGCCTTAACCTAGTTGTTGAGCTTGCAGAAAGCAAAATCTTGGAAAGAAATAATATTGAGATTTTGGGTACCAGCCTAGAAGCCATAGAAAAGGCGGAAGATAGGGAGAAGTTTAAGGAACTTATGATGGAACTTGGAGAGCCGGTTCCAGATTCTCTGACAGTTAACAATGTTGAAGATGCCCTAGCATTTTCCGAGAAAATCGGCTTTCCTCTTGTTATTAGGCCAGCCTTTACCCTGGGAGGGACTGGAGGAGGCTTTGCTAAAAACAAGGAGCAACTGATAGACATTACCACAAATGGCTTGAAACTTTCTCCTATGCACCAATGCCTAATTGAAAAATCTATAGCTGGCTTTAAGGAGATAGAATTTGAAATAATGAGGGATGAAAGTGACAACGCCATAGCAATTTGCTCCATGGAAAATGTAGACCCGGTTGGGATCCACACAGGCGATAGCCTTGTAGTTGCCCCAGCCCAAACCCTTAGCAACCAGGAAGTTCAGATGCTTTCAAAGGCTTCAAAAAGGATAGTAAGAGCCCTTGAAATATGCGGAGGCTGTAATGTCCAATTGGCCCTAGACCCCAACTCCTACCAATATTATGTAATTGAGGTAAACCCTAGGGTATCAAGGTCTTCAGCCCTAGCTTCAAAGGCTACAGGCTACCCAATTGCAAAGATTGCGGCAAAGACTGCGGTAGGACTTAAGTTAGAGGAGATAATAAATCCAGTTACAAAAAATAGCTATGCCTCATTTGAGCCAAGCATCGACTACATCGTAACTAAGATGGCGAGATTTCCCTTTGATAAATTCGACTCTGCCGACAGGAGACTTGGCACCCAGATGAAGGCGACAGGGGAAGTTATGGCAATAGGTAGGAATTTTGAAGAATCCTTCATGAAGGCGATAAGGTCAATTGAAATGAAGCTTGACCACATAGAGATGAAGGGACTACCTGATACCATTGAAGGACTGATGGATAGGGTGGACTTTAGAGATGACACCAGGATATTTGCTATCGCCCAGCTTTTAAGAGAGGGACAAGACCTAGAAACCATTTATAAGGAAACAAAGATAGATAGGTTCTTCCTAAATAAAATCCTTCATATTATTAGACTAGAAGAAAAGTTAAAAGATAATAAAAACGACCTTGATGTTTTGAGGGAGGTTAAAAAATATGGATTTTCCGACAGCTATATAGCCAGGACCTGGGGGATGTCTCAAGGAGAGGTCTACGACTTGAGGAGGGACAACAAAATAATACCAGTTTACAAGATGGTTGACACCTGTGCGGGGGAATTTGAATCGGATACCCCATATTTTTACTCTACCTATGCTGTGGAAAATGAGAGCAAGAGATCTTCAAATAAGAAGGTTTTAGTCCTTGGCTCAGGCCCTATAAGGATAGGCCAGGGGGTTGAATTTGACTATGCTACAGTCCACTGTGTAAAAACCTTGAGAAAGATTGGCTATGAGGCAATCGTAATAAATAACAACCCAGAAACAGTATCAACGGACTTTTCAATAAGTGACAAGCTTTACTTTGAACCCCTTACCCTAGAAGATGTAATGCATGTTATAGACCTTGAAGACCCCCTAGGGGTAATAGTCCAATTTGGGGGACAAACAGCCATCAACCTTGCCCAAGGCTTAGTTGATAGGGGGGTCAAAATCCTAGGAACGTCTCTAGATAATATTGACAGGGCAGAAGATAGGGACAGATTCGAAAGCATGTTAAATAGCCTAGAAATTGACCAGCCAAGAGGGATGACGGCCTTTACGGTTGAAAGGGCCCTAGAGATTGCCAGGGAGATTTCCTACCCTGTCCTTGTGAGACCATCCTATGTCCTAGGAGGTAGGGCCATGGAGATAGTCCACTCAGATGAAGACTTAAGGGTCTATATGGAAAATGCTATAAAAGAAATCACCCATGATTCCCCTATCCTGGTAGATAAATACCTGGTTGGAAGGGAAGTGGAGATAGATGCCATATCGGATGGGACAGATGTTTATATTCCCGGAATAATGGAGCATATAGAAAGGGCGGGGGTCCACTCTGGTGACTCTTTCTCAGTGTATCCACCCCAAAACCTTAGCCAGGAGGTTAAGGACAAGATAGTTGACTATACGAGAAAAATAGGTAGAAACTTTGACTTTATTGGCCTTTTTAATATTCAATTCATAGTTGATAGGGAGGATAGGGTCTATGTCCTAGAAGTAAATCCAAGATCCAGTAGGACCGTCCCATTTTTATCTAAGGTGACCAATATACCAATGGTTGAACTGGCTACTAAGGCTGTCATGGGGAAGAAGCTTAAGGACCAGGGATATCCATCAGGGATAGGACAAGAGCCTAAGAGGATTCACGTAAAGGCCCCAGTATTTTCCTTTGCCAAGTTGAGGTCAGTAGACCCAAGTCTTGGACCAGAAATGAAGTCTACGGGCGAGGTCCTAGGATCCGATGTGACCCTGGAAAAGGCCATCTACAAGGCCATGGTAGCTAGCGGTATCAAGATCCCCCTATATGGGTCAATCTTGATTACAGTAGCAGACCAGGATAAGAAGGAGGCCTTAGAGATAGCTAAGAGATTTGAAAAAATAGGCTATAGGATATACTCAACCAGGGGAACAGCTGAATACCTACGAAAGGCTGGAGTCTATGCTACGGAAGTTGAGAAGGTAAATGACGAAGAGGGACCTTCTCCTGATACGGTTGTAGATGTAATAATGAAAGGAAAGGTAAACTATGTTGTTAACACCCTTTCTGCTAGCCACTCATCAGCCAAGGACGGTTTCTTAATAAGGAGGTTTGCAGCGGAAAATGGAATCCCTTGCTTTACCTCCCTTGATACCTGCCTTGCCATCCTAAAAGTTATAGAGTCTCAAGCCTTTAGCCTGGCTAGTTTAGATGAAGAATAGGGGGAGAAAGATGAAAAAGATTATTAAGGACCAGGCCCTTATCCTTGACCATAGGGAAATAGCTGACCAGGTCTTTAAGATGACCCTAAAGACCAAGCTTGCAGGATATGCTAAGCCAGGTCAATTTATAAATATTAAGCTAAGAGACCACAGCCTAAGAAGGCCGATTAGCCTTTCTTCAATAAATAAGGAAAATGATACCCTAGTCATTATATATAAGGTTATTGGCCAGGGGACAAGAGAGCTTTCCCAATATAAGGAAGGGGAAAGCCTAGATATTCTGGGACCTCTGGGGAGCTTTTTCCCAGTCCTTAAAGATAAGGAGCAGATCCTTTTAATAGGAGGGGGACTTGGCCTTCCTCCCCTATACCAGCTTGCCAAGGAATATGCCAGGCTTGGTAAGGAGGTTACCGCTATTTTGGGCTTTAGGTCCAAAAAAGATGTCTTCTTGAAAAAAGACTTTGAAGACCTGGGGGTAAGAACCCTTGTCGCAACTGATGATGGAAGCCTGGGTTTTAAAGGTAGCGCCCTAGACCTTGCTAGAACCCTTGACCAAAAGCCCTTTGTATATGCGGTAGGGCCAAAGGCCCTTTTGAGGGGGGTCCAAGAAGAATATAAGGAGGGCTATTTGTCCCTAGAAGAGAGGATGGCCTGCGGGGTTGGCCTTTGTATGGCCTGTGTCTGTAAAGATAAGACTAATCCCTATAAGCACTACAGGATATGTAAGGAAGGGCCAGTATTTAACTTGGGGAGGGTGGAAATATGAGAGATTTATCGGTAGATTTACCAGGGCTTAAACTTAAAAACCCTATAATCCCTGCGTCTGGGACCTTTGGATTTGGGAGAGAGGCATCAAGGCTTTACGACCTCAATGTTTTGGGGGGGATAGCCATCAAGGCCTGTACCTTAGAAAAAAGGTTTGGAAACCCGACCCCCAGGGTCTGCGAGACCCCTTCAGGCATGCTAAATGCTATAGGTCTTCAAAATCCTGGCGTAGATGTAATTATAAGGGATGAACTTTCCTGGCTTTCCCAATTTGATACGGAAATAATTGCAAATGTAGCAGGGGCTACTGAGGAAGAGTACATTGAAGTTATAAAAAAGCTTAACCAGGTGGATGTTGTTAAGGCTTATGAATTAAATATATCCTGCCCCAATGTAAAGCATGGGGGCCAGGCCCTGGGGACTAGACCCGACCTAGCCTATAAGATTACAAAAATGGCCAAAGAAGTGGCAACAAAGCCTGTCTATGTCAAGTTGTCCCCCAATGTAACCAATATAGTTGAGATAGCCAAGGCTGTTGAAAAGGCAGGGGCAGATGGCCTAGTGATGATAAATACCCTGGTTGGGATGAGGATAGACCTTAGGGAGAAAAAACCAATTTTAGCTAACAAGACGGGGGGCTTAAGCGGACCAGCAGTCCTTCCAATAGCCTTAAATATGGTCTACCAGACTTATAAGGCAGTTAATATCCCAATCATAGGGGTAGGGGGTATACGGTCAGCGGAAGATGTAATTGAGTTTTTAATGGCTGGAGCAAGTGCGGTTGAAGTAGGAACTGCAAACCTAATAGACCCCTTTGCCTGCCGTGATATAGTCTTAAGCCTAGATGAGACCCTAGGAAAATATGGCTTTAACTCAATCAAGGAGATAGTTGGCCTAGCCCATGATAGTAAATAAAGGAAAAAAAGGAAAGTAATAAAGGTTTGCAAATTTAACCTATAGCTTTATTAATAATAGGCTTAGATAAATTTGTTTTACAGTAAAAAAGCTACTAATTTTGCTTGAAAAGCTATATGTGCATTGTAAATATTAAAAGGAGTAATGATGACAAAGACGATAGTTGCCCTAGATTTTTCCTCGGGCCACAAGGCCCTTGATTTTCTAGACCAATTCGACCAGGAAATCTATGTAAAATTAGGGATGGAAATTATATACTCAGAAGGTTTTGACCTTGTCGACCAGATAAAGAAAAGGGGACACAAAATCTTTTTAGACCTTAAATTACACGATATCCCCAACACCGTCTATTCAGCCATGAAGGTCCTAGCCCAAAAGGGGGTAGACATGGTCAATGTCCACGCAGCCGGGGGAATAGATATGATGAAGGCTGCTATAAAAGGCTTGGAAGAGGGGGTTATTGAAGCTAGAAATAGAGGACTTGAAAGTAAGGAAAGACCCCTTTGTATAGCTGTTACCCAGCTGACATCAACTTCTCAAGAGATGATGAATGAAGAGCTTCTAATTAAGACAAGTGTAGAAGAGGCTGTCCTAACCTATGCTCACAATGCTAAAAAGGCGGGCCTTGACGGGGTTGTTTGCTCAGTCCACGAGGTTGAAAAAATCCATGACCACTGTGGTGAAGAGTTTCTCACTGTAACGCCAGGCATAAGACTAGAAGACGATAGCAAGGATGACCAAAAAAGGGTAGCAAGCCCTAGGCTTGCAAGAGAGATGGGGGCAGACTACATAGTTGTTGGAAGGTCGATTACTAGGGCAGATAACCCCCTAGGAAATTACGAGAAAATAGAAGAGATTTTGGAGGCCTAGGATGACACTAGCTGGATATAAGAAGGAATTTATAGACTTTATCTTGGACAATAAGGCACTTTCATTTGGGGATTTCACCCTTAAAAGTGGCAGAAAGTCGCCCTTTTTCATGAATACGGGCAACTACAATGACGGCAAGCAGCTCATAGACCTTGCAGGTTATTATGCCAGGGCTATTAAGGAGAATTTTGGCCTGGACTTTGATGTAATATTTGGCCCATCTTACAAGGGAATCCCCCTAGCGGTTGCAACTAGTATGGCGATTTATGACCTTTATGGCAAGAGGGTATCCTATTCATCTAACCGCAAGGAGTTAAAGGACCATGGAGACAAGGGGGCCTTTTTAGGGGATGACCTTTCAAGGCCTGCCAGGGTAATAATAATTGAAGATGTGACTACATCGGGTAAGTCTATAGATGAGACCTTTCCCCTAATTTCAAGGAATAAAGAGATAGATGTAGTAGGGCTTGTCGTATCCCTTGACAGGTGTGAGCATGCAAGAGATAAGGAAAAGACTGCCCTTGAAGAGCTTAGTCATAGGTATGGAATAAAGACGGCTTCAATTGTTTCTATGTATGAAGTTATTGATTATTTAAAAGATAATAAAAGCCCCCTTTTAACCGAAGACCTTTTGGAGAGGATAGGGGACTATTATAGGGAGTATGGGGTTAAGGGCTAACCCCATAACTTCCATTTAAACCGCCTAATAACCACCTTAAAACGGATATAGGGTATTTTACCTCTTGCCAATATACATTTTTTCCACCGTCTAGGGTCAATATTAAGGGTTTTAAGGGTTAATAAAATAGTGCAGCACATAAAAAAAAGTACGGTCTAGCCTTTTGATCTAGGAAAATGGAAAATATGCACAAAAAAAGGATATGGATTTTACCATATCCCTGTAGTTTATATTTTAGTTCTTGTTCATTTTCACTAGTTCAAATAACATTACTATTATACTAATTATAAAAAATAACGCTATTTTAAGCAATTTTTTAATCCCTAACCATATCAATGAAGCTATCTGGAATATCCAATAAAATATTTTTTCTTTTTTTGTCATTCTTTTATACCCCTTTATTTTATTTCCATTTCTTTTATAAGCCTTTTAA
>CAYFSL010000021.1:0-14255 GCA_964345835.1 uncultured Peptoniphilaceae bacterium
CATAATTATATATAAATAGGCTTAAAGTATAGCTGTATTGGCTTGATGAAAAAATAATATGTATCAAAATATAACCAGTAAAAAAATAAAGCCCATGAAATACATGATTTCAGGGCTTATCTTGGAGGCGGTAACCGGATTTGAACCGATGATAAAGGTGTTGCAGACCTCTGCCTTACCACTTGGCTATACCGCCAACAAATAGTTACCTAATTAGTATACCAGACCCAGGAAAAAAATCAAGAGAATGAATGGGATAATTAATCGTAAATTTCTCTGGATATTTTAATAAATTCTTTTGCTGCTGGTGTTAGATACTCATCATTGATGTATACATACTGTATCTTTCTTGAAAAGAGACCTAGCCAAGGCCATTGATGGCTTAGAGATAGATGGAGTAAAAATCTTTTTTAAGGAGGCTACAGAGCATAGGGCTGTCCTTATATTGAGAGGCAAGGACCTATCAGACCAGGTAACAGACACTGATCCAAAGGTAGAAGGTCAGGCCATTAAGCCTGCTAGCTCGAAGGATGATAGTCCAGAGTCTAAAAAAACTGCTGATATTGTTAACAAGCTACAAAAAAAGATTTATGGAGTCTTAAATGACCACCCAGTAAATATCAAAAGAGCTAAAGATGGACTACTTAAGGCCAATTGTATTTTGACCAGGGGGGCAGGAAAGATGCCTCAGCTAACCAAGACCTCTGACAAATACAAGGTAAAGGCTTTCTGTGTCGCTGCTGAATCGACAGTTTTAGGGGTTGCCAAGCTCGCAGGATTTTCTAGATATACAGATGAGAGCTTTACAGGTAACCTGGATACAAATGTAGAGTTAAAGGCCGAGATGGCTGTTGAGGCCTTAAAGGATAATGACTTTGTCGTCCTACACTATAAGGCTACGGACTTGATGGGCCATGACAATAAGCCCCTAGCTAAGGCTGAGGCTGTTGAAAAATATGACAAGATGGCATCTCTTGTGGTGGATATGCTCGAAAAATCTTCTTTAGGAAATGTTATTATAGCCCTAGCAGCAGACCACTCAACCCCTTGTGAAAGAAGGGAGCATAGTGGAGACCCGGTACCAGTTGTAATAAGTGGAAAAAATATTAGAAAAGATGGGGTTAATAGATACGATGAAGTTTCTTCAGCTAAAGGAGACCTTTGCAGGATAAGTGGCCACCAATTCTTTAATACTCTATTTGATTATCTTGAACTTACAAAAAAAGAGGGTAATTAAAATCATATAAAATCCTACAATATTTTAAGGCTGTGATTTTTCACAGCCTTTTTGGTCTTTTTACTTTTATTTACTAGACTAAAGGCTGGTAACCATATAAAATGATTGGTATAATCTTAGAGTTAAGTTAGAATAAAAATGTTTTTAAATAAGGAGTTAATATGTTACAGGTAAATGAAATGGCCATGGAGTTTCCAGATAAAAAGCTATTTGAAGATGTCAACCTGCTTTTTACACCAGGGAATTGCTATGGAATTATAGGGGCCAATGGGGCAGGAAAGACCACCTTCCTAAGGATCCTTTCAGGGGAGCTTGAGCCGACTAGGGGGCATGTGTCCATAAGCAAGGATTCCAGGATGTCAAAGCTTAACCAAGACCACTACGCCTTTGAAGATGACCTAGTGATGGATGTGGTAATGATGGGCAATAAGAAGCTATATGAAATCGCCAAGGAAAAAGAAGCCATCTACATGAAGGAAGACTTTTCGGATGAAGATGGCATAAAGGCGGGAGAGTTAGAAGCAGAGTTTGCAGAGATGGGGGGATATGAAGCGGAAGCAGGAGCTGCCACCCTTTTGCAAGGCCTTGGTATTGAAGTTGACAAGCATAGCCTATATATGAAGGATTTGAAGGAATCGGAAAAAATTAAGGTCTTATTGGCCCAAGCCCTATTTGACAATCCCGACATCCTCTTGCTAGACGAACCAACCAACGGTATAGATCTTAACGCTATTCTTTGGCTACAAGACTTTTTAATGAACTTCCCAGGGATAGTTATAATCGTATCCCACGACAGGTACTTTTTGAATGAAGTTTGTACCAATATGGTAGATGTGGACTTTGGAAAGATTAATATGTTTGTAGGTAACTACGACTTTTGGTACGAATCCTCCCAATTAGCTCTAAGAATGGCTAAGGAGCAAAATAAGAAGAGGGAAGAAAAAGTCAAAGAACTTAAGGAATTTATTGCCAGGTTCTCGGCTAATAAATCGAAGGCTAAGCAGGCAACTAGCCGTAAGAAGTTGCTTGACAAGATAGAGCTAGACGATATCAAGCCTTCAACTAGGAGGTATCCTTTTGTAGGCTTCACCCTTTCTAGACTACCTGGCAATGAGATATTAAATGTAAATAAGCTTACAATAAAGGAAGGTGACCAGACCCTTATTAAGGACATGACTTTTAGGGTCAATAAGGAAGATAAGATTGCCTTTATTGGAAATGAAATAGCAATTAGTAAGTTTTTTGAGACCATTGTGGGTAACAATGACCAGTATGAGGGCGACTTTGGCTTTGGACAAACCATAACCTATGAATATTTTCCAAAGGACAACACTGACTACTTTAACAAGGATGACCTAAATTTGATTGACTGGCTAAGGCAATATTCCAAGGACCAATCTGAAATCCTTATGAGAGGCTTTTTAGGTAAGATGCTCTTCTCAGGGGACGAGGCTCTTAAAATGAGTAATGTCTTATCTGGTGGGGAAAAGGTGAGGATGATGTTTTCAAAGATGATGATAAATCCATCTAACCTTTTAATATTTGACCAACCCACCAACCACCTAGACCTAGAAAGTATTGAGGCGGTAAATAATGGGTTGATAGACTTTAAGTCCAACATCCTATTTACTTCCCTTGACCACCAATTTGTTTCGACAATAGCCAATAGGATTATCGAGATATTTGATGATGGGACCTACAGGGATGAATCGATTGGATATGAGGATTATATAGCTAAATATTTAAGAAAATAACTTACCTATATCTTGATTTGATTAAATAAATGGTTCTATAATAGAAAATTGTGGATAAAGTCCAGTATCGTGACCTGCAAGATGCTGGGCTTTTGTAATTAAAAATAAATAAAAAGGCACAATATTAAAAAAACAACTGGTAATTCATAGAAATATATGTTATTATTTTAGATATTCTGTAAGAGAAGTTTTTATCTAATAAAAACTAAAAAAATAGTAAAAAAACTATTGACAAGCAATAAGACTTAATATATACTATTATCTGTTGCTGATGTATGTCTAATTAGCTCAGTTGGTAGAGCAACTGACTCTTAATCAGTGGGCCCGGGGTTCGAGTCCCCGATTGGACACCAGAAGAAGCTAGTGCTAGAAATTGATTTCTACACAAGCTTCTTTTTTTTATCTAAATAACTGTCTTGAGTTAATCATCGTTAAGCCTTCTTAAGGAGATAGCCTCCCTAATTTTGGAAAGGTTTTTTCCTGTAGTATTATCCCTGCTCTCATCCCACAAGAGAAGTATTAGGAAGAGACAATCTATAATTAATAAGTTTGTTACCCTTGATTCGAAAGCTTCGGACCTACTATTATATTCACGCCCATAAGATATAAGGCTAATATCGGAAAGGTCGGCAATCCTAGAATCCTTTTTTGTCGTAATTGATATGACTTTTAGTTTCTTATTTTTTGCGTATTCTATTGCCTCAATGAGGTCTTTATTTGATCCTGAGCTTGAAAATACAACTATTAAATCATCTTCCTTAGCTAGGGAGATTTTCATAAAGGCCCAGTGGATGTCATTTATGGCCTGACAGTCTATCCCGTTACGGGTAAATTTATTAACCGCATCTTCAGCATAGGGGAAAGACCCTCCTAAGCCGAGTATATACACCTTTCCAGCTTCTTTCATGGTTCTGGCAAAATCTAATAGAGTTTTCTCATCATTTTGCTTTAGGCTCTCTTTTAAGCTATATTCGTAGCCAGAGATTATTTTTTGCATAATTATATAGGGACCATCTGACGGGGTGATCTCACTATAGATGTTTGAAACAGGCTTATTAACACTGTTGGCCAAGGAAATTTTGAAGTCTTGAAAGCCTCTAAATCCTAGACTCTTGCAAAATCTAAAAATGGTACTTACAGAAACTTCTGATTCTTTTGCCAACTCAACGATATTCATTTCCATAGCTTCCTCGGGATTATCCAAGATGTACTGGCTAACCTTTTTTTGAGCCTTATTAAGAAAACTATATTTTTCCCTTATTAAATCTATACAATTAATGTCCATAAAACCCTCCCTACAGCTAATTTTATATTAATATTAGGTGGTTGTAAATTATAGAAACAAGGCTAACAAGCTAAAAAATCTCCTTGACAAAAATTTTCAACCTGCTATAATATTATCTATCAGTTAAATCTGTGCTACATTTTAATAAATTTTATATGCGGAAATGGCTCAGTGGTAGAGCATCGCCTTGCCAAGGCGAGGGTCGCGAGTTCGAATCTCGTTTTCCGCTCCAGAAAGAAGGCTGTCGGTTGACGGTCTTTTTTTGTGACTTTTTTGAGCAAATATATTGTTTTTATATGTGTTTAAATTATGTTAGTAGTCCATGTTTATAATTCATACCTCCTTACACTTCCCTTATTCTTACTATAAAAACAATTAATAATTTAAAAGATTAAATATATTAATGAATCCTTATTTCCTTCCTTGCTTTACTTTATATATATAATTGTATACAAAGAAAGTTAATAAAAGAAATTTGTACATGGGATGAAACTATGCAAAAAGAAGATAAAAAAACTTTAATTTCACAATCAGAAGATGGTGTAATAGGTCCAATGGATGAAGGTCTAGACCATAATGATGATAGCAAGGGTCTGCTTGAATCTGGTAGGCAAACAAAGACTAGTAGGGACTTGTATTTTCATTATCTGAAGAGGACGATTTATAGTCTTTTGATAATCTTTTCATTTGCCACAATTTTATCTCATTATTTTTTTCCTGTTATTTATACTTATGGGGATGACATGGCCCCAAAAGTTAAGGCAAACTCTTTACTTATTGGCAATAAGCTTGCAAAAATAAATCAGGGAGACATCATTGCTTATTATTATGGGAATGAGACAATCGTTTCCAGGGTACTTGCCCTTCCAGGTCAGCTAGTTGAAAGAGATGAAAAAGGTAATGAAGTTGTTTCACTTTATTATAAGATGCCAAAAGGTTTAGTTCTTGAAACACAGAAGGGAATTATCTATAGGAGGGGAACTACAGAGGAGATTGCTACCTTTAATATCGATAAAGATGGAACTGTACACTTTAAATATAATGATGTTAAGGATAACGACAATATTTTCTACGGAGATTTCACCTTCCAAGCAACTATTGATGCCAATAGGACTGAAAACGACAAGTTGGTCTTCAATAAGGCAAATGGTGAAGTAGAATATGATGTTAATACACCTAAGTCGGATATAAAGGTTGAAAAGACTGGTAAGTCTATATCAGACACTTTACCTGAAGGATTAGAATTTATAAGTGACATAGATGTCTATAGAGATTCAGATGTAAAATCCTCTAAAAATGGGGAAGTAACTTGAAAAAATCAGTTAATGCTTATCCAAAAACTGAATAGGAAATTGCAGGATCAGATAGTCTAGCTGGTATCTAGGTCCTTGATAGAAGTCATATCTAAACAAGTAAAATATAGAGGTTAAGGTATTTTATACTTTGACCTCTTTTTTATTTTATAAAATATCTTGGCCTTTTATAAATAATTGACCTACAAGATCTTCTTATCAGCCTCATGGTATTGACATGAATGACATAAAGTAGTAATATCATTAGGTGCCTAAGTAATTTTTACTTGATTATTACTTGAACTTATTTTATAGAGGAGAAAAAGTTGAAAGATAAAAGACCTTCTGGACCCAATAAATATATTGGGAAAGAAGTAAAAGAATTTTCAAATTTATTATCGAGGATTACCGAATTAAATTCTAATGAACAGGGTATAACCTTTAGCCAGGGTAGGTTTCTTCACTTTATTAAAGTACTGACTATGAGAGGAACACTCTACCAAAAAGACCTTGAAGAAGAGTTGGGAATAAGGCCTTCTTCAGCTACGGAAATGATAAAAAAACTCGAGGCTCTCTCTTTGATTGTTAGAAAAGATGACAAGAGAGATAAAAGAAGTAAGATTATCGACCTTACTGACAAGGGTAGGGAGGTTGAAAAGGCTATTTTCTCTAGACTTTGTAAACTTGAAAAAGAGATGGCTAGGGGGATATCAGCTGAGGACTTACAGGTATTCTTTGATGTATTAGACAGGCTCAAGGCTAATTTATATGAGCTTGGAAAGGAGAGAAGATGATAAAGACTTTATTAAAATCTTTAGGTGAATTTAAGAAGGAATCAATCTTGACACCTATTGCCGTAGTCTTGGAAGTTGTTTTTGAAAGCTTGATTCCATTTTCAATAGCTAAGCTTGTAAACAACCTTCAGACTGGGACTGATATCGATTTTATTTTAAGAAGTGGGCTTGAGGTATTGGTATTTGCACTTATATCCCTTGTATTGGGTATTCTGGCAGGGGCTTGGTCAGCTAAGGCTGCAACAGGATTTGCGAGGAACTTAAGAAGGGATATGTTTGCAAATATCCAGGAGTTTTCATTTGAAAATATAAACAAGTTCTCTTCGTCATCCCTGGTTACGAGACTAACCACGGATACCATTAATGTACAAATGGCTTACATGATGATAATTAGGGGGGCGATTAGGTTTCCGATTAACCTGGTCTTCTCCTTCGTAATGGCATATATCATGGGAGGAAGGATGGCCTTTATCTTCCTATTTACAGCCCCAGTATTTGCCCTAATCCTATACATCATTATGAAAAAAGTTACCCCTATGTTTAGGGCTGTTTTCAAGAAGTATGACAATTTAAACAAGTCCATTCAAGAAAATATTAAGGGGATGAGGGTAGTAAAGTCATTTGTTAGAGAAGACTTTGAAGAAGAAAAATTTGAAAAGGCGGCAGAAGACTTGAGGGCTAATTTTGTAAAGGCTGAAAAGATTATTGTATACACAGATCCAGCCTTCCAATTGATGCTTAATATCGCCATGTTATTTGTCCTTTCTGTCGGCTCTTATATGGTAATTACGACTAGGGGACTTGACTTTAATGTAGGGCAAATGTCAGCCATTTTGACCTATTCCTTCCAAATAATTAACTCCCTTCTATTGTTATCCATGATTTTTGTAATGATAACAATGTCCCAGGAATCAGCAAGGAGGATTACAGAGGTACTTAAAGAAAAAAGTAAAATATCTAACTGTGAAAACCCAATTATGGAAGTTAAAGATGGGTCAATAAGCTTTGATAAGGTATATTTTTCCTATGAAGGCAATAAGGATAATTATGCCTTAACAGATATTAACCTAGAGATAGACTCTGGTCAGACTATCGGTATAATCGGGTCTACAGGCTCATCTAAATCGACCCTAATCCAGCTTATCCCGAGGCTATATGATGTAGATAAGGGAAGCGTCAAGGTCGGTGGAGTAGACGTAAGAGACTATGACTTAAAAGTCTTAAGGGAAGAGGTAGCCATAGTTCTTCAAAATAATATCCTCTTCTCGGGAACCATAAAAGACAACCTAAGGTGGGGTAAAGAGGATGCCAGTCAATTAGAGATTGAAGAAGTAAGTAAACTTTCTCAGGCCCAAGGCTTTATCGAGGACTTTGAAAATGCCTACGATACCCAGATTGAACAAGGTGGAGCCAACCTATCTGGTGGTCAAAAACAAAGGGTCTCTATTGCAAGATCCCTAATAAAAAAGCCTAAGATATTAATCCTAGATGATTCTACTTCAGCAGTAGACACAAAGACAGATAGCTTGATAAGGTCGGGACTAAAAGACTATATGCCTGAAACAACTAAGCTGATAATTGCTCAAAGGATTCAATCTGTTAAAGATGCCGATAAGATATTAGTAATTAATGAGGGAAAGATAGAGGGCTTTGCTGACCACGACAGCCTAATGAAAGAAAATCCAACCTATAGGGAAATATATGAATCTCAGACAAGGGTAGGTGATGTAAGTGAGTAGTCAAAAGAATAATAAATCAAAGAGGAAAATCAATTTTAAAAGCCTAAAGAGAATGATTGGACTTTTATTTAAGAATTCTGGAGTAATTTTACCCCTTGCCCTAGTCGCTATAGTTATCAGTGCCTTCGCCAGGGCTATTCCTTCAATTTTTATGCAAAAGGTCATAAGTATAGTCGATAAGTACTGGCAAAATGGTAGTTGGCAGGAAGCTTCAAAAGAGATAATCCCACTATTATATGTAATAGTGGCAACAATAATTATCTCTTTAATTACAACCTTTTTCTCATCAAGAGCCATAGCAATAATTGGACAAAACTTCATGAAAAAGATGAGGGTAGATATGTTTAGCCTGATGCAAAGACTACCTATAAGCTATTTTGACCAAAATCCACATGGGGACATTATGAGTAGGTACACAAATGATATAGATGCTTTAAGGCAATTTATATCCTCGACCCTACCACAGACGATAACCTCATTGATTTTGATATTTGCCGTCTTTTGCATAATGATCTGGTATAGTATCTGGATGACCCTTATTGTCCTTTTAGGCCTTGTCTTGATGTTTTTTATCACATCAAAGATTGGTGGGAACTCTGCAAAATATTTTAAGAAGCAACAAGCCTCTCTAGGTAGGGCTGAGGGCTTTGCAGAAGAAATAATGTATGGGCAAAAGGTTGTTAAAGTATTCAACCAAGAAGACAAAATCATGGAAAAGTTCAATGAGCTTAATGACCAATTGTACGAGGACGCTAGAAGGGCTAATTCCTACGCCAACGTCTTAATGCCGGTAATGTTTAACATTGGTAACTTATTATATGTTGCAGTAGCCATAGTTGGGTCCCTATTATTGTTAACAGGGGCTAAGAATTTTTCTATATCAGGGATGGCATTTTCCATAAGTATTATCATCCCCTTCCTTAATATGACCAAGCAGTTCGCTGGTAACTTGGGTATGTTATCCAATCAGATAAATTCAGTTGCCATGGCGGGTGCTGCTGCTGATAGGATTTTCCACCTATTAGACCAAGAAGAAGAGGTCGATGAGGGCAGGATTACCTTAGTTAGGGTTATTGATAGGGGGATGGGCCTTGAAGAGTATGATAAATACACTGGTAAGTGGGCTTGGAAGGAGGTCCTTGAAGATGGGACTGTCAAACTAACAGAGCTTAAGGGGGATGTTAGACTTGAAGATGTCAACTTCTCCTATGAAGAAGGCAAGCCAATATTGAAAAATATTAGCCTATATGCCAAACCTGGCCAAAAAGTTGCCTTTGTAGGGGCGACTGGAGCAGGAAAGACGACTATAACTAACCTAATCAATAGGTTCTATGAAATAGATAGTGGGAAAATCCTTTATGACGGTATAGATATTAGGGATATAAAGAAGGCGGATTTAAGAAGGTCAATGGGACTTGTACTTCAAGATACCAACCTATTTACTGGTTCAGTCATGGAAAATATCAGGTATGGTAACCTAGAAGCTGATGATGGTCAATGTATAGCAGCTGCCAAGTTGACGGGAGGACACTCTTTTATTAGTAAGTTAAGTGAAGGCTATGAAAGCCTTATAGATGGTAATAATGACTCCCTATCCCAAGGTCAAAAACAACTTATTTCAATTGCAAGAGCTGCGGTCCACGATCCACCAGTTATGGTTTTAGACGAGGCGACTTCATCAATTGATACCAGGACTGAAAAAATAGTTCAAGATGGGATGGACCAACTGATGATGAATAGGACGGTCTTTGTAATTGCCCACAGGTTATCTACCATCAGAAACTCCGATGTTATTATGCTCCTAGACAAGGGAGAAATCATCGAAAGAGGTAACCATGAAGAGTTAATGGCATTAAATGGAAGGTATTACGATTTATACACAGGTGGCTTTGAACTAGACTAATCAGGAAAAGTTACCAGTAAGGAATTTAATATAGAAGGTTATCTTATTAATCGAAAATATCTACTAGTAGAATAAGAAAAAAAACAAGGAAATAAAGAGTCTAAGTAAAATGAAAAATGTATTTTGTTCAGATAAAAGGCCCAGGGCCCTGATATTGAGCTATAAGGCTGATAGAAAGCTTGTAGCCTATGTCAAAGCCCTGGGCTTTGACCTTATATTGACAACAAAAGCCGGGGTAGACCCCAGGATTAATGACCACCCCGATATTCAAATAAGGCCCCTTGGCAAGGGAGAATACATGGTTGCGAGGGACTGTTATGACTATTATCAGGAAGCATTAAAGTCCTATGATATCAAGCTTTATAAAAGTGAAAAATCCCTTAGTCCGACCTATCCAGGCGATTGCCTATTAAATGTTGCCCAAATATCTAGCTATTATATAACCAAGGAGCATGCCATAGACCCAACCCTTGAGGCTGAACTTAAGAAAAGAGGCCTTGAGCCGATTTACCAAAAGCAGGCCTATTCAAAGTGTATGACTATTTGCTTTGAAGACTTTGCCATCACAAATGATAGGTCCATAGAAAGGGCCTTGAAGGATAAAAATCTGGAAGTACACTATATTTCTTCAGAAGGGATAGGGCTAGATGGCTTTAATATTGGATTTTTAGGTGGTTCTTGTGGTATTATAGGGGATATGAAACTATTCTTTACAGGAGACGTTAGCTATCTGAAAGACTATAAGAAATTAAAGGAAATTTTAGATAAAAAGGGGGTTGAGATTTTGTCCCCAGAAGGTCCCTTATTGGATTTAGGGTCGATTATCTCAATCGTGTAGGAGGAATTATGGCAGATATAGTACAACCTTCAATCCTTCCCGGTTTTTTAGAGCTTTTACCAGAAGACCAGAAGAACTTTGATAGGTTGAAGGATATAATTGAAGGAAAATTTAAGAAATATGGTTTTGTCAACCTTGATACAGCTTTAATAGAGAAGGAGGCTATCCTACTTTCAAAGGGGGGTGGTGAAACTTCCAAGCAAATATATAGGATTGACAAGGAATCTACGCCTCAGGCCTTGAGATTTGACCTTACGGTCAGCCTTGCCAGGTATATTGCCATGAATTCTCATAATTTAGCCTTTCCCTTTAGAAGGTATCAGATTGGTAAAGTCTACAGGGGGGAGAGAAACCAAAAGGGAAGATTTAGGGAGTTCTACCAGTGTGATATCGATATTGTAGGACAAGAAAAGCTAAGCTTAGTTAATGATGCAGAAATTCCCCTAGTAATCTATGAGATATTTAGGGATATTGGCTTTGAAGAAATGACTTTTCATATCAATAATAGAAGGCTTCTTAATGGATATTTTGAGGCTATAGGAATTGTAAATAGGGAAGAAACCCTAAGGATTATAGATAAAATTCTTAAGATTGGACCAGAAAAGACTGCTGAAGAGCTTGAAAAGATTGGCCTAAATGAAGGGAAAATAGAAAAAATATTTTTCTTGATAAAGGAGACTAGGTCCAATGAGGAAACTCTAAAAAAATTAAGTGATCTAGAGATAGATACAGAGGAATTTATCCTTGGTAGGGACGAGCTAATAAAGGTTTATGACTACATGAAGGCCTTTGGAATTCCTGATGACAATATAAAGATAGACCTATCTATAACTAGGGGCTTGGATTATTATACAGGAACAGTTTATGAGACTTTCCTTAATGGACATGAGTCAATAGGGTCTGTGTGTAGTGGGGGAAGGTATGACGATTTAGCTAATAATTTTACCAAGCAAAAGTTCCCGGGAATAGGGGTATCAATTGGTTTATCAAGGCTTTATTACCAGCTTAATGAGATAGGATTTTTTAAAGATATAAACCAGGGCTATGTAGAAGTAATAGCAATCCCGATGGCTGAGGACGATATAGTATACTCATTTGACCTGGTAAAAAGGCTTAGAGATGCAGGAATTAGTTCTCAAGTTTATTTTGAAAATGCTAAGATAAAGAAGAAATTTTCCTACGCTGATAAGGTTGATGCGAGATATGCAATAGTGGTCGGAAGCAATGAAAGGGAAGAAGGTAAGCTTTCATTTAGGGATTTAAAAACAGGTGACCAGGACCTGATAAACAATGACGATTTATTAGAATTTATAAGGAATAAGAGGTAATTATGAAGGTAGAATTTCCAAATGGCGATATAAAAGAATTTGACAAGGGTGTTGAATTGATGGAGGTTGCTAGGTCAATTTCAGAAGGCTTGGCAAGGACCGTTGTGGGGGCTGTAGTTGACGATAGGTTAATGGGCCTTCAAGAGAAGATTTATGAAGATAGCAAGGTGAGATTTGTAAAGGCTGATGAAGCTGAGGGTAAGGAGATATTCTGGCATACCACATCCCACCTTATGGCGGCGGCGATTGAAAAGCTATATCCAGGTACGCTTTTTGCCATTGGACCAGCTATTGATAATGGCTTCTATTATGACTTAGATTCTGACCATCAATTCCAGCAAGAAGACTTTGCAGAGATAGAAAAGCTGATGAAAAAGCTTGCTAAAGAGAACCATAAGCTAGAGAGGATTGACATTTCTAGGCAAGAGGCCCTTGATATGTTTGAGAAAAAAGGGGATATCTACAAGGTAGAATTGATAAATGACCTAGATGAAGACACTCCAATAAGCCTATATAAGCTGGGAGATTTCGTAGACCTATGTAGGGGACCCCACCTTTATGAGACCAAGAAAATAAAGGCAGTAAAGCTTACTACAATTGCGGGTGCCTACTGGAGGGGCAACAGTGATAACAAGATGCTTCAAAGGATTTATGGGATTTCCTTTGAAAAGCAAAAAGAGCTTGATGAATACCTTGCTTTTGTTGAAGAAGCAAAAAAAAGAGACCATAGGAAGTTAGGCAAGGAGTTAGACCTATTCCTATTAAAGGATGAAGGACCAGGATTTCCTTTCTACCTACCTAATGGCATGATTATAAAAAATGAGCTAGAAGAGTATTGGAGACAACTCCACATTAGGGAAGGCTATGGAGAAATCAAGACTCCTCTAATCCTAAATAGGGACCTTTGGATGACCTCTGGTCACTGGGACCACTATAAGGACAACATGTATTTTACAAAAATAGATGATGAGGACTATGCTATTAAGCCTATGAACTGTCCAGGATCCATGCTGGTATATAATTCAAAGCCCCACAGCTATAAGGAGCTTCCAATAAGACTTTGTGAACTTGGCTTTGTCCATAGACACGAGCTTTCAGGAGCCCTACATGGCCTATTTAGGGTAAGAGCCTTCACCCAAGATGACGCCCACATATTTATGCTTCCATCCCAAATAAAGGAAGAAATAACTGGGGTAATGAGGCTGGCTGATGAGATTTATTCAGTATTCGGATTCAAATATAAGGTGTTTATTTCCACCCAACCTGAGGACTCAATGGGATCTAAGGAAGATTGGGATAGGGCTATTGAAGCCCTTAAAGAGGCTGTTGAGTCAATGGGGGTAGACTATACGATCAATGAAGGAGACGGAGCCTTCTATGGACCTAAGATAGACATCCAATTATTCGACTCTATGGGAAGGGCTTGGCAATGCGGAACTATCCAGCTAGACTTCCAAATGCCTGAAAGGTTCAACCTAACCTATATTGACGAGAATAACGAAAAGAAAAGACCAGTCATGGTTCATAGGGCCCTTTATGGATCTATGGAAAGGTTCCTTGGAATCTTGATTGAGCACTATGCTGGTAATTTCCCATTGTGGCTAGCTCCAGTTCAAGCTACCCTAATCCCTGTTAGCCTTGACCACCACCTAGAAAGGGTTGAAAAAATATATGAAAGAATGCTTGAAAGTGGCTTGAGGGTTAAGCTTGACGATAGGGACGAAAAGATGGGCAAAAAGATTAGGGAGTCCCAGGTGTCAAAGATTCCTTACCAATTAGTTTTTGGTGATAAGGAATTAGAAGAAGGGCTTGTATCTGTCAGAAGGTATGGGGAGAAAGAAACCCATGAAATGCCGGTAGAAGACTTTATCAAGCTTGCTAAAGAAAAAATAGAAAAGAGGATTTCATAAAATCCCTTTCAAGGATAAGTAATTCTGGTTAAAATTAGGAATATAAGAATATATGATTATTGGCAGGTCTTCGTCTTGGACGGGGACCTGTTTTTATGGTTCTTTGTCATATGGATCTGGTGATTTTTCTTCTCCAACACTGTTTATTGTACTTTTGTATTGGTCCTTAGTCTTT
>CAYFSL010000022.1:0-13005 GCA_964345835.1 uncultured Peptoniphilaceae bacterium
ATTCCTATCATTAACATCTACCTCAATGGCTTGAAATTTCTGACTTTCGTCAGCTCCAGCCTTGTGGTTAAGAACCACATCTGCATAAATTCCAATCCCATGCTTATGACTACTTTCAATTAAGTCTATTAATTGCCCCTTGTCCCCATACTTGGTCCTAACAGAACCTTTTTGGTCGAATTCACCAAGGTCATAAAGATCATAAACCCCGTATCCTACATCTGAAGTTCCTGTCCCCTTACATATTGGCGGCAGCCAGATTGCTGAAAAACCCATTTCTTTCAAAAATGGAAGTTCGTTTTTTATCCTCTCAAAATGCTTACCATCATCTGGTAAATACCATTCAAACCCTTGTAATATAACTCCGTTCATAATTCCTCCAAAATAAACCCCTGAAATTTAATGTAGCTTTAAGATAAAGAAATCCACTCTATCAATTTACATTATTAGCTTATCTAGTTAAAAAAATATGTCATATAATCACTTAAAAAGAAATAAAAGTCACTTAAATTAGAGGTAAATCGATATTTGCAAAATGTATTTGCTAACACATTATGATATAATTTATCATAGGTTAGAAAAAATACCTAAAATAAATAGATAAAAGAGGAGGACTTATGAAGCTTTTAATAAATGAAGATAAAGGACTAAAAGTTGTAGGCATTTTCCAAGACTTGGACAGGTGCGAAAAAAGGCAAAAACTATATGACAACGGACTTTTTGAGGGTAAGGCTAAATCGATTTATACAAGCCTTGACCTAGAAGGTTCTGGCAAGGTATGGTATGGTCTTGGCGACTCAGAAGAAATTACCAACGATAAACTTATATCTTATGGTCATGCACTTGCTAAAGAACTAAGGAAGCTTAACCTAAAAGAATTCAAGTTAAAATTACAAAAACCATTTAATAAGGACGAGGATAAATTACTAAAGTTCCTAGAGGGTTTTTTACAAGAAGAGTATAAGTGGCAAGAATATAAGACTGATGCTGAAGATGACTATGAGTTTAGCATTTCCCTGGATGCGGATGAAAATTTCCTAGAAAGATTTAAAGAAATCAAAAATCTTATCGCTGGTGTAAATGTTACAAGAGGCTTGGTAAACCTACCAGCTAATGACTTATATCCTGAAAGTCTGGCAAAAAAGGTTGAAGACCTATTTAAAGGAACAGATGTTGAGGTTGAAATTCTTGATAAGAAGCAAATTGAAGCCCTTAATATGAAGGCCTTCCTAGAAGTTGCTAGGGGGTCAGCAAAAGAACCAAGATTTATTATAATGAAGTATATGCCTTTAAAAGATAGCAAGGACCACCTAACTTTCGTTGGAAAAGGACTTACCTATGATAGTGGTGGATATGCTATCAAGCCAGCAAGTGGTATGGTTACAATGAAGTGTGATATGGGTGGAGCGGGATCTGTAATCGGCGCCCTTTATGCCCTTGAAAAAAATAAGGTTCAAAAAAATGTTGTCGGTGTAATTGCCGCTTGTGAAAACATGATTTCTGGAGAAGCCTACAAGAATGGGGATATTATCTCATCTATGAAGGGGTCTACTATAGAAATTGGTAACACTGATGCCGAAGGAAGGGTTACCCTTGCTGATTCCCTATACTATGCGGCTACTAAGCTTAACTCAAAGGCTATTATTGACCTTGCTACCCTAACAGGGGCTTGTGTTGTTGCCCTTGGTGAAAAGGTATCTGGTATGGTGTCTAATGACGATTCTGTAGCCAACCTAATCCTTGAAAGCTCAAAGATAGCTTGTGAAAATATCCATAGGTTTGATGTATTTGACTGCCACAGAGAACAAATTAAGGGTAAATTCGGCGACCTAAAAAATTCCACTACTGGTGGAGCAGGTTCTATCACTGCAGGTCTATTCCTAGAACACTTCATCGAAAATAAACCATGGGCCCACCTAGATATAGCTGGTCCTGCATACTTCAATGATGGTTGGGGCTACTATCCAGCTGGTGCTTCAGGAATTCCTGTTAAGACTATATACGAATTTGCTAAGAAATTCTAATCTAAATTAATTAAAATTTTATAGTAATATCTCAATGCACTTGTGTGTTAGGATATCTAAGGGAAGATTGTCAAAATCTAAAGGTTTTGTTAATCCTCCCTTTTTATTTTCTTCTCCAAAAAAGAGTTTTTGCATTTATTTGATTTTGCAAGCCCAAGTCATAGCTTTTATGGTATAATATTCAGAGTTATAAGGAGATTTTTATGGGTTCTGCAACGATAATTTTGATGGTAATAACCATCTTTTCAAAATTAACAGGCTTATTAAGAGAGGTTTTTACCTCTGCATACCTGGGAACTAGTGCTTTAGCGGATGTGTATTCTACTGCAGCCAATATTCCCTATACAATTTTCGGTTTTATTTTAGCCGGAGTAGGCACCAGTTTTATACCTATTTATAATAAGGTCAAGCATGAGAAAGGGGTTAAGGAGGCCGATAGATACACCTCCAACCTAGCGAATATCCTAGTAATAGTGTCCATTTTGGTTATAGGGTTGATTTATCTTTTAGCGCCATTTATGGTTAAGCTATTTGCGGCGGGATATTCACCTAATAAGGCTAAACTAACGGTCCAATTTACCAGGATAATCTCATTAGCCACCCTTACAAGTGTGGTTTCTTCTGTATATATTGCCTACCTGAATTTAAAGGGTAGCTTTACAATACCTGCCTTGACAGGTGTATTTATGAATATCTTTCATATTTTCACCTTTGTCATCGCCTATAAATTGAATAACTTTTTTATTATAGCTTATGGTTACGTGGCTGCAGACATCTTCAAGTATGTCCTATTCCCCCGTACCCTAAGAAAAAATAATTACAAGCATAAGTTTATAATGGACTTGTCTGACCCTAATATCAAGCTCATGATTAAGATGTCAATACCGATTATCTTGTCCATTGCATCTGTCGATTTGGGTACAATTGTAGACCAGAGTTTAGCAAGTCTTATAGATAAGGGGTCCCATGGAGCAGTATCATCCTTGAGGTATTCTATCCTAATTCTTCAGCTTATATCTGGAGTAATTGTTGTCTCAATAGCTACTGCCATGTATCCAAAAATTTCAGCTTATGCTGCTGAGAATAAAAATAGGCTATTAAAAAAGACTCTTATGCAAAGCGTAATATTTGGTCAGCTTTTAGTTATTCCTTCAATGGTGGGACTTATGATTTTATCTAAGCCAACCGTATCTCTGATACTAGAGAGGGTCAACTTTGATGCCGAATCAACGAACATTACGGCCATGGCCTTGTTTTATTACCTGCCATCCTTGTATGGATCTACCATAACTGACCTCATGGTAAGGGGGTTTTTTGCCCAGAGAAATATCATGACCCCTGTTTGGGTTTCAGTAATCCAGCAATCAGTTAATGTGGTGCTTTCCATAATCCTATCTAAATTTATGGGAATTGCAGGCTTAGCCCTTGCTACATCTATATCTTCTTTTGTAGGTGCAGTAGTTGTCATCTATTTATTTAGGAAAAAATATGGAAAAATCAGCCTCAAGGGATTTATAATTAGCAATATAAAGATTGTTGTCGCCAGCTTGATTATGGGTATCTTCACCAAGCTAACCTATGATCTTTTTTCAGGACACGGAAGGTTAGTTCCATTCTTCCTTTCAATTTTTGTATCTATGGTGGTCTATGGAATAATCATATTATTCATGAGAATCCCTGAAGTTAGAAAAACCTTGTCTATGTTGATAAAAAAGAAAAACAGCAAGGGGATAAGAAATAATAAATAAGCTAAGCGACTAACGAATTATAATATTCACAGTTAATTTAAAATTTAATATCTTTTAAAAAACAAAACCCTCAAGGTCTGAAATAATAAGCTCTTGAGGGTTTTTATTTGCCAATAATAAATTGCTTTGGAATGGGATTTTGATTTAAAATTTAAGGGCTTGCCCTGGGTCAATAATGTCCATCAGCAAGCCCTTTATAAAACTATCTAACTACAGATAGTTAAATCTATTCTATTATTCTATTAGTATTTCATCTCAGCCATTCTCTTGTAGCTTTGATACCTATCCTTAGCAGCTTGTTCAGCTTCAGCATATAGTTCCTTAGCTATTTCTGGGAATGATCTTTCTAATGATGAATATCTTACTTCTCCTTGAAGGAATTCTTGGAAGGAAGCAGTTGGTTCTTTTGAGTCTAGGATAAATGGATTTTCTCCATTTTCAGCCCTTCTTGGGTCATACCTATATAGGTGCCAATAACCTGCTTCAACAGCAGCCTTTTCTCTGGCAACTGACTTACCCATACCTGACTTCAAACCATGGTTGATACATGGGGCATAGGCAATTACAAGTGAAGGTCCATTATAGCTTTCAGCTTCAACTAGGGTCTTAATCAATTGATTTTGATTTGCTCCTAGGGCAACTTGAGCTACATATACATATCCATAAGTTGACATCATCAAACCAAGGTCTTTCTTCCTTATCTTCTTACCAGATGCAGCGAATTTTGCGACAGCTGATAAAGGAGTAGCCTTAGATGATTGTCCACCTGTATTTGAGTAAACTTCAGTATCAAATACTAATACATTTATATCTTCACCAGAAGCCATTACGTGGTCTAATCCACCAAAGCCGATATCGTATGACCAACCGTCACCACCAAATATCCAAACTGATTTCTTAACCATATAATCCTTTAGGTCTACAATTTCTTTTACAAGAGCATCCGCCTTTGAATTACCTGACTTATATCCTTCAGAAGCCTTAAGGATTTCTACAGTTGCTGCCTTAGACTTTCCATAGTCATCTTGTCCTTCTATCCAAGCCTTAAATAGGTCATTAAGTGGTGACTCTATACCAAGGTCAAGGAATTCTTGCATTAGGTTACCAACTCTTTCCTTTGTCTTCTTTGTAGCTAGGTGCATACCAAATCCATATTCTGCAGCGTCTTCGAATAATGAGTTACCCCATGATGGGCCTTCTCCGTCAGCGTTACAAGTGTATGGAGTTGATGGTGCAGATCCACCCCAGATTGATGAACAACCAGTAGCGTTTGCTATTAACATTCTTTCACCAAATAATTGGGTAATTAGCCTTGCGTAAGGTGTTTCACCACAACCAGCACATGCTCCTGAGAATTCAAGCAATGGTTGCTTAAATTGTGATCCTTTAACTGTTGTTGTAGGCATTAAGTCTGACTTGTAGCCAACCTTTTCGTGAGCATAATACCAGTTATCTTTTTGATTTTCATATTGTTCTGCAAAAGGCTTCATTATTAGAGCCTTGTTCTTAGCAGGACAAACATCGGCACAGTTACCACAGCCTGTACAGTCTTGTGTTGATACTTGAATCCTAAATGTATAGTCTTCTAAGCCCTTGCCTACAGCCTTCTTTGATACAAAGCCTTCAGGAGCGTTAGCCCTGTCTTCTTCATTTAATAAGAAAGGTCTAATTACTGCGTGAGGACATACATAAGCACATTGGTTACATTGGATACAATTATCTATTTGCCATTCTGGTACATGAAGAGCTATATCTCTCTTTTCGTAAGCGGAAGTACCTGCTTCAAATTCACCATTTTCTATTCCGACAAAAGTAGAAACTGGTAGAGAGTTACCTTCTTGTTTAACCATTGGAATAACAACTTTGCTTACAAATTCTGGAAGACTTGATTGGTCAACTTCTTCTATTTCTGCATTCTTCCAAGATTCTGGAACCTTTACTTCAACTAAAGCATTAATACCAGCATCAACTGCAGCATAGTTCATTTCAAGGATCTTGTCCCCCTTCTTGCCGTAAGTGTCGTCTATTGAGTCTTTTAATAGTTTCTTAGCTAGGTCTAGGTCAAGAACTTTTGCTAGTCTAAAGAAGGCTGATTGGATAACCATATTTGTCCTGTTACCAAGTCCGATTTCTTCAGCTATTTTTGAAGCGTTGATAATATAGAATTTGATATCATTATCTGCAATATATCTCTTCATCTTGCCAGGGATATGTTCTTCTAACTCTTCTTCTGACCAGATTGTATTTAGTAGGAAGGTACCACCCTTCTTCAATCCTTTTACTAGGTCATAGCTATAAACATAGGATTGCTTTGAACATGAGATAAAGTCAGCTTCATCAAGTAAGTAGGTTGACCTAATTGGGTTTTTACCAAATCTTAAGTGAGAAACTGTTAAACCACCAGACTTCTTTGAGTCATAGTCAAAGTAACCTTGGGCATACATATCTGTATTATCACCAATTATCTTGATAGCTTGTTTGTTGGCACCAACTGTTCCGTCAGAACCAAAGCCCCAGAATTTACATCTTGTAGTTCCTTGTTCAACTATCCTAATTTCTTCTTTTATATCTAGTGATGTGTTAGTAACATCATCTTTTATACTAATTGTAAACCTATCCTTAGGTTGGTCTTCTTTAAGGTTATCAAATACAGACTTAACATCTGTAGGAGTTGTATCTTTAGAACCTAAACCATACCTACCACCAATTACAAGTGGTGCATCTTCCTTGCCGAAGTAAACATTTTTAATATCTAAGTAAAGTGGTTCACCAGCTGAACCCTTTTCTTTTGTCCTATCTAAAACGGCAATCTTTTTAACAGTTTCTGGAACTACCTTTAAGAAATGTTCAGCTGAGAATGGTCTAAATAGTCTAACTTTAACTAAACCTACCTTTTCTCCTCTTACATTTAGCCTGTCTACTACTTCTTCTGTAGTCTCGCATACAGAACCCATAGCAACTATAATCCTGTCTGCATCTGGTGCTCCATAGTAGTTGAATAGAGAATAATCTCTTCCTGTTCTTCTAGATACTTCCTTGAAATATCCTTCAGCAATTCCAACCATATCTACATATGCTTGGTTAGAAGCTTCAACTGCTTGGAAATAAATATCAGGACCTTGGGCAGTACCCATTGTCTTTGGTCTTGATGGGTTTAAAGAATTGTCTCTGAATGCCTTAACCGCTTCATGGTCAACCATTTCAGCAAGTTCATCATAATCCCAAACTTCGATTTTTTGAATTTCGTGTGATGTCCTAAATCCGTCAAAGAAATGAACAAATGGAAGTCTACCCTTAATAGCGGATAGGTGGGCAACTGCAGCCAAGTCCATAGCTTCTTGAACAGAGTTAGATGCTAGCATACAAAAACCAGTTGCTCTTGCCGCCATAACGTCTTGGTGGTCCCCATATATTGAAAGGGCATGGGATGCCAAGGCTCTAGCTGCAACGTGGAATACTCCCGGTAGTCTTTCACCTGCGATCTTATACATGTTAGGAATCATTAGTAATAAACCTTGAGATGCTGTATATGTACTAGTTAATGCTCCTGCTACTAAGGAACCGTGAACTGCTCCTGCAGCTCCTGCTTCTGATTGCATCTCTACTACGTCTACTGTTTGTCCAAACACATTTTTTCTACCATGTGCAGACCATTCGTCTACATATTCGGCCATATTGGATGATGGGGTAATTGGATAAATTGCTGCTACTTCTGAAAATGCATAAGCAACATGGGCGGCAGCTGTATTACCATCCATCGTTTTCATTAATCTTGCCATAATTTCCTCCTTTTATTGTTAGTTATTAAACTACTAACTAGATAAATTATATAATTATAAACTATTATAGTCAATGAAAAGCTAATAAAATGGGTTTTTTTGAACATTTTTTACAATTTTATCTCTTAATTTTTTCAATAATTTAATTATTTAGCTATTAAATGATAATTATATTTGACTATACTATTAAATTTACAGGTTTTTATTATCTAAATTCATTACTTTTCCATGTATTGGTTATCAATAACCTTTATTACATTCCCGCCTCATAAAACTACTTTTCTAATAATTATTCGATAACTACTGCATAAACTTATTGTATTTGAATAAACATTACAAGGAATTTAGCTTTCTTTAGTGGTTTATTATGGAAACACATTCAAAATTAGAATTATATTCACTATTGGGAAATTTATATACTAAAAACACTCTTTAATGAAAATAGCAAAATAAATAGAGCAGGCCTAGCTGCTCCATTTTTCTACTTAAATTTTTACTTTCTGCTTAAACAAGTTTATCTGTTGGCCTTTTATAGCTTAGCTACTTCCGCCTTATATGTCCTAGCATTTTCAACATATACTTCCGCATTGTGCTTGTTAGTTTTAATTTCTTCATCAGTAAGCTGTCTTACAACCTTACCTGGGCTACCGATAACAAGTGAATTTGCTGGGATTTTCTTGCCAGATGTTACTAGGGCAAAGGCTCCAACAATAGTATTATCGCCTATTTCTGCCCCGTCAAGGATTACCGCTCCCATCCCGATTACTACATTATTACCTATCTTACAGCTATGAAGGGTCACACTGTGGCCAATTGTTGTATATTCACCAATTTCTAATGGGAATTCTTCCGCAACGTGTAATACAGAGTTGTCTTGGATATTAGTATACTTTCCTATCCTAACTGATTGGAATTCAGCTCTTACTGTAGCACTAAAAAATACTGATGAGCCTTCCTCCATAGTAACATCACCCGTAACTACCGCATTAGGTGCAATCCATGTATCTTCATGAATTTGTGGTTTCTTACCTCTAAATTCTAATAACATAAGTCCCTCCCTTCTTATTTTAAATTATCTATCGATATATTATTTATCATCTAATAAGGTCTTTCCTTATCAGGATTAAGCTCATTAAATAACCTATTGGTCAATTCAACCGCCGAATTATACCCTAGAGCCTTTTGCCTATTGTTTCTTGTGGCTACCTCTATTATCATGGCAATATTTCTTCCTGGTCTTGTAGGAACTATCAGTTTAGGGATCTTAACATCTAGGATTTCAGCATAGTCTTCATCAAGGCCAAGCCTATCATATTCCTTTTTTTCGTCCCAGTCTTCAAGGATTATCACTAGGTCAATCCTAGTTTCGGTCTTAACAGACCCCGTTCCGTATAGCCTTCGGATATCCAGGATTCCTATCCCCCTTATTTCCATAAAGTGTCTGATATTTTCGGGAGAACTTCCATATAGTTTATCGTCAATTTTTCTTATATCAACGACATCATCAGCTACTAGCCTGTGTCCTCTCGTAATAAGGTCAAGACCCGTTTCTGACTTTCCAACAGAGGATTTCCCCATTATCAAGACCCCTGAACCAAATACCTCCAGAAGGCCTGCATGAACCGTCACTTCCTCTGCAAAATATTTTTCAAGAACAGAGTTAATCTTAGCTATAAGCTTGGTTGTTGCATAGGAAGACCTGAAAATAGTCTTATTATAATAATTAGCTAGGTCTATTATATCGTCTGTAACGAACCTGTCATATGAAAAGATTATGCAGGGAATATCATATGAAAATATCCACCTTAATCTCTCATATCGTGTTTTCGGGTCCAGGGACATATAGTAACTATACTCAACATTACCTATGATTTGAATTCGCTTTTTGGGAAATTCATCTAGGTAACCTGTGAGTTGAAGGCCTGGTCTATTTACGTTTTTATTGGTTATTTTAATATCCATATAGTCCGAACTTTTAGTCGTGGCTGTTAGCCCTATTTCTTCAGCTAATTCATGTAAATAGATTTCTTTTTTCATGCTTTCCTCCTAAAGTATTCATATATTTCCTGAGCTAGGGCTGGACTAATTCCAGGGCAGGCTTCAAGATCTTCTATACTGGCCCTTTTAATATTTTGACTGGTCTTAAAGTGCTTGTATAGGGTCTCCATCCTCCTCTTTCCTATTCCCTTTATATTCAAAAGCTCACTACTAGTTATTGAAGATTTTCTTAGACTATTATGATAGTCTAGGGCAAACCTGTGAACCTCTTCTTGAATGTCATATAGGAACCTATAAATTGCAGAATTTCTCTCCAATTTTTTTTCTATATTACTGTAGACTAGGGCATCGGTCCTATGCTTATCATCTTTAGCTAGGCCTACGATCTCTATGTCTAGTCCAAAGTCATCCAGGACCTTTCTAGCCAGGTTAACGTGGCCCATACCCCCATCCATTATTATAAGGTCGGGTCTTTGTCCAAAGCCTGAAGACCTATTATCGGAGGAAAAATACCTTTTAAACCTCCTCCTTAAGACTTCTTCCATGGAGGCGTAGTCATCTGGTCCCTGTACGTCCTTTATCCTAAACTTCCTATATTCTTTCTTTGCCTTCCTTCCTGATAGGTAGACCACCATAGATCCAACAGAATTAACCCCTGATGTGTTTGATATGTCATAGGCCTCAATCCTATCAATAGAAGGTATTCCTAGAACTTTTTCCAAATTCTTTAGGCCAAGGTTTTTATTTTTCTCCCTGTAGTCCCTTTTTTTGAGAAATTCTTCTAACATTTTCTTAGCATTTTCCTGGGCCATCTTAACCAAGGATAGCTTTTCGCCTCTAAGAGGTTTATGAATCGATACCTTTCTAGCCATCTTCCCCCTTAAAAGTTCTTCCAATCCTTCCTTGTCATCAGGACTTGTATCAACTAAAATTTGTCCCGGTACATAGGTGGTATCCAGGTAGAATTGCTTGAAAAATGAAGTCATAATTTCCTTATTGTCTTCATCCCAATTGTCATCCATTATGAAGTGTTCCCTGTCTACCAGCTTGCCATCCCTCATGAAATAGACCTGAATGCAAACGAATTTCTCCTTTTTATACATGGCTAAAATATCGAGATTAACCCCATTTACATTGGTTACCCTCTGCCTTTCCATCAGACTTTCAATCGACTTGATGTAGTCCCTATATTCTGCCGCTTTTTCAAAATTCAGCTTTTGTGACTGAAAAAGCATCTGGTCTTTTAGATAGGAGGTGATTTCTTCCTGCCCTCCTTTCAGAAAGCTTTTAACCTTGTCTATATTCTTATTATAGTCATCTTCAGAAGCCTTGCCGACACAAGGAGCTGGGCATCTCCCGATGAAATAATTGAGGCAGGGCCTTTTAAGCCTTGCCCCCTTATCAAAATTAAGATTGCAAGTCCTAATTTTGAAAATCCCTTGCAGGATATCTATAGTATCATTAACAGCATAAGCATTTGGATAGGGGCCAAAGTAGAAATTTTTATCATTCTTTACCTGTCTAACCTTCATGATTCTAGGAAATTTCTCATTTGTCACCATAATATAGGGATATTGTTTGTCATCCCTAAGCAGGATATTGTAGTGGGGCTTGTGTTCCTTGATAAAATTGGACTCTAAGACCAAGGCCTCTAGCTCATTTTCCACTATTATATATTCAAAGCTGTCAATCTTTTCGACCATTTTTATGACCTTCATAGATTTGTTGCTATCTTTTTGGAAATATGACCTAACCCTGTTTTTTAGGTTCTTTGCCTTACCTACATATATGATGGTCCCTTCCTTGTCCTTCATTAGGTAGACTCCCGGAGATTTGGGAAGCCTACTTAGCTCATACTTAAAGTCTTTCATTATATGGCTCTTGTCATCTTCATCATATATTCAAGGCTGGCTTCGTCTAACCTGTCTTTTAACCTTCTTCTACACTCTTGGTGGTAGCTATTTAACCAGTCTATCTCCCATTTTTCCATTATTGATGGTTCTATAGGCCTTGTGTCTATAGGTACATAGGAAAATGGCTCTAGCTCATAAAAGCCTTCATATTCTGACTTAACCACATGGACAATATTTTCAATCCTGATTCCATGGCTGCCCTCAATATAGATGCCTGGCTCTATTGAAAATACCATCCCTTCTTCTAGAGGAACTCCACCATCCCTCTTACTTATGCTCATTGGTCCTTCATGAACTCCCAAGACAAAACCAACCCCGTGGCCTGTACCATGGTTAAAATCTAGACCATACTTGTTCATAGGGTACCTGCAAATTGAGTCCAGGTACATTCCAGTTGTCCCCTTCATAAATCTTGCAGTCATAGCAGCTATATGGGCTTTTAAAGTCAGTGTATAATGGAGCTTTTCTTCTTTGCTTAAGTCTCCAAGGGCGATGACCCTTGTTATGTCTGTAGTTCCATCCATATATTGGCCACCGCTATCAACTAGGTATAGGCCCTTATCTTTTAAGGTCTTAGGAACCACCTTGTGGGGGTCATAATGAGGCATGGCTGCATTTTCTCCGTAGGCTGAAATTGTTTCAAAGGAAAATTCAATAAATCCTTCTTGTTCCTTCCTAAAATCTAGGAGTTTATTTGCCGCAAGGACTTCATCAATGTTACCTGTTGCAACCCCTGTTTCCACCCAGTTAAAGAATTTGACAAGGGCTACTGCATCCTTATCATAGGCCTTTTTGAAATTTTCTATCTCAGTCCTATTCTTTAATGCCTTCATAAGGGTTGTTAGATTTGTCCCCTTCTTTATCCTGACATTCCTGTTTAGTTTTTGGTAAATTAATACGTTGGTCCTATTTGGATCAAAGTAAACCACACTTTTACCAGGTATTTCATTCATTTTTGTATATATATGGTCATAATCATATACATCTACATTTCTTTCATTCAAATAGTTTAAAGTCTTTTCATCTATCTTTTCAGGCTCAATAAATAAGCTTGCTTTATCCCTTGTGATTAAAGCAAAGGATATAAAGATAGGAGTTGCTGTTATATCATTACCCCTCAGGTTGAATAAGTAGGATATATCTTCACAGGCACCTATAAAGAAATAGTCAGCCCCCCTATTTTCCATCATGGCCCTTAGGATTTGAAGTTTTTCCTCTAGACTTTGGCCTGCATATTTTTCATCGAATATAAAGATTTTGTCCTTTGGTAGCTCTGGCCTATCCTGGGTCCATATTTGTGAAATAAAGTCTAGGTCTGTACGGATTAGCCTTTGTCCAAGCCTTTCAGACATGGTGTTGTAGGATGCTAAGGACATACATTTACCATCAAGGGCAAGCTTGCCAAATTCGCTTACCTCCTCATTTATAAACTCTATATAATCCTCATCTATGCCCATTCTATATAGTTTAAAAGGAGAGTTTTTCAATTCTCTTTCTGCTTGGGTAAAGTATCTACCATCAGTCCAAAGACCCGCCTTATCCT
>CAYFSL010000023.1:0-11237 GCA_964345835.1 uncultured Peptoniphilaceae bacterium
GTAAATAGTCTTCTCGACCTCTTGGTGGGATAAAAGGGCAACCGTCTCAACGTGTAAAGTGTTTACAAACATGTCATATCCCTTGACCCTATCTACGCTAAAGCCATATTTCTTAAACTCTTTTATATCCCTTGCAAGGGTTGATGGGTTGCAGGAAATGTAGGCTATTTGCCTGATGGCTGATTTTCCTATCAGCCCTATGATATTTGGGTCTAGACCCTTTCTTGGAGGGTCTACCAAAAGCATTGTATTGTCCCTGCTTAGGTCTAGCTTGTTAATTACCCTACCCGCATCTCCCTGGATGAAGTCGATGTTTGTAGCCCTGTTGAGGCTGGCATTTTCCTTGGCATCCTTTACGGCATCTTGCACGATTTCAACCGATATAATCTTTTTGACCTGGTCGGATAGGATGATGGATGTAGTGGATATCCCACTATATAGGTCGATTAAAAGCGATGGCTTTACTTCCTTAATTATCTCCTTGACATCCGAATATATTTTATATGCCTGGTCGGTATTTACCTGGAAAAATGACTTAGGGGAAATGAAAAAGCTCTTGTCCCCCATGGTTTCTAGGATCTTTTCCCTTCCAAATACCAGGCGGGGTCTGGTAATCTTGTAGTTGTTTTTCTTGGAGTTGACACAGATATAGAGGCTATCTATTAGCTTGGAATCCTCTAACTCCTTGTAAAATAAATCCAGGTTTTTTTCTTCATTAAAGGTCAAAACAACCATGGATTCGTCTTTTTTTGTAGCCCTGATCATCACACTTTTTAAGCTCCCAAAGTTTTTCCTGGCATCATAGCCCCTTATCTCATGGGTGTAGATTTTTTCTTGAAGGAGGGAAATAATTTGATTTATTTTTTTGTTTGCTATCAGGCACTCCTTAATAGCTAAGTGGTCATTGGTCTTTCTTGAAAAATATGAGAGGTGGCCAAAGGGACTCACCTTAAGCTCAATCTTGTTCCTATAGTGATACCTTTGAGGGGCCTTTTCAAAAGCGATATCGGTTAGATTCTCCCTAGATATCCTGTTAATGGAATTTATTATAAGGGACTTCTTAAAATCAACCTGCTTTTCATATTGAAGGTCTTGAAAGTTACAGCCATCACATATATTGCTATATGGGCATAGGGGTTCTTGGATAAAGGGGCTTTCTTCTATGACCTCCAGGGTATCGGCCAGGCAGTAATTCTTTTTATAGTCCGTCATCTTAGCAAGGACTTTTTGCCCAAGCTTTGCCCCCGAAACAAAATAGGTGAGCTGGTCTTTCTTAGCTACCCCCTTTCCTTCAGTTGTTAAATCTATGATTTCTAACTCTAAAATATCTTTCATTTTTCTTCCTTTATTTTAATAAGTATCTTATATATAGTATTGCTATGGTATTGCTGATTAGTATAACTCATCTTATTATATAGCTTATCTTAAAATAGAGGAATATAAAAGGAGCTAGAATTTCTTCATACTAGCTTCTGTAAAAGCATTATCAAGCCTTTTATCCTCTTTTTATTTTACAAGTGTGGTATACTGGTTCTGTATTAAAATTTTGGAGATAATTATGAAGACAATAATGATGAATATGGTTAGGATTTTTGATGGTAACAAGGTCCTAGTCCTAGATAAGGTGAAAAAATATGGCTGGGAAGGGCTTACCTTTCCAGGGGGCAAGGTTGAAGACTATGAGTCCTTTATAGATTCAGCAATTAGAGAAGCTAAGGAAGAGACCAACCTAGATGTTTCTGACCTAGAATACAATGGTCAAATAGTCTGGTATGACTATGATAGGGAGGAAAGGCTGGTAGGTCTCTTGTATACTGCTAATTCTTTTTCTGGCGACCTGGTTAAAGACAATGATGAAGGGAAGTTATTTTTCCTTGACTATAAGGAATTTATTGGGTTAGATAATAAGTCTGACTCCATGGATGACATCCTTTCTATCTACCATGGACAGTACTCGGAAATTGACCTCTACTATAGGGGGGATAAAATAGTTGAGAGAAAGAAGTATAAGTAATGAACAAGGTTAAAGGAATATTTTACGCCTGTATTTCGGCTATCTCCTATGGGGTATCGCCTATCTTTATAGCTATAAGCTATAGCATGGGCAACAACTTCTTGATGATGGTCTTTAGTAGGAATTTTTTAGTCCTTCCGATTGCTTTCTTATATTTACTGGTAAAGAGGATTTCGATAAGGATTACTAAAGAAGACTTTATAAACCTCTGCCTTGTAACCTGTCTGGGCCTTTCGACATCACTTATAGTCTTGTATATGAGCTACAACTACATACCAGTTGGACTGGCAACAAGCATCCACTTTATCTATCCTTCCATTGTGGCGGTCTTATCTGCCATTGTGTTTAAAGAGGAAATGAGCAAAGTTAGGAGGCTTGCCATCCTATCCTCCCTTGTGGGGGTCCTTATGTTTATAGACCTAAAGGGTGGAAGCTCCAACCTCTACTTAGGGCTTGGACTTGCCATCCTATCAGGCCTTAGCTATGCCTACTATATAGTTTACCTGGCCAAGTCGGGAGTCCTTAGACTTGATAGCATGGTGGTCGTCTTTTACACCTGCCTTATTTCAACCTTTTTTGTAGGCCTTATTACCCTATTTACGGGAAATATGGCATTTTCCAAGATTAGTTCAAAGGGCTGGTTTTTAATATTTTCCATATCTATTATGGTTACTTTTATGGGAACCCTTTTTACCCAGTTGGCCATTAAAAATATCGGGACCACTATGACTTCGGTCATGTCTACCCTGGAGCCTATTGCAACGATTGTTGCTGGTGTGATAGTATATAAGGAAAAAGTTGGAACAACCAAGCTTATAGCCTGCTTTTTTATAGTGCTGGCAGTCTTTCTTCTAGCCCTTGACCAAAAGCATATGGCTAAAAAAAGAGCTGAGAACATTGAAAAATACGAAGATATTATTTCCTAGGTTGACAATAGCTAGACCTGACTAATGGGTGCTAACCTTGGGCGAGGGAAATATTTAGATTTCACTTTGTTTCAGAAAGGAAGAATCATGAACGAACGACAAAGACAGAGGCTAGCAATGAGAGAAAAAAAAAGGAAGGCTAGGCAAAATAAGATAATCCTTGTATTTCTAGCTCTTATCCTGATATTTTTCTCATATAAGTATGTTACGGGTAGGTCTTCAAGTAAACCCGAAAAACCCGCTTCAAATATCACTAATAATAAGAATGTAACTGATAATAAGAAGACCCCAGAAAAGCCTGGAGATACAGGCAAACCACAAGAGCAAGCTAAGGTTCCTCAAGAAACCCAAAATTCAAGAGAGTTCAGGATTAAGGCTGGAGGAGACATCCTCTACCATAGCCCCCTAATTAAGCATGCTAAAAAGGCCGATGGTAAGTCTTATGCCTTCGATGACCAATACGCCCTTATTAAGGATTTTATGGCGGATGCCGACTACACTGTCGCAAACTTTGAGGGCACCCACAACCCCAAAAGAACCTATAGTGGCTATCCTACCTTTAACTCCCCTAAGGAATTGATAGAGGAGTTAAAAAGGGTAGGTTTTGACGGGTTAACAACAGCAAACAACCACTCCCTTGATAGCAGATATGAGGGTGTTCTTACAACCATTAAAGAAATTAACAAGGCGAAAATCGACAACTTTGGTACCCAAGAAAGTGAAGAAGACAAGATAAAAGTGGTCGATGTGGATGGGGTTAAATTGTCCATCCTGGCCTACACAGATAGTCTAAATGGCCTTGACTTCTTGTTGGATACAGAGGAAAAAAAGAAGAGTGTAAATAGGCTTGATTCTACAGGAGAAGGAATAAAAGAAGATATAGAAAAAGCCAGGGAAATGGGAGCTGATATAGTAATAATCTACCCCCACTGGGGAGATGAGTACGCTGCAACTAATAGGCCTGAATACGTCAAGCTTGCTAGAAATATGATTGAGTGGGGAGCAGATGCTGTCTTAGGCAACCACCCCCATGTAGTCCAACCCTCTGAATGGTATACCTGTGAAGATGGTAGAAAGGGCTTCATCATTTATTCTATAGGTAACTTCATTTCCAACCAGGTTAAGGAAACTATTGGGGATTATAGGGTGGAACAATCTGTTGTTCTAGAACTAATATTTGATGTAAACCCTGAAGAAAAAACAAGGGAACTTAAAGAAGTCAAATTCCATCCAATCTGGTTAAAAAGAACCAAGGATAAGAAGGGTGGCTTTCTCCACCAACCAGTCCTTGCCAAGGACTATATGGAGGGAGGACCAATGGCTAATAGCTTAAATGACAAAGAACTTAAGAGGGCGACAAGGGCCTATAAGACTACAATGAAGACCCTAACCTCACCTGTTCAGTAAAAATATTGCAAAAAATATGCTAAAAAAGGCTCTACAATAAATAGTCTGACTAACTATTTATTGCAGGGCCTTTAAAATACCTTTTTATAGGTATTAAATTAGTATTTAAAAGAAATCTTGCCATTTACGGTTGAAAGTTCAAGGTCCAGCCTATCATCGCTATCCACCCTATAGTCGTGGGTCATGGCCTTAAGACTCCTTGTCTTCCTTTTTACCACTGTAAAAGCTTCTGGAAGCTTGGTATTCTTGAAGTTATCCAATAGAGAAGAACAGTTTATCTGGATTGGTCTACCTTCTGGTAACCTTAGCTTGATATCTCCATTTACGGTATCCGCCTCAACCAGGCTCAATTTATCATTGTTAGAGAGTAAATTGATATTTCCATTTACAGTATTAAGCTTACTGGTTGAGCTAGAACAATCTTCAAGCTTGATTTCTCCGTTTACATTTGATAAGTCGACTAGGTCTGCTTCAAAAAATTTGACCCCTATGTCCCCATTTACTTCCTCTACTATAAGCCTATTAGATTTAATACCCAGGATATTTGTATCGCCATTTACATTTTGGATGGTTAATTCTGACAAGTCCATATCTTGTGGGATTGATATGGTTAAATTCGCATTATAGGGCTGCTTCTTATACTTGTTTTTTACCGTCTCTATAATAATTTCATGGTCATTTACCCTAAATTCAACAAAGTTAAAGTCTTCATCAATGTACTTATCGTCATATTTTATATCGGCATGCACATATAGTTTGTCCTCATGGTTACTTCTTATTATTATATCCCCATTCCTATTAATTATGTTCAATGAATAGGCTTCAGAAGTTATTTGATGGTCAAAATCCCTCGTAGTTTCCGCCTTAAGCTTAGACAAGTTATAGGACTTCCCATTTCCAAAATCTACGTCAAAGTCATAGCCCAACTTAATATTACTTAAGGCTTGTCCCGTCTTTTTAACTATACTTTCGACCCCGCTGGCGAATTTATTGGCAAATCCTTCCATCTTCCTTTCGAAAGATTCTTCATCAAAGCTAGCTTCATGGTCTGTGTCATTAGGTTCCTTAATAGCTTCTAATAACTTCAGGGCCTCTTCTTCTGTAATCTTGCCTTCCTTAAGCATATTTAAAATCATCTTTTTTTCTTCAGACATATTATTCTCCCCTTCCTATTTGTCCTAGCATATCCCTGGCCTGGTCGCTGGTTATCTCACCCTTATCTAACATCTGTAGTATCTCCATCCTAGAATTTGATGGGTCTACCTTATGGCCTAAGTTGGCGATTACTTGGTCCAGCCTATTTCTAACTGTCGGATAAGAAATACCAAGCTCTTTTTCTATCTCCTTAATGCTTCCCCTCTTTTTTACAAATAACTCTATAAAGTCCTTGTCATCCTGGCTTAGGCTAGCAAATTTATCCTGCTGGAAGGATCCTTCTATCCTAATCCCGCAATGGTCACATTCATAGGAACTAATCTTCAATTTATCATTACATACTGGGCAATTAATTATATTTTTATTAGTCATATCAATCTCCTTTATTTTATTATAGCATTTTATTAAATATTTTAAAGTATAAATTAATAAAATTAATTCTAACCTTTATAATTTTAAAAATATACATTTTACTATTAAATAAACTTCTCAACCTATCATATTGATAAAGTTAATAGCTTTACTCAGCTATGTAACTTTTAGGAAAATGCTTGCAAAGCTAGTAATAATCTAGCTTACAGAGCACTTTAGACCATAAAAAGACAGTTTATTAAATAAATTTAATTATTTTTGTAACTTTTGTGTAACCATTGAAATCATGCGGTTTATATGGGTATAGTTTATATTTCGCCAGGTAAAAGTTACTAAATTATTACAAAATAATTGACATCCCCCTTCCAGCAGGGTATTATTCAATCATTCGAGAAAAAATTGCTTGGAGGAATCATGGAAAATAACGGATTAAAAAAAGCACTGACTGCGGGTGTAACAATTGCAGCTATAGGAGCTTTAGTAAGTTCTGTTAGTTTAGCGCAAAAGCCTAAAAACATTGAACTATCAATCGACAGTCAGACAATAAGTCTAGAAAGTAACGCAAAAAGCGTTTCTCAAGTATTAAATGACTATGGATATAAGTTAGAAAAAAATGCTAAAATCAACCATGATCTAAATGAAGATCTTGTTGATGGCATGAAAATAGACATACAAAATAAAAAAATAATTAACTTTGTCAATGGTGGCAAGAGCTTAAAAGTTAAGACTCACGCCAACAATGTTGCAAATTTCCTAGAAGAAGAAGGCATCCTTCTTTCTGACAGAGATATTATCAGCCCTTCAATTACAAGTGACCTAGAAGATGGAGATTCAGTTAAAATCGATTATGTAACCTCTGAAAATTATAAAAAAGAGGAAGTCATCAAATTTAAGACTAAAGTTGACTACAATGACAATCTTTCCTATAAAGTCAAGAAGGTTAAACAAGAAGGCAAGGATGGAGTCCTTGTTAATAACTTCAGTAAGACTTTCATAAATGGTAAGCTTGTATCAGACAAGAAGGTATCAAATGAAGTTAAGAAGGCTCCTATTGACCAAGTTATTGAGCAAGGGACTAGGGAGCTTGTAGAATCCTCTATTCCCAACAAAACGGTTACAAGGAATAATAGTTCCATGTATGTGGGTCAAAGCAGGGTAGTTAATCCAGGTTCTAAGGGTCTTAAAAGAACAGTCTTTAGAAATGACGGAAAGACAAGAAAGCTTGTGAGCCAACAAGTCGTTAAAAGTCCTAAAGATAGGATTGTTGAGAAGGGGACAAAAAAACGTCCTGTAGTGATTGCTAAGACATCAAGTGCAAAATATTCCCTATCAGACTTAAGATTTAGAGGAATAATCAGGTGGAATGGCTACAAATATACCTACTATTCTCAAAGGGTACTTCCAGGAAAAGGCTTAAGGATTCCTGGTAGGCACGTAAATGCTGGTGGCTTTGTAGCTGATAAGGACGGTTATATTGTAATAGCCAATAGTAGACCTAAAGGAACTGTCGTTCCTACCCCATTTGGATATATGGGTAAGGTTTACGATAGAGGGGTCTATGGAAACCACCTGGATGTTTACACAAAATAAAAAAGATAAGAAAATATAACAAAAGACAACCATTCATGATGTGGTTGTCTTTTTCTTGTTCATTCTAGGTTCATATTTTTTCTAGGCCGATTAAGGCTTCAATTATAAAGCTGGTATCCCCATTTTTCTTTCGTCCTTCAAAATATGAGTATCCCCCTTCTTCCCTGTAAAAAATCTCCAAGTCTTCAAAGATAAATACCTCCCTTTTGTAGCTGATATTTAACTCATCAATCTTAATTTTTTCCTTGGAAATATCAATCTGCTTATAAAAAGCGTAGGCGTCTAGGGCAAGCTTGACATAGTTGGTATTGTGAAAATGCCTGTTGTGGTCTAGGTCGCTATAGGACACTTTATATTCATATATTTTGGGCATATTTGAATAATCGTCTAATTCTTCTAGGTTCTTTATCGACCTGGCAAAGGTCCTTGACCTATCGCATGCTTGATCCAGGTCCTCTTTATCCATGACATAGGTTGGTCTTTTAGGTCTATGACTCTTTTCGTCCGCTATAATCCAGACACTACCATTTGTGGCGATTAGATTTTCTTCTGATTTTTCCTTCAAATAGACCTGGTCCTCCCTAAAAAATTTGGCACCTCTGGTCCCAGTCGCCCTAGTCTCAATGATGATTTCATCCCCCAGGCTAGGTAGGTCCCTATGAAAAATAATCTTATCATTTAGTAGGATCCAGACGACCCCCTTAGCCTTGAAAAGGTCTCCCGTAAGTCCCATTTCATTACAACCGATGTCGTTTGCAATCTGAAGTTTTTCTATTAATTTATTGACCCTAAGATTTAGGTTGATATCAACCTCATCACCAGCAACAGTAAAAACAAAATCCTTAACTATATCCATTGTCCACCTCTAAATTGTAATTGAATTAAGCTTCAAAATATTGAGTATTATAACTAAAAATAGGTAAAGGGCGGATAGAAGGGAGAAAAAGCTTAGGTGTTTTTTTCTATATAGGTAAATATAGCCTATAATCTCCCTAATAAAAGCATTAATTGCATAATATCTTTTTGTCCTCTTACCAATTCCAATGGCCTTTATCCCCATCTCATTAGCTATTAACAAAGCCCTAAAGATGTGGTATTGGGATGATACTATGGCTATTCTAGGTTGTTCAATAGTGATTAGTCTTTTTGAAAATCTTAGATTCTCCTTGGTATTAGTGGACTTGTCTTCCATTATTATGTCTTCAGGATCGACACCTCTAGATACGGCATAGTCAAACATGGCCTGGGCTTCAGAAACTTGCTCGTCTGGTCCTTGTCCACCCGACATTATCAATTTTGCCTTGTCATTAACCCTAAAAACTTCAATTGACTTGTCTATTCTTCCTTTCAATAATGGAGTAACCCTATCCCCCATAAGACCTGCTCCTAGGACTATGATATAGTCAAGATTTCTCGGCTTCTTATGAAGAACGTTAAAACCACTCGAAAAGAAATAGGCGGTTGAAATTAGAATAAGATAAAGCAGAATAAGTCCAAAATAATTATATATTATGCCTGTAATAGTGTTATAAAGAGAAGACCCAAACTTTCCCCATAATATTACATAAAGAACAACTAATAAGGGCATAAAAATGGAAAGCATGTTTTTGGGGCTAAAACCTTCCCTCTTTATTATTACTACACCATTATATAAAAAGTTAAATAACAGGAATAAGGGAAATATTATCAGGCTTAAAATCAATCCTACATATAAGAAGATCCCCAAGTACCTTACTAACCTATTAGCCATTATAAATTCCTTGTTCTGGTGGTATAGGTGAAGTATTAACAAGGCAAGATTCAGGATGTTAAAAATAAATACGACACCCGGAGCAAGACTTTGCCTAAAGAAAATAAATACTATTACCATAGTTATGGGAAATATTAAAAATAAATAGTATAAAAAATCCATATTACCCCTCCTCTTATAGTATTATATCAAATTTATCAAGCAGTATACTTGTTAAAACAATAAAAAATTAGTTATGAGCATATTATACTTCATAACTAACTTCTTCAACTAAATTTAATTTTTCCATATAAGGCTTTGTAACCTTCATAGAAAGTCCTAGTAAAGGTGAAAATATAATTGCACCTATAAGAGTCCCCTCTCTGACTAGCAAGGGAAGTTTAAAAGCGAAGCCTGCAACTAAAGAAATAACTATACTAATTAGGTCGACCCCCAGCCTTACCTTGACAAAGTCAAGCTTTTTTACTTTTGATAGGACCTGACAGAAACCTTCAACAGGAAAGGATACCAGGTTCATATTAAGGATAATTCCTAGGTTAATAGCTGATAGGCAGGTACCCAATAAAAATAGACCTAGGTTAATCCAATATGAGGTAACTTCAAAGGAAAATATCCTATAAAGAAAGACATTTATCATATATCCAAATAGGAAGCTTACCGCCAACTGGGATAGGTGCCTGACCGTAAATTTATCCTTAAGCAAAAGATATTGCATAAAGACTAGGCTTGAATTAAGGATCATAACCGCTGTTCCAACCTTGATACTTGTTATCTCGCTAATCGTTTGATTAAGTGCATCCAAGGGCGATATTCCGACAGCCGCCTTAATTGCTAGGGCTATATTGCCACCTTGAAGGGATATTAACAGCATTAATATGATGTATCTAATATTTTTGTTCATAATTTGTCCCCCTATATACATAGGGTTAATTATATAACATTATCTATAATTTAACAAGGACTTATTGTCTAGCTTTCTGGCTTAATAGCCCTATTCTTCTAGTCATGTTACTTTTTTACTATTGACCTTCCCAAAGTTTCTTTGGATATCTCCCGCTTTCTTTCATGCCCTTAATAGCTTCAACTATAACCGCCTTATCCTCTTTATAGGTTATTCCATACCATTTATCATCTGTTCTTAAGACTTTTACGCTAGCCTTTTCTTCTTCCAATAAATTAGAAACTACTGATGGTAGGAAGTATTCGCACTTTTCAGGGTTAACTCTCAACCCCTCATCTAAAAATTTGGGAAATCCCTTCCCAATCTCCCCGATAAAAGACTTTGAAAATCCCCACATATTCATGGAAACTGGAGTTTTTCCATCAAGCTCATGCCAGCTTTCTCCATCATCTTCCGTATAGGCTATGGCCCCATTGACCTTTTGAATCTTGGTCCTCTCAACTATGTCTACTAAATAATCCTCTTCATCTAAGCTACATACCCCTCTAGAAACAGACCCATTATCTGTTACAGTGTTTTCCAGCCTGTAACCTACCATACAGTATCTGTACTTATCATCATCTTTACTATCTACCAGGAAGTCATAAATCTTAGAAAATGCCTCTGGTCCATAGTAATCATCAGCATTTATTACGGCAAATGGTCCTTTTATCTCATCTCTTGCCGTATAAACTGCATGGGCAGTTCCCCAGGGTTTTGTTCTCCCTTCTGGGACTTCATAGCCTTCTGGCAAGTCATTTACATCTTGAAAGGCATACTTAATTTCTATATGGTCTTTCAGCCTGTCGCCAATAGCCTTTCTAAAGTCAGCTTCATTTTCTTTTTTTATTATAAAAATCACCTTTTCAAAGCCAGCCTTTTTGGCATCATAAATTGAAAAGTCCATTATTATATTGTTCTCTTCATCGACAGGGTCGATTTGCTTTAGACCACCATATCTTGATCCCATTCCTGCCGCCATGATAACTAATGTAGGTTTATCCATAAATACCTCCTAATATTAATGACTTTATTGTACTATATTTGCTTTCTTTAGTAAAAAACTATAAAAAAAGGGGCTTT
>CAYFSL010000024.1:0-2304 GCA_964345835.1 uncultured Peptoniphilaceae bacterium
AAAGGCTATATCTTTTGCTACTAACCTTCCATCTGGAGCTTTTATCTCCCTTAATATATATTTTTGTCCCCTTTTTAGGTTTTTAACTTCATGGAAAGTGTCTTTACTTGTAAATTCTTCTACTAGCCTTTCTCCATCTTCTCCATTATCTTCAAGGATATTTAAGATAGCTCCTTCTAATGGACTTCCTTTTTCATCTACCTTATTTACTCTTACTACTGGATTTTTCTTGTAGTTCCAAACGGAAAAGTTTATTGATTTTTTCTTTTCAGTTACATTTATCCAGTATGGAGAGTCTTCTGGAAGCTTATCTGATGGAGTGATTCCTGCAAGATCATCATTAGGATCTTCATATTGGTCACTTGGCTTTTTACTTTCTACTAGACGGTATTTTCCTTGTGGGAGATTTTCTATTGTTGCAAAGCCATTGTCTGTAGTATAGATAAAGGATTGACCACCTTTTTCTACATAATCATAGATTTTTTCTTCTGCATCAGAGTCCTGGTCTGGTCTTAATACCATATTAACCTTTTGATTACTATCTCCATCTTTCCAAAGTTCTATATGAGCTCCTCCAAGGTATTTTTTAGTACGGGAGTCAATTTTAGCCACTGATACCGATCCAGTGTCTAGATAGTTTGCTACAATTCTTTTTACCGGTTGTTTACTATCGTTATTGGCAGTTACTGTAAAATATCTATCATTTATTTGCCTATAGCCTTCTAATGGCTTTGACTCTATTAGCCTATATGTCCCTACTGGTAGACCTTCGATTACAAGGTATCCATCATTCTTTACAAACATATTATGTCTTGGTTCTGCTGGTGGATTTTCATCGTAAACATATTTATGGTCTGGGGTGTTCCATGTTCCTGATGGTGTAATTGGAACAAGCTTGCCATTTGCATCTTTTAAGATAAATTCAGTGTTTGGAAGGACTTCCTTAGTCTTTCCATCATATTTATAGATTAAGACCCTTGTTTTTTCATTCTTTACTTCAACAGTTTTTGTCTCATCACTATTTAATGATACCTTAAAGCTTTCTTTATCAAGGGCATGACCTAATGGAGCAGATACTTCTTTTATTGTATAGGTATCAAGGGGTAGGTTTCTAAGTCTTAATATACCTGTATTTCCTTCTCCTCTACCTACCCATACACTTGTTTGCCCTTGACTGCTTGATGTTGGTGTATAGAAAGTGTTTTGAGTTCCAGTAAATCTTAGTAATTGTCCCTTAGAGTTTCTTACTTCAAAGCTTGCCCCTGCTAGTAGACTTCTTGTTTCAGCATCTCTTTTAATTAGGTTTAATGACCCCTTTACTACTGGGTTGATAGTTACTGAGTATCCTGTTGGGTCAAAATTAGCAGGTACTCCTACTGTTGATAGATCTTGGTAACGGGAACTCCTATATACCAAGTCTGTACTCTTTCTTTGGGCCCAACTCTTTGGATATTTTTCAAATCTAAGAGTAAAGGGTTTTGTAACCTTCTCATCTATGCTTATTGATAATTTAGAGCCAGTGGTTGTCACCTTCACTCCGCTAGGGGTATTCAATACCTTTGAATTACTTAATACTTGACCTCCATATCTACTGTCAGTAAGGGTCACAGTCTTCCCTGTTTCAAGTGATACTGAACGTCCATCGAAGCTTGGTGGTACTGTGAAAGCATTTATCTGTTGTTGTATATTGCTCTTCCAGGTATTGTATGAAGAATTAAGGTTAGTCTTGCTAGCATTGGAAGTTCCTGACATAAAGGATCTTGAGGGGTGGATTGTTTCCCATAACATTCTTTGGGTGAAAGCATAATTTCTGTCAGTATGAGAATTAGTATGATATCCGTAATGTGCAATCAAGGCTAATTTTTTTGCCTTTTGTGCGCCAAAATAAGGTACAAGTTTTGTAGTAGAATATCCGTTAAATCCCGTTGATATATCTACCCCTTGCTCTATACAAAAGACTAGGTTGCCATTTTGGTAAAGGTATCCTGCTGGCGTAAAATATGACCTTGTACCAGTATATATTCCTGGTATTCTAACCCACCTTGTACCAGACGCCCTTGATGAGGTTGATCTTCCTAGAGAAGCTCTGGCATCTAATATATCACTAGGACCTACTTCATCATAGTTACCTGAGATTATTCCCTTATCTAAGTCCTCTAGGAACTTTTCATAGTCAAAGGGAAAATGCTCCCAGTCTTGTGGATAATTGGATTTATCTTCTTTTACTGGTAGTTTTTCTTCTAACTTTGTAGCTTCAGGCTTTGTCTGAGGTTGATTTTTTTCAACAGTTTCTGAAGCTTCAGC
>CAYFSL010000024.1:2404-10900 GCA_964345835.1 uncultured Peptoniphilaceae bacterium
TTTGTTTCTATTAAGTCTTTAACTTCTAAATTGCTTGTTGCCTGGCTTACACTTACTCCTACATAGCCTAGTACCATGATAAAGGCTAGTATAAATGATAATATTCTTCTTGTAATTTGTCTTTTTTTCATTGTTTCCTCCTTTTTATTTTTTTCTATCAGACAAGATTTTTCTTAGCTATCATCAAAATATTTTTTCTTCATTTATCCTCCAATTTCTTTTAATTCATTTTTTATTTAAAACAAAAAATAGATAGCTTGGCTATCTATTTCTCTATCTATTTATTTACTTGTGTTCATTTTGAACAGAAGTTAATCGTAATCATATTCTTCATCTATTCTACTTGGTACTAGCATACTTATAAACTTCGTTCGTATTCCTAATAAAACTTAATAATATGATGTCAAATATTAGTCAAATTGTATATTATATTATATGGAATTAAAATCATCGCTTATCTTATTGATAGTAGTCTTATATTTTCCATCTACCAGGACTAGATAAAATGACTTAAACTCCCCTATAACCTCATATTCACAAACTTTTCCTTCTTTATCTACTAAGTATTTCTTATTTAGCTCTAGGTGGACCCCATTTCCATCCCTATGAAAATATTTTGGAATCCTTTTTTCAACCATAACTCTTTTTTTCATTAATCCTCCAAAAACCATATCTAGCAACCAGTAAAAGCTAAAAGCAAATTATAAAATGTACGCATTTTTATGCCTACTGACCCTACCCTGGATAGGGCCTAAATATTATTAATATAATTGTAGATATAGCTTATCATTAATTCTCAATATTAGACTTCCTAAATTATTAATTATTTTTAATTGATTTCCTATAGCTGATTTGTATAAGCATTTCCCATAAGGTAAAATACTATTAGGAAGGTGCATATGAAATATTCAGAACAACAGCTACAAGCGATTAATCACATAAAGGGACCTGCCCTTGTCTTAGCAGTACCAGGTTCTGGAAAGACGACCGTCCTCTTGCAGAGGACACAAAGGCTGCTAAATCAAGGTATAAAGGCAGAATCAATCCTAACAATGACCTTTTCTAAAGCCCAGGCCTTAGATATGGAGAGAAGGCATGGAAACAAGTATGACCAGGCAAACCTAACCTTTTCTACAATCCACTCCTTTGCCTATGGGATTGTCAGGGCGAAGGCTGGCAGAGAGGGTAAAAGGGTAAATTTAATAGAAGGATCAGAAAAATATAATAAATATAGACTTTTAGAGAGTTTTTTCTACCAGGTAAACTCCACCAGGGCAACAGATGAAGACCTTGAAGACTTTTTTAGGGTATCAGGATTCTTGAAAAATAGCCTAATTGACTATAAGGATTATCTCAAGCTTTATGGCAAATCAATCAGAAATTTTGAGAAGATTTATTCTCTTTATGAAAATTTTAAAAGTGACCATGACCTTATCGACTTTGACGATATGCTGGTCCTAGCATTAAAGATATTGCTCGAAGATAAAGATATTTTACAAGGGCTACGAAAAAGGTTTAGATACATCCAGATAGATGAAGGACAAGATTCTTCCCCTGTCCAAATGAGGATTATTTCCCTTGTGGCTAAGCCAGAAAATAATCTCTTTATCGTGGCAGATGATGACCAGTCTATTTACGGCTTTAGAGGGGCTGATTCTAGGCAGCTTTTATCCTTCAAATCAAATTACCCTGATGCCCAAATCTACCTAATGGAACATAACTATAGGTCTACAAGAAGGATTGTGGATATATCAAATAAATTAATAAATAATAACCAGCAAAGGTATAAAAAGAAACTTGAAACGGTTAATAATGAAGGAGAAAAAATTGAAATCCTAAGGGCAAAAACATCTAAAATTCAGACTAGCTATGTAGTAAAGGAAGCAAAAAAACTGGTTAAAAAGGGGGAAAATGTTGCCATCCTTTATAGGAATAACCTATCTGCAATAAATATTGTCAATGCCCTTGAAGATGATGACGACTTTTATATCCGGGATTCCAAACTTGCCTTTTACCAGCATTTTATAATCAAAGATTTGATTGATATCTACAGTTTTTGTAAGGACACCCACGATGTCACGAGTTTTGAAAGGGTCTATTATAAGCTTAATATGTACTTTAAAAAGGACTTTATCAGAGAAATAAAAATGATGGATCCCTCATATGACGTTATAAAAAGACTTGAACTCTGCCAGGGGATTAATTCCTTCTACACTGAAAAAATTGAGCTTCTAGACTATTATACAAGCCATATATCCAATATGCCTCTAGATAAGGCCTTTAATACTATCTACTTTAGGATGGGCTATAAAGACTACCTTAGGGAACTAGCCAGGAGGACCAAGACCCCTATAGTAACATTTTACAGGATAATAGACACAATCTTTAATATAAGTGAAGGTCTAACTAGCCTAAGAGAATTTGAAGACAAACTAACCATTCTAAAAAAAATGCAAAGATCTCATTCTCTTAAAGATGCACCCATAACTTTATCAACCGTTCATGGGTCAAAGGGGTTAGAATTTGACAATGTCTTTCTCATAGACCTAGTTGATGAAGAATTTCCATCTGCCTTCTCCCTAAAGGCAGACCAAGACACTGGACTTTTAGAAGAGGAGAGAAGGCTATTCTACGTTGCTATAACTAGGGCTAAGAAAAAACTCTACCTACTAAGTCTTAAATATTTAGCAAGTGAAGACCGTGACCAGTCTAGCTTCATTCAGGAAATCGTAAATAAAAAAAGAAAAAAATAGCCTGCCAGTAAAAACTGGTAGGCTATTTATATTATAGGGGTAAAGGCGGAGTTGGTCTCCGCCAATAACTAAATGAAAATTATTGAATTAATTCAATTATTTTTTTGATCTTTCTTTTGTCCAGTTTGCTATAAGTGGAGCAACTTGTTTAGCTGATTTACCACTTACGAACATACCGATATGACCAGTTTGGATAGCGTGAGTTTCTTTATCCAAGCTTGATACATACTTTTCAAGGTCTTTAGCAGCAGCTACTGGTACTTGAGTATCCTTTGTAGCGTAAACTACTAATAGTGGCATATTAATCTTCTTAAGGTCAACCTTTTGGTCGCCAATCATTAATTCGCCCTTGATAAGCTTGTTGTCACGATATAAATCGTTAACGAATTGTTTTATTGTAGCACCTGCTTGATCTGGTGAGTCAAATATCCATTTTTCCATTCTCATGAAGTTAGCCATTGCAGCTGCATCTTCCATATCATCAATCAAGTTTAGATACTTGTTAATCATTAGTGAGATAGGGCTTAATGTTAAGAATCCTGCGTTCATGAAGTCTCCAGGAATATTACCATAAGCTTCTGTAATTAAGTCGATGTTTAGGTATGGACCCCACTTGAATAGTAATCCATCATCAGTTGAGAAATCGATTGGTGTAACAATTGTAGTTAGGTTAGCAACTTTTTCAGGGTTTAATGCTGAATAAATTGTTGAGAAAGTACCACCTTGGCAGATTCCCATTAAGTTAACCTTGTCAACTCCTCTATCTTTTCTGATAAATTCAACACATGCGTCGATATATCCTTGGATATAGTCTTCCATAGTTAAGAACTTATCTTCTGGAGTTGGGTATCCCCATTCGATTAGGTAGATATCCATTCCACCTTCTAGAAGGTTCTTTATGAATGACTTATCTTCTTGAATATCCATCATTGCAGGAGTGTTTACTAATGCATATACTGTTAATGTTGGAATTTTGTTTTGAGTTCTAGTTCTCTTTGCATAGTGGTATAATTTAACTTTGTCTATTTCAAAAACAAGTTCTCTTTCAGTAGAATTTGTTCCGCTTGCATCAAGCTTCATGAAAGTTTCTATACCTTTTATTAGCTTTTCATTAGCTGCGTTCATGTCAGCAAATGTTTCTTTCATTTTTTCAAGGTATTTTTCGTTTTGTTCTAACATCTTATCAGTCATTTCAGTCATTTCAGTCATTTTATGCTCCTCTCTTAGATAATCCTAGTCTATTTAGTAGCCTTTTCTTCTACAGTTTCTTTAGTTTCTTTAGCTGCTTGTTCTTTCTTAAGAGCTCTAAGTTCTTTCTTTAGCTTGTAAACTGTTTCATATAAGCTATCGATTTGTCCTTTTGTAACAAGAACTGTATCAGCGAAATATCTTTCAGCTAATTTGTTTGTTTCAACTTTATATCTTGCACTTGCTTCAACTATTCTTCCTAGTAATTGAGCATATTCATCTGTATAGAAGAATTTAACTAGTTCATCTTCAATCTTCTTTGTCCAATAGTCATAGAATTCCTTGAATGTCTTTGGTTCAGCAGATTCTTGAAGTTCCTTTAACCATTCTTCCATTGATAGTTTACCTTGTAAACCTGTAACATTTGAGATTTGTCCCATGAATTCAACAGTTGTTAACAACATGTCTGCTGCTGCATCAACAGCCTTCATTTGTTGTTCGATAAATTCTCTGTTAAGTCCAGCTGCTGGAGTATTTAATAAAGCACCAATTGTTTGGTTGTAGTTTTCTCTCCAGATGTTGATGAAGTTTGTTAATTCTTCTTTAGATAGTGGAGCCTTTAATAGAGCTTCACTTAGTTCTGGTAGACTTTCTTTCCATGGTTCATAGAAATTACTTGTAACTTCTACAACTGTCTTAGTTAAGTTGTATGGGTTTTCAAATAATGGTCTTAATTCGTTTGGAAGTAGTGGTAACATTGATTCTCTAAACATGTTATCAAAGTTTTCTATTGATTCTTGAGTAAGTTTTTCCATTTCGTTAAGAGCTGGAGAAACGTAGTGGTTCTTAAGATCATCATAGAAATTGTACATTGATAGGTAGAACTTGTTAGCATTAAGCATCTTTTCAAATACCTTTGATTCTTCTAAACCAAATTTCTTTGATAATTCCATTGGGTTAAAGTCAGCTAACATCTTTTGCCATGCATCAAATGGGTTAGAACCGAATTTTGGAAGTCCTTCCCAGAATTTATTTACGTTACCGAAAGCCTCTTGTGAATTCTTCATGAATTCTTCATATTGTTTCATAAGGTCTGCAGGTGAGAAGTTTGATGGAATTCCTTGTGGTGTAAATTTCTTTAAATCTTCCATCATTTTTCTTTGGTTGTCATACATGCTTTTGTAAAAATCGAAATAGTTGTTCATAAATCCTTTTTCCTCCAACATTTTATTTATTGAGCCCCTTATTCTTCGAATACAACCTTAAAGGACAATCTTAAATAAGTATTAAGATTTATCCTACATACAAGGTTGTATTCCCCTTCCACTCTTATGAACTTCGGTTCATGTGAACCAAGGTTCATATTTAACTTAATTACATATTACTACATTTATAATTAAAAATCAAGCCATTTATAAAAAATACTTTACTTCGTCAAAAGCCCTAAATATCAATAACTCAACCGTTTGCATTGCCAATATAATAAATATTTATTTTTTTATATTCGCAAATTTTATCAATATTTTTAGACTTTTTTCTCTTAATTTTCTCTAGTTCCCCTATAAATTTCATCTAGTTAAATTAAATAAATATTTGTTTATAAATTAAATAGAAGTTTAATTGTCTTCTTATGCTTTTGCAATGGCTTCGATTTCTATTACCGCGTTTTTAGGAAGTACCGAAACTTGAACAAGTGCCCTAGCCGGTTTGTGGTCTTTAAAGAAATCTGCGTATACCGCATTTACCTTATCAAAATCATTGATGTCCTTTACAAAGACATTAACCTTGGCTATGTCCTCTAATTTTGACCCTGCTGCCTCTACAATAGCCAGGACATTGGTTAGGCTTCTTAAAGTAGCCTTCTCTATATCAGTTTCTAATTTGCCACTTTCTGGATCAAGTGGTATCTGCCCCGATACAAAAACCATGCCATTAACCACAGTCGCTTGACTATATGGACCTATAGCAGAAGGTGCCTTGTCAGTGCTTATAAATTTCATAACCGCCCCCTATTCTTCATATAATTTTCTTGAGAGATTGTCTATGATCATATTAATAGCAATAATATTTGTACCACCATGTGGAATAATCAAATCCGCAAATTTCTTTGATGGGGCCACATATTGCTCATGCATAGGCTTAACCGTTGACCTATATTGGTCAATAACAGATTGCAAGGATCTTCCCCTCTCAACTACATCTCTTTGAATTCTTCTGATCAATCTTTCATCATCATCAGTTTCAACAAAGATTTTGATGTCCATCATATCTCTTAGCTCCTCGTTCTCCAAAACAAGAATCCCGTCAACTATGATGACCTTCTTAGGCTTAACCAATACCTGCTCGGTTGACCTGTCGTGGATTGTATAATCATAAACTGGCCTCAGGATATCTTTACCCTCTTTTAACCTTTTTATATCTTTAATCATTTGATCAGTATCAAATGCATTAGGATGGTCATAATTTAATTTAGTCCTCTCTTCAAATAGTAGCTCTGAATGGGACTTATAATAGTAGTCGTGGCATAAAACTACTATATCCTTAGCAAACTTATTCTTAAATATGTTTACAATTGTGCTCTTGCCAGATGCTGATCCACCAGCTACTCCAACTATAGTTACTTTATCCATTTTCAACTCCATTAAATAATTAATCTATACTAAAAGGATATAATATCCAAGAGTCTTTTTAAAGGCTTTTAGCTCACTTTTTCTACAATTTTATGAAATATTTTTATTGTATAGCCAGGTCTAAAGCTAGCAATATTTACCTAATTATTAGCTCATATTTTAAATAAAGAAAAGGCCTTTTACAAAAAAATAGTGTGAAAGACAAATCCTCCACACTATTTTATTCCCCAAAATTCTTAAAGGGGCTTTAATTATTTTCTATTTTCTTCAACCCATTCCATAGCTTCTTCAACAGCTTCATCTGTAGGTATTTCTATACCAGTATCTTCTTCTCTTTCCTTGATATTAGAGTATAAGTCACTTGATGGCTTTTCTGATTTTCCTGCATCTCTTTGCTTAATTTCTGCTTCTCTTCTCTTATCAGCTAAATCTTTGTAATCCATAACAGTTATTCCCTCCTATAAACTGTCCTCACTCAGTCACTTCTTTAAGAGATGTCAATTCATCTTCGGTCAAATGCCTGTATTCCCCTAGCTTTAAAGACTCATCCAAAAGCAAGGGGCCAATTGATACCCTTTTTAAGTAAGTAACTTCCTTGCCACAATCAGCCAGCATCCTTTTTACCTGGTGATACTTTCCTTCCTGAATATACACAAAGCATTCGTAATCAGAGATTATCTCTAAGGTTGCGGGCTTTGTTAAGTACCTTTCTGGATTCAAGTATATACCAGTCTTAAATTTTTGTACATCATTATTTTCAAGTTTTTCATCTACCCTTGCAAAATATTTCTTTACAACCTCTTTTTTAGGTGCCAAAAGATTATGGGCTAAAAGACCATCGTTGGTAAGTAAGATGAGACCTTCTGTATCCTTATCCAGTCTACCGGCAGGGAAAAGCCCCCTATTTTTATAATCATCACCAACCAGGTCAACTACCGTCCTATGGTTATACCCCCTACTTGCAGATATAACTCCTTGAGGCTTGTTGAGCATTATATAAATATACTTTTTATATTCAATTAAATCGTCCCTAAAGCTAATTTCGTCCTTGTCTTCATCGACCTTGTCTGTAGCCTTTAAGACAGTCTTGCCATTCACCTTGACAAGACCCATTTTTATGTATTCCTTTACTTCTTTTCTAGATCCAACTCCCATGTTGGCAAGTAATTTATCAATCCTCATATTCCACCTCATCCTTATTATATCAGATAAAAAGGCAAAAAAAAGACGCCCTCGAGCGCCTCTGGAGAAAGATTGTAGAAATACAAGCGTCCATCTAACATATATAATACTAGGCTAGATTTATAAACAGCCTATTAATATAAGATAAAATCCTTGTAAATTTTCCTATAAATCTCACTTTATCTCTTCTTCTTTAATTGTCTCTATTAGACCATTTACCTTGCCGAGCTGGATTTCATTAGAGCAATACTTAAGCTCATCAAGGATAGCTAAAGCCTCATTTACTTTTCCCTGCTTATGTAGGGCGGTTGATAGGTCGAAATACCAGGTAAATTCTTGGTTAAAATCAACTGGCTTAGCTTCGATAGCCAAAAGGTTTTTTTCAAATTTCACTGCATCCTTGTCCTTTACATATGTACCAACTATTGTATTTAGCTCTTTGGCAAATTCATTATGCTTTTTAGCCCTAAATATAAAGTAAAAAAATGTGACCAAGGCAATAACTGCAAAAGGCATAAGGATAGAATATTTAACTTTTTTGGCTGTTGTATCCTTTAGTTCCTCTGGTAAAAGCAGGAAAACTCCAATGGCTGCAAGTGTAAATAGACCAAAAACTAGGTAGGCTTGGATTTTTGTGGCCTTATCGTAGTCTCTTCTTTTTTGGCTTAGTCCTTCTGGATTAAATTTCAAAAAAATCACCCCATTCGTATAATTTCATTAATAATAACAAATAAATTATATCA
>CAYFSL010000025.1:0-10742 GCA_964345835.1 uncultured Peptoniphilaceae bacterium
ATCGGAGCAGTCGAACTGCCCCAAGAACAGAAAAAATCGGCATAGCCGGATTTCTCCAAACTATGCCGATATTTTCCAAGGAATAAAATCCCTTAGTGAGACACCCTTTCAGTCCACCCCTTTTTATGTAAATTGTATATTCTATTCTATAAATTCTATATTGTCATAAGAGAGTTCAGCTATTCTTGCAAGACTACATACATCGACACCAATCTCATCAAGGTAGTTTCTACCGTCCTGGAAGGATTTTTCTATAACAATACCAACGCCAACAAGGACTGCCCCAGCTTGGTTAATTATTGCCATCAGGGCTTTTACCGCCTGGCCATTGGCTAGGAAGTCATCAATTATTAGAATCCTATCATCTTCACTTATAAACTCTTTTGAAACAATTAGTTGCTTCATTTCTTCCTTAGTATATGAGTATGCAGTTGAAGAATAGGAATAGTCGTCAGTAGTTAAAGACTTTTGCTTTCTAGCAAAGACTACATCACAAGATAGTCTTCTTCCTGTCGCAAGAGCAGGGGCTATTCCTGATGATTCTACTGTAAGTATTTTTGTAATTCCTCTTCCCTCAAAATATTCGGCAAATTCTTTTCCAATATCTTCCATTAATTTAGTGTCAATTTGTTGGTTTAAAAACGAGTCTACCCTCAAGATATTTCCAGCTAATACCTGGCCTCTAGATAGGATGACCTCCTCAAGTTTTTTCATACTTCCCTCCTAGCCATCATTTTCATTAACTTAAGTATATGTCTTGGGACCAGCTTAGTCAAAAACTTTATTAGAATTTACCAATAGTCTGGATAGCTGGTATACTTATTGTAAGAAAGAATATCTAAGTGGTAAATATTTTATATAAGGAGGACTATTGTGGAAATTATAAAGAGAGATATCGATATTTATTATAGGGTCTGGGATGATGTAACAGAGCCTCTTGCATACCTTCAGTTAATTCATGGAATGGTTGAGCATATAAGTAGGTATGATGAATTTGCAAGATTTCTCAACTCAAAAGGAGTTATAGTGGTTGGTATGGATATAAGAGGTCATGGGCAGACGGGAAGACATACTAGCTTGGGGGAATTTGCCAAGGAAGATGGTTGGAACAAGGTTTTGGAAGACCAATACATGCTTTGTTGCGAGATGAAGAAAAAATATAAAGGCTTACCAGCAGTTGTCCTGGGCCATAGTATGGGGTCTTTTTTAACTAGAAATTTAATAAATCTTCATCCAGACCTTTTTGACCTAGCAATAATAATGGGGACTGGTAATTCTCATGGGGCTAATCTTTCAATCGCAAGATTATTACTGAAATTTCTAAATCCATCAAAGGATGCGAAATTCATGGATAAGATGGCATTTGGCTCGTATAATAAGTTTATTGAAAATCCTAATACAAGCTTTGATTGGATTTCTACTGATCCTATTCAAGTAGAAAAATATATAAATGATGACCTTTGTGGATTTATGGTGAAAAATTCTTTTTATAGGGATTTTATGGAGGGGATGAAAAATATTACCGACTTAGAAAAACAGGCTAAGTTTACTAAGGATATCCTTTTTATATCAGGCGATAAGGACCCAGTCGGCGACATGGGTAAAGGGGTAGTTGAAGCCAGTAAAAATTATAAAAAATCCGCTTATATCCTATATGAGAATATGAGACATGAAATCCTGAATGAAAAAGATAAATACAAGGTATATGACGATATATACAAGTGGATTGAAGGCAAGATAAGAGTGAATTAATGTAGATAAACAAAAATTATCAATTTAATTAGATTTAGGTGTTATATATTTTATAATTGGGTATAATACTGGTTGAAAGAATTAAAGGGAGGAATCAATGAAGATTACAGAATTATTAAATATTAAATATCCAGTTATTCAAGGTGGTATGGCTAGGATTGCTAGAGGAAGATTTGCAGCTGAAGTATCTAACCAAGGTGGACTTGGTCTAGTTGGTACAGGTGGATTTACAGTTGATGAATTCAAAAAAGAACTAGAAGAAGCTGACAAGTACATCGAAGATGGAAAGTTCTATGGTATTAATATCGTTTTGATGGAAAAAGACATCGAAGAAAAGATTGAAATTGCCCTAGAAAAGAAGGTTAAGGTTATTACTATTGGAGCAGGTAATCCTTCTCCATATGTTCAAAGATTCCTTGACAATGGAACTATGGTCTTCTGGATTGTAGGTAATGCAAAGATGGCTAAAAAGGCTGAAGAACTAGGTGCTACAGCAGTTATATTCGAAGGTATGGAAGCTGGTGGACACATTGGAAGCACAACTACCTTTGCCATGTTACCTCAAGTTGTAGAAGCTGTTAATATACCAGTTATAGCAGCTGGTGGTATAGCTACAGGTGGACAAATCCTTGCAGCTCAAGTGCTAGGGGCATCAGGGGTACAATTAGGTACAAGATTCCTTGTAGCTGATGAAACACCAATCCACGACAACTTCAAGGATGCGGTAGTTAACTACGAAGGTCACCAAACAGACTTGACAGGCGGTAAGCATCCAGTAAGACAATTATCTAACAAGATGACTCAAGATTGCATCAGACTTGAAAATGAAAATGCACCTGAAGAAGAAATTATCAAGGTTGTTACTGGTTCATTATCAAGAGCAGTATACGATGGCAATGTTGAAACAGGATCAATGATGGCTGGTATTAACGTAGGTCTTATAAAGAAGAGAGATAGCATTAAGGGAATCTTCAAACAATTAGGTGAAGAATACCAAGAAGCAAAGAAGAAAATTTCATCATCAGATGACTTTTTATTCTAGGAGATTGAATTGAAATTAGATATTAAGAAGATAAGGCAGGTGTTCTCTACGAGAACACCTGGTCCTGTTGATGTAACAAGATATTATTCTGTAGCAGTTCCATTAATTTTCAACAAGAAGACCGATAGGTGGGAGGTTATTTACGAAGTAAGGAGTAGTAAAGTAAGCCAACCTAATGAAGTCTCTTTTCCTGGAGGTAGGTTAGAAGAGGGAGAAAGCTTTGAACAGGCAGCTGTGAGAGAGACCTGTGAAGAGCTAGAAATAGATGAATCGAATATTAATGTCTTGGGTGAACTTGATTATCTGGTAACTACTGGTGTCCTTATGATCAGATGCTTCTTAGTATGTATTGAAGGAATTGAATTAGAGGATATAAAGCCCAACAAAGACGAAGTTGAGGAAATCTTTACAGTTCCTCTTGAGTTTTTAATAGACCATGAACCGTTAAAAAGTGTCTTGACTATGAGTGTCGACGAGGACGCTGACTTTCCTTATGACCTGATTCCTAATGGCAGAAAATACAATTTTTCAAAGGGGAGAAATGTAATTTTATTTTACAAGTACGAGGATTACATAATCTGGGGATTTACAGCCAAGATGACCAATTCGTGTATTAATATGTTGAAAAAACTTGAATTAGTTTAAGGATAGGAATATTATAATAATGGTGGAGGTAAGGTCCACTAATTTAACTTTTGGAGGTTAATATGACATTTATTGAAAAATTTAATGAACAAGTCAATTTTGAATTAGAATCAGCCTATATCTATAGGACAATGGCTATTTATATGGCTGACCAAGACCTTGATGGTTTTGAAGCATTCTTTGATGCCCAAGTAAGGGAAGAAGTAATGCATGCAGACGATTTCAAAAACACCCTATTAAGAGTTGGCGAAACAGTTAAATATCGTCCAATAGACCCAGGTAATGGGGAATTTGAATCAGTCCTAGATGTGTTTGAAAAGGCTTTAGCCCATGAAAAATTAGTTACAGCCAAGATTAGGGAACTTTATGAAGAGTCTTTTAATGAAGAAAATAAGTACTTTTCAGTTTTCCTACAAAAATATCTTGACGAACAAGTTGAAGAAGAAGAAACTTTTGGAAAAATCGTAAGACAACTACAAAGACTAGATGGTTACTGGGCTGGAATCTATCAAATGAACTCTTATATAGGTAATAGACCAGAATAATTTAAGGAGTGACAACTTGTGAAATCCTTTTCAGGATATCTAGCTTAATAGATTATTTTGTGTTATAATTTATTTGAGTATTCATATCACTGCTAAGGAGGGTTTTACTATGTATGAAAAAACTGTCAAAATAGTAAATGATATTGGTTTACATGCTAGGCCAGCATCACTATTCATACAAGAGGCAATAAGATATTCATCAGATATAGAAGTTGTTAAGGGCGACAAAAAATACAATGGAAAGTCAATAATGGGTATTTTAAGTATGGGAGCGGCTAAAGGCGAAGAAGTTATCATCAGGGCTATAGGTGATGATGAAGAAGAGGCTGTTAATGCCTTAGCTAGCTTGATAGAAAACAAGCTGTCAGAATATTAATTAAAGTACTGACCATTAATTTGGTCAGTTTTTTTGTTGGAAAAGATTTATGTGTTAATATATTCATAGCGAGGTGAGACTATGAAGTTCTTAAATGAGATGAGAGTGGTGCTGACCACTATAGAGCTGAAGGATATAATAGATATACTAGTTATTTCCTATGCGATATACAAGATGATCCAGCTTGTAAAAGAGACCAGAGCAGCCCAGTTGCTTAAAGGATTTATTGGAATTTTAATAATTTATTGGGCAAGTTCCTGGCTTAATCTTTATACGGTAACCTGGGTGTTAAATAACATATTGACAGTAGGTATGATTTTGATTGTCGTTGTATTTCAACCAGAGCTTAGGAGGATGTTTGAAAAGCTGGGTAGGTCTAGTAGTCTTTTTACTATTTCTAAGATTAAAAATGAACAAGCAAGCTACCTAGCAGAAGAGATAACCAATGCTGTGGGATCCCTATCCAGACAAAAAATTGGAGCCTTGATTGTTATAGAGAATAGGGTAGGCCTATCAGATATAGCAGAAACGGGGACTGCAATAAATGGGGAAGTATCAAGTGGCTTGCTTATTAATATATTTATCCCTAATACCCCCTTGCATGACGGGGCTGTAATAATAAAGGATGATAAGATTGCTGCAGCTGGATGTTTCCTACCATTGACAGGAGATAACACCCTATCAAAGGAATTGGGTACCAGGCATAGGGCTGCTATAGGAATGGGAGAAAAGAGTGATGCCTTCATTATCATTGTTTCTGAAGAAACGGGAATTATTTCCCTGGTAGAAAATGGAGTCTTATCAAGACACATGGATACTGAAACCTTGAAGGAAAGCATTTACAAGTTATATATAAAGATGGACGACTCTATTTTTTCAAGGAAGGAGTCATTAGATGAAGAAGATGAGTGATAATTGGAAGTTGAAGCTCCTATCAATTTTTGGTGCTATTGTACTTTGGTCCTTCGTTATTTCTATGGAAAATCCTTTAGTTGTCGTGGATTTTTATAATATAGATATAGTATATGAAAATGAGAACAAGTTAAATCAAAAAGGGTTGGTACTGGTAGAAAAAGAAAAGCCTAAAATTAATATAAAGCTTAAAGGTCCAAGAAATAAATTGATGAATATAAATAAGCAACAAATAAGGGTAAGTGCAGACCTGAGCAAATACGAAGAAGGTATTAAACCATTAAAGCTTGACTTTGATCTGCCAGAAAATACCCAACTTGCTGAAGAACCAGACCCTATCAATATAAACATAGAAAGAATAATTACAAAGACCTTCCATGTAAATGTTAACCTTGAGGGCAAGATGGCGGATGAATATATCCTTGAGTCAGCTATATCAACTCCAGAAACTATTTCGGTCAAGGGTCCGAGGTCACTGGTAGAGTCAATTAATAGGGTTGAAGCCAAGCTTGATATAACGGACATAAAAAAGGACATGGTTGCAAATGTCAATGTAGAAGCCTTGAATGAGAAGTCTGAAAAGGTAGAAAATGTTATACTTGGGCAAAGCTTTGTAAATATCAACGTGTCAGTAAACAAGCAAAAGGAAGTTAGTATAGACCTGGTTACTGAAGGAGAATTACCAGAAGCAAGGAGGCTAAAAGGTGTAACCCTAACACCCCAAAGAATTCGTATAAAAGGAGACTCAAGCCTGGTTGACAAGATAGATAAACTTCCAACTAGTAAGGTAGATTTGTCTAGTCTTTACTCGACAGACAATATAGAACTTCAGATTATCTTGCCTACAGGTGTCAGCCTGGTCAATCCTGATGCTAAGTTTTTTGCACGATTCGATATAGAAAAAGAAACCGAAAAAGACCTTCTCTTTCCAACTAGCAAGATAGATTTTCCTAATCGACCAACAGGAAAGCAGGTCTCCTTTGAAAAGCCCACTTTCAAGGTCAAGATAAAGGGATATGAAGATGACCTAGCTAAAGTTACACATGACAACTTATCAGCTTCATATAATTTAGGGCACTTTAGGGACGAGACAATAGAGATTACCCCGAAATTAGATGGTAAGGGGAATTTTAGAATTATGAATATAGAAAAAGTTAAGTTGACTATTAAATAATGGAGGAATTATGACAAAAGAAGTAAAGGTGAGATTTGCACCATCTCCAACAGGATATGTGCATATTGGTGGACTAAGAACAGCCCTATATAACTACTTATTCGCTAGAAATCAAGGGGGTAAGTTCATATTAAGGATAGAAGATACAGATAGGACCAGGTTTGTAGAAGGGGCCCTTGAGAACCTAATCAAGGTCTTAGACTGGGCTGGCCTAGACTATGATGAAGGTGTCTACCTAGAAGATGGCAAGATAGTTCAGAAGGGGGATTTTGGTCCTTATATCCAGTCTGAAAGGGTTGAAAAGGGAATATACGACAAGTATATCAATCAACTGTTAGAAGAGGGTAAGGCCTATTATTGCTTCTGCTCACAAGACAGGCTAGACAAGCTAAGAGACCAACAAAAGGCTGATGGTTTGATGCCAAAGTACGATGGACTGTGCCGTGGAATTTCCCTTGAAGAGGCTAAAAAGAGGGTTGAGGCAGGGGAAAAGCACGTAGTAAGATTAAAATTACCTGCTAACAAAGACATAGAATTTAACGACCTTATAAAAGGAAAGCTTTCTATAAACACCAATGATATGGATGACCAAGTCTTGATAAAGTCCGATGGCTTCCCGACTTACCATTTTGCCGTTGTCGTAGATGACCACCTAATGGGAATTACCCATATTATAAGGGGGGATGAATGGGTTTCATCAACTCCAAAGCATGTATACCTTTATGAGGCCCTTGGTTGGGAAAAGCCAACCTTTGTCCACCTTCCAACAGTTTTAGGTCAAGACAAGAAGAAGCTTTCCAAGAGAAATGCCGATGTATCTGTAGAAGACTTTGTGAAAAAGGGATATTTAAGAGATGCTCTTATCAATTATATTGCCCTAGTAGGATGGACTCCAGAATCCAACCAAGAAATCCTATCCCATGATGACCTAGTAGACCAATTCTCAGTTGAAAGAGTATCAAGGTCAGGCGGAATCTTCGATGTTAAGAAACTTGACTGGGTTAACTCCCACTATATCAAGGAGTTAAGCAATGAAGAAATTGCAGATAGGATTAGACCTTATCTTATTGAAGAAGGCTTAATCGATGACTCCTATGACCACGATAAGCTTATAAGTCTGGCAGATACCTTTAAGACTTCTATCAACAAGTTTTCTGAAATCGCTGACCAAACAGCCTTCCTATTTAAAGACTATAGGCAAGATGGCTACTATGACCAAGTAAAGGATAATATCAGCTCTGATGATGCCAAAGCAGTCTTAAAGAAGATGAAGGAAATCCTAGAGAATGAAGAATTAGACGAAGACCTAGCCAACAGTTTGATGAAAAGGATCCAAAAAGAAACAGGTGTAAAGGGCAAGAACCTTTATATGCCTGCAAGATCTGCAATTTCGGGTCAAGCCCATGGCCCAGAAATGCACCACCTTTTCATGGTATTGGGTAAAGAAGGGCTTCTAGAAAGAATTAATTACGTATTAGATAAATTTTAGGAAAGAAGATGAAAGTATACAATACTCTAAAAAGACAAAAGGAAGAATTTAAGACTATAGAGGAAGGCAAGGTAAGGATGTATGTCTGTGGACCGACAGTCTATGACTATATCCATATCGGCAATGCCAGGCCCCTAGTCTTCTTCGATACTGTCAGAAGATACCTTGAATACAAGGGCTATGAGGTAAAGTTTGTAATGAACTTTACGGACATTGACGACAAGATAATCAACAGGGCCATTGAAGAAGATGTTGACTACAAAGAGATAACTGAAAAATACATTAAAGCCTTTAAGGAAAATGCCCTAGCCCTTAATGTAGATGACAAGAAGATCACCCATACAAAGGCCACCGAATATATAGGGAAAATGATTAAATTCATCAAGGAATTAGAGGCCATGGGGGCAGCCTATGACACTAAGGATACAGTCTTTTTCTCTATAGATAAGGCAAAAGACTACGGCAAGCTTTCTGGTAAAAACATTGATGACCTTATAGCTGGCAGTAGGGTAGACCTAAATTTAGACAAAAAAAGTCCTATGGACTTTGCCCTTTGGAAAAAGAAAAAGTTAGACAAGGAACCGTCATGGAACAGCCCTTGGGGACAAGGAAGGCCAGGTTGGCATATAGAATGTTCGGTAATGGCTAAGGATAGTCTGGGAGAAACTATAGACATCCATGGAGGGGGAGAAGACTTACAATTTCCCCATCATGAAAATGAGATTGCCCAATCAGAGACCCTGCATGACCATCCTTTTGCCAATTACTGGATGCATAATGCTATGATTACAATTGACTCTGAAAAAATGTCAAAATCAAAGGGTAACTTCTTCACTCTCCATGATATCGAGAAGGAATACGACCTAAAGGTGATAAGGCTTTGGTTAATTTCATCCCACTACAGGTCACCCCTAGACTTTTCAGACCAATCTCTAAACGCCTTTAAGGCATCTTATGAGAGACTGCAAAACACCTTTAACAAGCTTAATGCCCTTGAAGGACTTTGCAAGGGAGAAAAAGACCAGGTTCAAAAGGCGGACGACCTACTTAAGTCTTTTGAAGAAGCTATGGATGATGATTTTAATACCTCTCACGCCTTAGCCTACTTATTTGACCTTTCAAAATTGATTAATACGGACCTATCGGAAGATATTTCCCAAGAATACTATCAAAAGCTAAAGAACAACTTTATGTTAATGTCTGATATATTAGGCCTAAAATATGAGGAAGAAAAAGAAGAGCTTCCAGAGGAAATCAAAGACCTAATTGACCAAAGGACTCAGGCAAGGAAGGACAAAAACTGGGCTCTTGCAGACCAGATTAGGGATAAGCTTAGGGAAATGAATATAGAAATAAAGGATACCCCTCAAGGCATTAGCTGGAAGAGGATATAGGAGGAGGGCATGTCAGATTATATAATCGGTAGAAATGCCATAATTGAATTTCTAAAAACAAAAGACGGGGGCCACAAGCTCTTTATCCAAAGGGGGGACCTTAAAGGGTCTGTCCACAAGATTGTAGGAATGGCCAAGGACAAGAAGATAATTATAGTAGAGGCGGACAGGAAAAAGTTAGATGAGATGGCTCAGGGAGGTAACCACCAAGGGGTTATTCTCTTAACTGACAACTACCAATATTCAACCCTTAACGCTATATTAAAGGCTGGAGAGGAGGCTGAAAATGACCCTCTAATTATAATTCTTGATGAGATAACAGACCCCCACAACCTAGGAGCCATTATAAGGACAGCAGAAGCTGCAGGAGCCAATGGGGTGATAATCCCTAATAGGAGGTCTTCCACAGTAAACCATACAGTCCATAAGACATCAGCTGGGGCTACCAGCTATATGAGAGTTTGTAAGGTAACAAATATCGTTCAAACCATAGAAAGACTAAAGAAAGAGGGCTATTGGGTTTATGGTGCTGATGGAAGGGCTGAAAAAGCCTATACCGAAATAGATTACAGTGGCAAGGTTTGTCTAGTTATTGGGAATGAAGGCAGGGGGATCTCCCAGTCAGTAAAAAAACACTGTGATGTACTTTCATACATACCTATGTATGGAAAGACTGAATCACTTAACGCCTCAACATCTGCAGCCATCTATATATATGAAATTTTGAGATCTAGAAATGCACATAAATAAAAGGTGTTTTATGGTCGTTGACGGCTATAATGTAATAAACTCTTGGGAGATACTTCAAGATGCCGGTGAAATATCCCTGGACAATGCCAGGCAAAGCCTCCTTGACATGATGGCTGAACTTGCAAAAATTACTGGGGAGAAGATAATAGTTGTTTTTGACTCCTACTTGCAGAAAAATCCCACTAGGCAACACTATAGCCACAAGGGGGTTGAAATAGTTTATACCAAGGAGTTTGAAACCGCTGACAATTATATTGAGAGATTTGTCAACGAGGCTAAAAAGAATGACGTTATAAAGGTCGCATCATCTGATGCCACCATCCAGACGATAACCTTTGGAAAAGGGGCCTCAAGGATTTCTTCCAGAGAGTTGTACAATTATTATATAAATAGCAAGAAAAATTTAATAAGAAGGTCTGATATTCATCTTAAGAAGGGGAGCAAGGCTAAAAAAAATATAGTATCAATAGAAGGAGACTCCCTGGCCTTGATAGAAGAATTGGAAAGAAAGATGAGTGACAAGGGCTGATGATTTTTATATAGGGTTGGTTGAGTATTACTCGACCAGCCTTTTTTCTATGCCATATAAGTACAGAAGCTATATAAATCATAATTATATATAAATAGGCTTAAAGTATAGCTGTATTGGCTTGATGAAAAAAT
>CAYFSL010000026.1:0-2356 GCA_964345835.1 uncultured Peptoniphilaceae bacterium
TAAGACTCATTTAGAATTATAAAATTAATTAGAGGTAATATATGACAAAAGCAATCATTGGACTATCAGGGTCCATCCTAACCCACAAGGGAAAAACATTTTCAGGCTACCTTCGTTCTTATGTAAATGAAGACTATGTGAGGGCGGTAAGTAAAAATGGGGGAGTTCCCCTTATCCTACCCGTAACAGATGATGAAGAAATAATCAAAGGGCAGGTTGACCAATTAGATGGGATAATAATAACTGGTGGTCATGATATTAGTCCAGCAAGCTATGGGGAAGAACCCCTGGTAAAGCTGGGGGAGACCCTTCCTATCAGGGATAGCTTTGACAGGCTGCTTTTTAAGTATGCCATTAAAAAAAATATCCCGATATTAGGTATTTGTAGGGGGCTTCAGATGATGAATGTCTATTTTGGAGGTAGTCTTTATCAGGACCTTTCCTACAACAAGGAGTCCTACGTAAAGCATGACCAGGAGGATGGGCCAACCTTAGGGACCCACTCAATCGCCATAGACGAAGACTCCTGGCTATATAAAGCCCTTGGAGAGAAAGAAGTCCTGGTAAATAGCTTCCACCACCAGGCCATAAAAGACTTAGCCAGCGACCTAAGGGTTGTGGCTAGGGCCAAAGATGGGGTTATTGAAGCAGTAGAACACAAGTCCTATGGCTACATGCTAGGGGTTCAATTTCATCCAGAGATGATTTTTGAAGAAGACCCTAGGATGGATAAGATATTTAAGCAATTTATAGACCAGGCTAGAAAAGATGGGCATTTATTGGATATGATATAAAGTATTTGATAGACTTGGCTGATTTGATAGACTTGGCTCATTATTGATAGAATTAACTTATTAAATTTAATGGAGGTAATATGGATATAAAGGAAATAAATCAAGAATTACTTGATTTTATTAAGTCATCTGCAAGTATGTTTCATGCAGTTGACACTATAGAAAGCTATTTAGAAGAAGGGGGATATAAATATCTTCCCGAAGGAGAGGCTTGGGAGCTTGAAAAGGGGGGCAAATATTACACAAAGAGGAACAATTCCAGTGTAATCGCCTTCAATGTGGGAAAGAGCCTTGATGACTACCACTACCAATTGACAGCTGCCCACTCTGATTCCCCAACCTACAAGGTTAAGACCCTTGGAGAGCTTGAGGGTCCGGGAAGTTATTTAAGGCTTAATACTGAAGGTTATGGGGGGATGATTGATGCCTCCTGGTTTGATAAGCCTCTTGGCCTTGCTGGTAGGGTGCTTGTGAAGGCTGGTAACAAGGTTGAAAGTAGGCTTTTTAACCCTGACAAGGACCTCCTAATTATCCCCAATGTCGCTATCCACCTAAATAGGGAGGTTAACAGGGGGTATGAGTACAATAAACAGGTAGACCTTCTTCCCCTATTTTCCGCAGGAGACCTTAAGGCAGGGGACTTCGATAAGATGGTTGCAGAGGAGTTAGGAGTAGCCCCTGACCAAATATTAGCCAAGGACTTATTCCTTGTTAATAGGCAAAGACAGGCTATCTGGGGCTATAAGGATGAGTTTCTTTCATCTCCTAAACTAGACGACCTTCAATGTGCCTTTGCCTCATTAAAGGCCTTCTTAAATGCTTCTAATGACAGGGCTATCAATGTTTACACCGTCTTTGATAACGAAGAGGTTGGGTCAAATACTAAGCAAGGGGCCATGTCTACCTTCTTAAAGGACACCCTTTTAAGGGTTAATGACCTGCTTGGCTTTGGGCTTGAAGACTACCACAGGGCTATATCTAAGTCATTCTTAGTAAGCTGTGACAATGCCCACGCCCTTCACCCTAACCACCCTGAAATGTATGACCAAACAAATAGGACATATATTAATAAGGGGATTGTAATCAAGGAGGCAGCCAACCAAAAATATACGACAGATGCATTTTCCAGGGCAATCTTTAGTGAAATTTGCCAAAAGGCCCAAGTTCCAGTCCAAATGTTTGCCAATAGGTCTGATAAGGTTGGTGGGTCAACCCTAGGTAATTTATCTAATACTCAAGTAAGCCTACATGCCCTTGATATAGGGGTGGCACAACTTTCTATGCATTCAAGCTATGAGACATGTGGAAGTCTAGATACTATGTATATGGTTAAGGCTCTTGAAGAGTTTTTCAACAGCAATATAAAGATAAATGGGGCGGATGCCTTTGAAATTCTGTAGAAAATCTATTTAGAGATTAACGAGTACTTTATTGAATAATAAGATAGGTTCAAATTGACAAAAAATGAATTTATATCAAAAAAGGATGCTAGGGGTTGCCTACCATCCTTTTTTCTTTATTAAATCATTATTTTAATAAATTACTTGGTAAATACTAAAATA
>CAYFSL010000026.1:2456-7662 GCA_964345835.1 uncultured Peptoniphilaceae bacterium
CCTTAAATATTCTTGTAAAAGTTATTGTACTTATAAAGTTTATGAAGCCTTGCCTCTAAAAGGACCCCTGACCTATGGGAATATTCTTCATCCTTACTAAATTCAATGCAGTCTAGGACAAAGTCAGAAGCAATCTTACATGACTCTTTTAAATTATGGCCATTAAGCCTCGCCCCCAAAAGGACTGAGGCGAAGATATCGCCAGTTCCTGGAAAGTCTGATATTGCCTTCTTATCCCCAACAATTTCTATAGTATTTTCCTCGTAGATTAGGTTACCTATGCCTTTACCTTCAGCGGGAAATGAGGTAATAACTATAGATTTTGCCCCCAGGGAAAGTATTTTTTTTAGCAGAAGGTCTTTAGTCTTTTTATCTGGTCTTGGATCATAGGGGATGTCAGCAAGGAGGAAGGCCTCCGTTAGGTTGGGGGTAACAATATCTGCATGGGATACCAGTTTTCTCATCTCGCTTATGATTTCCTGGTCGATAGAAGAATAGACTTCTCCATCATCCCCCATTACAGGGTCAACCAAGACTATGGACTCCTCTTTTTTAAAATGCCTGATAAAATCTTCCACGATGACTATTTGGTCAGAAGACCCTAAAAAACCTGAATAGATGGCATCAAACTTGACCCCGAGTTCCTGCCAATGGAGTCCCTGCCTTACCATGTGGTCGGTTAGGTCTTCATAGGTATAGCCCTCATAGCCTCCTGAGTGGGTGGATAGGATTACAGTCGGCACTGGGTAAGTCTTTACCCCCATAGAAGATAGTATAGGGATTATCTGGGTTAGAGAAGCCCCTCCTAGGCAGGAGATGTCATTAATTGCAGCCACTTTTTTTATTTTATTATCCATTCTCTCTTTTATCATAGTCATTTCTCCGAATAGTCTTTGTATGTAGTAGGGCATTTTTATATGTATTAGGGCTTTTCTCAAGCCTAAGGAATTGTGGGCCTAAGTTACGGTAGACTTAAAAGACCCACAGAAGACTTAATCTAGCTATAATGCCCTATGCTAATTCAAAAATCCCCTTAAAAACTGTTAAAATCAATATTTCCCTTGAAAAATATCCTAGCTTGCATTATTATAACATACCTAAGAGGAAAACAAAGGATAATATCCCTTTCTTTTGCTATAATATAGTGGGGTGGTAAAATGATATATTTCGACTATGCAGCGACATCAATTAAAAGAAAATACATATTAGAAGAGATCCTAAATAATTTTGAGGACTTTGATGGTAACCCTGACAGCCAGCACGCTTCAGGAAGGCTAGCTAAGAAGTACTTAGAAGAAGCTAGAATAAAAATTGCTAAGTCTATAAATGCAAGCCCCGAACAGGTAGTCTTTACTTCTGGGGCCAGCGAATCAAATAATATGATAGTAAATGCCTTTAAGGATAAGGGAAGGATTGTATCAACTTCAATTGACCATCCCTCTTTGATGGAGACTATTAAAAGCTTGGCAGAAAGCTATAGTTTAATAGAAGCTGACAAATTGGGTAATTTTTCAAGGGAAAGGGTTGAAAAGGCTCTAGAAACACCTCCAACCCTATTTGCCATAAGCTATGTAAACAATGAGATCGGAAATATCAACCCCGTTGAAGAATTTACAAGACTTGCTAAAGAAAAGGGGGCCTGGGTACATATAGATGCAGTCCAAGCCTATGGGCATTTAGACATTGACGTCCAAAAGATAGGCTGCGACTCAATGAGCCTTTCTGGCCACAAAATCGGTGGATTAAATGGATTTGGGGTAATTTACCTAAGAGATAGGGTTGAAAAATTTATCTATGGTGGCAACCAGGAAAAGAAAAGAAGGGCCGGAAGCTCCTTTGTCCTTGGAGCCTATACCATGGCCAAGGCCTATGACGACATGCTTGAGGAAAGAGAATTTATTAAATCCTTAAAGACCTATTGCCTGGAAAGGTTGGATAAAGAAAAAATAGACTATGAGATTAATGGAGACCTAGATCATTCATCAGACCACATACTAAATATCTACCTGCCCTTTGTGAGGAGTGATTTTTTATTGACCTACCTAGATATGCAAGGGATTTGCGCCTCTGCAGGATCAGCATGTACGGCAGGATCTTTGGAACCCAGCCTGGTTATAAGTCATATTCACGATGAAAAGAGGGCAAGGCATTCTCTTAGGTTGAGCTTTGGATTTAGCAACAAGAAGGAAGATATTGACCATTTGATAAGGTCTTTGAAGACCTTGCAGGATAAGAATAAATAATAGATAAATTGAAAATAGATAAATAGAACTTGATAAATTTGTAGATGAGGGGATGGGATGAAGGAAAAAAAAGACACAAAAGTAATAGTTGGAATAAGTGGGGGCGTTGACTCCTCTGTTGCAGCCCTCCTACTTAAGGAGCAGGGCTATGACGTGGTAGGAATCTTTATGAAAAATTGGGACGACACCGATGAAAATGGGATTTGTACTGCCGACAAGGACTTTGAGGATGCGGTAAAAATCTGCAACCAGTTGGATATTCCCTACTATTCAATTAACTTTGAAAAAGAATATTACGATAGGGTATTTAGCTATTTCTTAGATGAATATAAAAAGGGGAGGACTCCTAACCCCGACATTATGTGTAATAAGGAGATAAAGTTTAAGGCCTTTTTAGACTTTGCCATGGGCTTGGGAGCTGACTACATAGCCACTGGCCATTATGCTGGAGTTGGGAAGGCAGAAGATGGATCAACCCTTTTATTAAGGGGGAAGGATTCCAACAAGGACCAGAGCTATTTCTTAAGTCAGCTTTCTCAAGAGCAGATTAATAGGGTAATATTTCCCCTGCAAGATATAGAAAAGTCAGAGGTTAGAAGGCTAGCTAAAGACCATAAGCTGGCTACAGCTGACAAGAAGGATTCCACAGGTATCTGCTTTATAGGGGAGAGAAATTTTAATGAATTTCTATCTAACTACCTGCCAGCAAAGCCAGGCAAGATGGTAACCACAGACGGAAAGGTTATGGGAGACCACCAAGGCTTGATGTACCATACCATTGGCCAAAGAAGGGGGCTGGGTATAGGTGGATTAGGAGAGCCCTGGTTTGTATGTGGTAAGGACTTAGAGAAAAATGAACTCATAGTATGCCAGGGGGAGGACAATGAAGAGCTTTTTTCAGATAGGCTCCTAGCCTCATCTTTTTCAACACCAATGGCCCATAAATTGGACAAGGAATTTTCCTGCCAGGCTAAGTTTAGGTATAGGCAAAAAGATATTCCAGTCCACGTTAGATTTATTGACGATAGCCACATTGAGGTAACTTACGACCATGTAAAGGCGGTAACTCCTGGTCAGGCCTGCGTCCTATATGATGGGGAAGTCTGTCTAGGGTCAGCCATAATAGATGAGGTCTACCGTGGAGACACGAAACTTAAACTTTAGAAGATAAATATCTAAAGAAAAAACTATAAAATAAAGTTTTATTTAGTGTTTTATTGGTATATAAAATACATGCTTGTTTAAGAAGTTTGCCTGGCAAACTTCTTTCAAGTTATGGGTTACACGAAGTATCTTGATATTTCGGGGAATTCCTACTTACTTATATAATGATTATAAAGTAGGAATAATATGTGTTATCTATCCATAGTGGGGTAATATAAGGGATTATAAAAGTAATAAGAATAAAATAAAAGTAATAAGATTAAAACTATAGGGAGTTATTATGAAAAAGATATTAGAAACAATTGGAAATTCACCACTTATAAAGTTGGACCATGTCACAGATAAGGAAATATATGTAAAGCTTGAAAAGACCAATCCAGCTGGAAGCGTCAAGGATAGGCCAGCCTACTACATGATAAAGGATGCCATTGAAAGGGGAGAATTAAAAGAAGGGATGAAGATAGTTGAGCCAACATCTGGTAACACCGGAATCGCCCTTGCCATGGTTGGAAAAGCTTTAGGTTATGAGGTTGTAATAGTTATGCCAGAAACTATGAGCCTTGAGAGAAGAGCCTTGATTAAGGCCTATGGAGCAGAGCTTATCCTTACAGAGGCAAGTAAGGGGGTCCAAGGGTCAGTTGATAAGGCTAAAGAACTCCTTGCTCAAGGAGGCTATTACATGCCAGACCAATTCTCAAACCCTTCAAATGTAAAGGCTCACATGGAAACTACTGCGGTTGAAATCCTTGATTCAGGTCTTGATATAAAGGGCTTCATAGCAGGTGTTGGTACTGGTGGTACTGTAACAGGGGTATCTAAGGTCCTAAAGGAAAAAGATAAAGAAACTACAGTATGGGCCCTAGAACCAGCGGAATCCCCACTTATAACTGAAGGTCAAGCTGGACCTCATAAGATTCAAGGGATAGGCGCCAACTTTATCCCTAAAAACCTTGATATGGACTATATCGACAAGACTATAACAGTTACATCAGAAGAGGCTATAGAAATGGCGAAAAGACTAGCAAGTGAAGAGGGCCTAATGGTTGGAATCTCCTCTGGAGCCAATGTCGTCGGAGCTATTAAGATGGCTGAGGAAGTTGATGGACCAATCGTCACTGTACTACCAGATACAGCCGAAAGGTACCTATCTACTCCTTTATTCGGGTAAGACCTATGAGCTTTAAGGAACTTAAGGCCCAGGGTCGATACATCATGTCCAAAGACCCATCCTGTAAGAGCCTATTTGAAGCCATGTTCCTTTACCCAATGAACAGGGCCCTTAGGTCATATCGGAGGGCTAATAGGTTATATAAAAAAGGACACACCAGCCTAGCTAGGTGGATTTCAAATAGGGCGAGGAAAAAGACGGGCATAGAGATCCACCCGGGGGCTACAATTGGCAAGAACCTATTTATCGACCACGGGATGGGAGTTGTAATTGGTGAGACGACAGTAATTGGGGATAATGTTACAATTTACCATGGAGTAACCCTAGGAGGGACAGGTAATGAAACTGATTGTAAGAGGCATCCAACAATTGGCGATAACGTCATGCTTGGAGCTGGGGCCACAATCCTAGGTCCAATAACTATCGGGGATAATGCAAAAATTGCAGCCAACGCAACAGTTGTAAAAGATGTACCAGCTAACGCAACAGCCCTAGGTACACTAGCTACGGTTAGGATAAAAGATAGTGGCAGTGAGGATAAATAGAATCCTGAAAATATATAAGAAAAATATAATAAATATTTTAAAATGACCGATTCCAGTGATAGAATTATAGAAATTGAAAAAAGGAG
>CAYFSL010000026.1:7762-9944 GCA_964345835.1 uncultured Peptoniphilaceae bacterium
GGGATGTTTACCAAGTATTCAGAGGTAGTCCTATCAATTGTATATAGGGAAAGGGATGAAAAGACAGGGACTTATTCTGGTGGTCCAATGTACTATTTGAAAAATGGTGCTAAGCTACCATTTTTAGCCCTGTTATTTGCAGTATTTGGCATGCTGGCCTCTTTCGGAATTGGCAACATGACCCAGTCAAATTCCTTGGCGGTGGCATTAAAGAATAGCTTTAATTATAATCCGACAATTGTAGGACTTGTAGTTGCCTTTATAAGTGGTCTTGTCCTAATTGGAGGAATTAAGAAAATAGGTGCATTTACATCTAAGCTAGTACCTTTTATGGCCTTATTTTATTTTCTGGCTTCTCTGGTTGTAATCGGGATGAACTACAAGATGATACCAGAAACTTTTGCCAGCATTTTTAAATATGCCTTTACTCCCCATGCGGCCATGGGTGGCTTCGCAGGGTCAAGTCTTATGCTTGTCATGAAGCAGGGACTTTCTAGGGGGATATTTACCAATGAGGCTGGTCTTGGGTCAGCCCCTATAGTCCATGGGGTGGCTAAGACCAAGGACCCTGTAAAGCAGGGAATGTGGGGGGTTTTTGAAGTCTTTATGGATACCCTGGTAATATGTACCATGACAGCCCTTGTCATCTTGACTACAGGAAAGTGGAACTTAGGCTTAAAGGGCGCAGAAATTACAGTCGCAGCCTTTAACTCAACTATACCTTTGGGTGGATATATAGTCACTATAGGGTTAAGCCTTTTTGCCTTTTCTACAATAATTGGCTGGTACTACTATGGGGAAAGGTGCTTTGTCTACCTATTTGGTGAGGACAGGAAGTTAATCTACACCATTATTTATATTCCCCTTGTCTACGTTGGGGCGGTTGGTGGTCTTGAGCCTATATGGGACATATCTGACACCCTAAATGGCCTTATGGCAATTCCAAACCTTATAGGTCTTATCATGTGTAGTGGGGTTGTCTATAAGAAGACTAGGGACCACTTTAATATTAGATAAATGCAAAAAGAGCTAGGAATTAAGATGGCTTGGTGATTGTACTTGACGAATCTCTTGAAATCTCAACTTCTAACTCTTTTTTTATTTTAATATTTTCTATTGACAGGTTAAAACAATCAATATATAATATCTAATGGATGACGCAATCGTTTGCGCCTTTTGCGTTAGGCTGACAAGATTCAGCTACAAAAGCTAATACTAGTAAGTCCCGAAAATGTATGATTATTTCTTAATAGTTAGGAAGAAATTAATTAAACTTATTACTTTATTAGAGGTATTCATATAAGTTTGGGTATATTTATGATGTATTGGCAATCGTTTTCATACAAAACATGTTGAACAAACATTAAAAAGGAGGATTCTCATGAAGAGAAAAGTTAATGTATTACTAGCCCTTTTATTGGCCTTCGTAATGGTACTTTCTGCCTGCGGTGGCGGTGAAAAGGCTCCAGAAGAAGAGAAGCCAGGAGTTAGCGACGGAGAGGAAACTGGTAAGGAACCAGAAGCTAAAGGCCTAAAGGCTGAAATTTCTGTTCAAGTTGAAAAGGAATGGATGGACCTTTATAAGAAATCAGCAGAAGCTGTATTAAAAAACAACCCTGACTCAAAGATTGACTTCAAGGAAGTTTCATCTTTTGACCACCTAGATGTAATCCAGGGAACATCTGCAGACAACAAGGACGTTGCTGACATATTTTCAGTACCTGCAGACAGGTTGGAAGACTTAACCCGTAACGATGTCTTAGCTGCAATCCCAGCAAAGGCAATGGCTGATAAAGTCGGTGGATTTGATGACTTTGACAAGGGACTTGGTGGAATCTTCAAGATAGAAGACAATTACTTTGCTTTCCCAATGAACATTGAAACACTTGTAACTTTTGTAAACAAGACCAATGCGGAAGCTCAAGGCATAGACATTACTAAGCCTGTAGAAATGAACGACCAAAAGGATGCTGCAACTGTTCTACTACCAATCTTTGATGCTTGGTTTGGTGTTGCTCCTAACAACGCTGCAGGTATAGACCTACTAGCAAGAAAAGATGGAAAGTTCTCTTCAACCTACGCTGACAAGTATAGTGAATTATCAGCAGACCAAAAGGCCGTATTTGATTCTTTATATGCTTACTGGAAGAAGAATGATGAAGCTAAGACTCCATTATTTGAC
>CAYFSL010000027.1:0-7724 GCA_964345835.1 uncultured Peptoniphilaceae bacterium
TTCAATAATCTAATATTGACATCGTCATTATGTTGTTCCTTAAGTTGATCAATATAGTTAAGCAACTTCTCACGTCTTTCCTGTGATAAATTCGCCATTTTCCCCCCTGTTAGATTCATCTATTTACATCTATTTCAAAATGCACCATCTTGTGCTTGAAGCTCGTATCTTTTTGTTCTTCGCGTTCTTATATATTAAGTATAGCAAATAACCCCTTCAAATTTCTTCCGCCATTTAGGTTTTGCCATTTTAAATTAGCAATAGCGGTAGAACATGCAAGGTAGTACAAGTCTCCACCTTGCATAACCTACCTTTGCTATTGCTTTTTCTTGATTGTCAAAACTAAATGCTTAGGCAAAGAAATTAAGGAGGACTATTATGGCATACTTTAAAAATATTCAAACTTTGGAAGAACTAAAAAAAGAATATCATCGCTTAGTTATGAAGCACCATCCAGATGTAGGTGGCAATCTTGAAATCATGCAAGATGTAAATCGAGAATATGAATCGATTTTTCAGAAAGTGAAAAATAAGCATAAAAATAAAGATGGCGAATTTTACACCAAAGATACGGAAGAAGTTGCTTCTGAATTTATTGACCTTATCGCAGAACTACTAAAGCTTAATAATATCAATATTGAGATTATTGGTTCATTCGTATGGGTTTCTGGCGATACAAAGTCTCATAAAGAGGTTTTGAAAAAATTAGGTCTTAGATGGCATGGTAAGAAGCAATGCTGGTATCTTTCACCTAATGGATATCGTCGCTTCGGTAAAAATGATTACTCAATGGATGAAATTCGTTCTATGTATGGAGTCCAATATTCCAAGTTTGTAAAGAACAAAGAAATAACAGCATAATTAAAAAGACTGAGGTGTAAAAGCCTCAGTCTTAAATGCGTGCCTCAACTAATAAATTTTTGCCCCTGAAGGTATTCTAGGGCTTAACATGATTAAGTTTAATTTCTCCTGACCATCTTCCTCATGTATAGCTGATAGAATCATTCCTTCCGAATCAATTCCCATCATTTTTCTTGGAGGCAGATTACAAATTGCAAGTAAAGTCTTACCTATCAAGTCTTCAGCTTTATAATTATCTTTTATTCCACTCAAAATGATTCTCTCTTTTTCAGAACCATCATCAAGTGTAAATTTTAGAAGCTTTTTACTCTTTGGCACTTCCTCACAATCAATAACTTTTACTGCTCTTACATCCGCTTTTGAGAAAGTTTCAAAGTCAATCATGTCTTCGAATAACGGTTCAACTTTTACCTTTGAAAAATCAATTGCTTCTAAATCGGTCGTAAGTTGGTCGTAAGTTTCGTCAATTTTCTTTGAAGAATCCCCATTTTCAGCCCTTTCCTTACCTAACGGCTTCATTGTTGGGAATAGTAGAACATCTCTTATGCTTACTTGGTCAGTTAAAAACATAATTAGCCTGTCTATTCCAATACCAAGACCTCCTGTTGGAGGTAAACCAACTTCCAAGGCATTTATAAAGTCGGTATCCATCATTTGGGCTTCATCGTCCCCCTTCTCCCTTAGAAGAACTTGGGCTTCAAACCTCTCCCTTTGGTCAGAGGCATCGTTAAGCTCACTGAATGCATTACCTAATTCCTTGCCTAACACGAAGGCTTCAAACCTTTGTGTCATACGAGGGTCTTCAGGGTTTCTTTTTGCTAGTGGCGATACCTCAACTGGGTATTGGTAGATAAAGGTCGGTTGCTTGATTTGTTCTTCGGCATACTTTTCAAAGAATTCAACTATGATATGTCCCCTATCTTCCTTTCCTGGGTCAAGCTGGATGTCATGCTCTTTAGCAAGTTCTATAGCTTCTTCGTCACTATTTATTTGATCGAAGTCTACTCCGCTATATTTCTTCACAGCCTCAACCATGGTCATCCTTTGCCATGGAGCTTTAAAGTCTATCTCTTGTCCTTGGAAGCTTGTCTTTGTAGATCCGTTTACCTCTATGGCAACATACTCAATCATTTCTTCCATAAGAACCATTATATCCTTGTAGTCTGCATAGGCTTGATAAAGTTCTATCGCAGTATATTCAGGGTTGTGGGTAGCATCCATGCCTTCATTTCTGAACATCCTTCCCATCTCATATACCCTGTCAAAACCACCAACTATAAGTCTCTTAAGGTAAAGCTCATTTGCTATCCTTAGATACATATCGATATCAAGGGTATTATGGTGGGTAATAAAAGGTCTTGCGGTTGCTCCACCCGCTATAGTGTTTAATATTGGTGTTTCAACCTCTAAAAAGCCCCTCGTATCAAGGAAATGTCTAATTGAACTTAGGATCTTGCTTCTCTTTCTAAATACATCCTTTACTTCTGGGTTCATGATTAAATCGACATATCTTTGCCTGTATCTTAAGTCTACATCCTTTAATCCATGCCATTTTTCAGGTAATATTTGTAGGGATTTAGTAAGAAGTTGAGCCTCTTTTGTAAGGATGCTTATCTGACCTGTCTGGGTTTTTATTACTTCACCTTCAACAGAAATAATATCCCCCATATCAAATTTTTTAACTAAATCATAGGCTTCTTTACCAAGTACATCCAACTTATTAAATAATTGGATTCTTCCAGTGGAGTCTTGTAGCTCCATAAAGTTAATCTTACCATGACCCCTTTTAACCATGATTCTTCCAGCACATTTAACATATTTGCCTTCAAATCCATCAAAATCATCTAGGATATTTTTAACCTTGGTATCAACTTCAACCTTTTCAATCCTATGAGGGTCCATTCCAGCTTTCTTTAGCTCAGCCAATTTGTCCCTTTTTATCTGCAACATTTCATTGATATTTTGTTCCATTATTACCTACCTAACAATTTCTAATACTTTATATTGAACTACACCTATCTTGGTTGTAACATCGATCAAGTCACCCTTTTTACTACCGATCAAGGCCTTGCCAACAGGTGATTCGTTTGATATCTTTCTTTGGGCTATATCGGCTTCAACAGTACCAACTATTGAGACAGTCATTTCTGTCCCCCTCTTTATATCTTGAATTTTTACAGTATCTCCTATAGAAATAACTTTTTCCTTTTTATCTTTTTTTTCTTCTATAATAGAAGCATTTTTTATCTGTAGTTCAAGCTCGTTAATCCTATTTTCTACCTTTACTTGTTCAGCCTTAGCTTCATCATATTCGGCATTTTCAGAAAGGTCCCCGAAGCCTCTTGCAACCCTAATTTTTTCAGATACCTCAGGTCTCTTTTGGGTCTTAAGGTACTCCAACTCAACTTTCAGCTTCTCAAAGCCCTCTTTCGTTATTAATACTTTTTCGTCTTTCATATTATCTCCCCTTTATAATCAATTAAACATTATATAATTTAAGGGTTAGGATGTCAATTATTTGGTAAATTTAGCCATTTATCCCATAATTAGAGCTGGATCAAAGGACAATTTATCAGCCGATACACAATAGTATTCGACCCCATTTATATCCCCCTCGGGCATGTGATGGGCCCTAGGTCCATGAATATGACCATAAATCACTTTTGATACCCCATACTTATGGAATATTTCTTCGAACTCATTAGGCTTCCCATCCTTAAAAAAAGGTGGATAATGCATGATTACGATAGTTTCATCATAACTTTCTGAAGTCCTGTCCTGTAAAGATAAATCAAGCCTGGACAGTTCCCTATCAAAAATCTTCCTATCGTGGTCGCTAAAGTCCTTCTCATCGGTTGATATCCAGCCCCTTGTCCCACAAATTCTGGTATTTTCGTGGACAAAAGAATTATTTTGCAAAAAAGAAATAGTCTCTAAACCTAGTTTATTCAGCTTATTAAGGGAAATCCACCAATAATCGTGGTTACCCTTTAATAGAATTTTTCTTCCTGCTAGCCTATCAATCCGATCAAGGTCAATTTTTGCATCTTCTATCTTTAAAGCCCATGAGATGTCTCCCGGAATTAAGACAAGGTCATTTTCATTTATCTTTTCCCAGTTCTTAAATATTCTATTTTCATAGTCTTCCCAGTTATCACCAAAGACTCCCATGTCTTTTTCCTTGGTGTAGTCTAAGTGTAAATCTGCAATTGCGTATATCATATATTTCTCCCGCTATGATTATAGCATAAGGCTAGTAAGTTATAGGAATAAAAAATGGGTTCATCTAAGAGCCCATTTCTTTATTTAATATTACTATTAAAATTCTTCTTTTAATACTTCTAGCAATACCTTAGCTTCTTCTTCCGTAAGGGTTATTCCCTTAGTCATCCTGGTATGATCTGGGTTCCAATCCCTAATGTCATACTTGGCTGGTCTTTCATTCCATGAAACAAGGTTTAGCTCCTTTCTCCAGCCCTTAGCATTTTCAGATAAAACACCAAGATTTTCAACTATATCAAATTTTAATTCTGCCATACTCATCCTCCTTGTGAGCTATATTAGCATTTATATATTTATTAGTCAATTTCACAATTATTAATAATATTTATCATTTAACTTTTATAAAATAATAAAATAAAATCTGAGATAGCAATTCTAATCCTATGTTAGAATTTTCCTCCTCTTCCTGAAAAGCTTCCTCCACCTGGTCCTTTATGGGTTGTTGTAGTCGACCTTCCTGACCCAGATGAAATTGGTCTTGGAATGTGCTTACTGGTTGTATAACTTGTCAGAAACTTGTCAGATGAGTTAGTGTAGGCGAAATTAGAATTATCCATTAGTAAATAGGATAGTTTTGATGGAGCTGGGCTATTAGATGACTTTAGTCCAAAGAATGAGAATAAAAAGCTTCCTAGGCCCCCAAGTCCTGCTATCCCATAGTCCATTGGAGATAAGCTATTTTCGTCTTTAAGAACATTACCACTTATTTCTCCACCCTCTATATAGGTCGATGCTTTATCTAAAAAAGTTTTTACTGCTCCATTATAGTCTGAGGCTTTTAGGTAGCTTACAAGTTGCCTATCAATAAATCCCTGTCTATCATCATCAATCATCCTAAGGACCCTACCTGATAGGGTAAAATAATAATCCCTTGTTTGCATATTAATATACAAGAGCAAGCCGGAATTATCCTTGCCTACATAATTATAAAGCAGTGTGTCCGCCCTATTTCTAGCCGATGTGTTAAGGTCTTCATCTGTAGTATAAATTATAACTGGTACCCCATAATCCGCTTCAATACTCGATATCTTAGCTTGTAAATTTGCCTTAGTAGTTTCATCCATAATACCCGCCTGATCATTAACTTCGCCTATGGCTGCAAATGATGTTGAAGGCCCCAAAAGTACCAGGCAAATAAGTAAACAAAGAGATAAAATTCTTCTAAGTTTTACCATATAAACCTCCCTCCTAATAGGAAGAGCACAAAAAATATTATGGCTACTATTATAGAGTCTCTTACAATTAATTTGTTGGATATTGGAAGTTTACCATATGCTTTTCCCGTCTGCCCATTTATTGCATATACATATTTTTCGCCCAGGTAATCATAGGTCAATATCCAGGCTGGCAATAATAGGTAATTCTTTTCATAGGCTACCCTATCGTAAACTTCTTCCTCTAAATGATATGAGTTATACTCATATAACTCACTTCTCACCTTATTTCTTGCATGCCCTTTAGCTTCTTCATCCATGGTTTTCTGTAGGTCCTCAAATTTCTTGTCATATGTTTCTGAGAAAAAACCGTTTAAATAGAAGTTCTTGAAATCTTTTATTTCGCCGAATTTATATGGAGTTATGCTATTTATAAGGCCCTCATCTATTTTTGTATAAGCTAGCTTAGAGATGTTATTTACCTCATAGTTACCATTTCTGGAAATATCATATTCTGATGTCTCAGTATATTGGGTATCCCCCCTGGTATAAACCTTATTTTTTACTCCCTTACCCTTGATCCTAATATTGAAGTCGGTATCAATTGACCAGTAAGGTAGGTACATCCCCGTTATTTTTTCTAGCTGGGTATGGGAGTAGAAGTCCCTAACAACATACTTTTTCTTTTTAACCCAATCCAGGAGGATTTCCTCTGCCCTATCCTTGTCTATAGCAAAAGGGATGACCTTGTTGGGTCTAAACTCCCCGCTAGTCCTATCGGTAAGTACAACAGGACTGTGGCAGTAGTAACAAAAAGTTGTAAGAGTTGTAGCTGTCGTAACAACCTCAGCCCCACAATTTGAACAATTATAGGACTTAAATTGGTCATTTTCTAAGTCATCATGGTCAAGGCTGTCAGAAGTGTTACTCGTTTCTTCTTTTTGCTCTTGGATATCATCCTTTAGCTCTTTATCGTCCCCTTCTTCTATTACGATGTCCTTGTCCGGGTTGTTCTTTATATATTCATTTATTTCTTCAAGAGTAAATGAAGAGCCACAGTAGTCACATTTAAGCTTACCTAGGTCGGGTTTATAGGCCAGGGGACCTGAACAATTTGGACAATTATAACTGTAGCTAGCCATCTTATTCTACTTTGTTGCCGCATTCAGGGCAGAATTTAGGTTTTGGGCCTTCGAATTTATGGCCACAATTAGTACAAAAGCCCCCGGTCTTTGTTTCAGGTTTTTTGCTTCCACAATTTGAACAGAAATTACCCTTATTAGCTGTCTGACATTCTGGACAGGTCCATTGAGAACCTCCAGCTGACTCTTGGCTAACTTGCTCTTTATCTTTCTTTTCTTGATCTTCTTTCATTTGGTTGTAATTTGTTTGGGACATTTGACCAAAGGCTGATCCTCCAGCATTCATTCCCATTCCAACACCCATAAATGAATTAGCCGCACCAGATTCATTACTACCAGCAGCTTCGATCCCCCTAGCAATGGACCCTTGTAGGTAACCTTCCCTGATGTTAGGATTGGTAAGGATAGCACCCTTATTCCTAATTTCAAGGATTTCTGCTGATTTTTCAGAGTAGGTTATGCTTGCAACCGCTACACTTAGAATTTCCATCCCTCTTAGGGTCAACCAATCTTCATCTAATTCTTTTCCCATTTGCTTGCTCAAATCATTTCCATGCATCATTAATTGGGAAATTCTGATATTTTGAGCAGAAAGCGATGATAGGGCTACTGAAAACTTTTGGATAAATTCATTCCTAAATTGGTCATTAAAGCTTTCAACGCTATAATTTTTTACACCTGTTTCAAGAACTTCCATATAGAACTTAAGAGGATCCATCACCTTTATTGAGTAGGACCCGTGAGACTTGACCTCCAAGTCTACATCGTAGTTTGCATCGTAGTATGGGACTGGAGAAGGAGTACCATATTTAATATTTTTAATTTCCTTCAAGCTAATATATAGGACCCTTTGTTTTGTTGGAGTTGTTCCACCATATTTAATCCTATTCCAGGTATCCAGAATCATATTCTTTAAACCTGTTCCAATATTACCCATAAAAATTGACGGAGCAGATGAATCATCAACTATATATTCTCCAGCTTCAGTTGTAAAGTCTACAACTTTTCCATTATCAACCAAAAGCATACAGGTATTATCTGGTACTATAATACTTGAACCATTTGATATGACACCTGGAGTCCCCTTTGTATTTGATGTCATTGAACCATCGCCCCTATACCTAACACCAGCAGTAGCAATCACACCTTCAGACAAGTTTGCAGGTTCAATCATTTCCCTCCACTGGTCAGCTGCCGTCCTTCTTACAGCATCAAATGACGCCTTAATTAATCCCATAATTCGCCTCCTATTTATTTTCCTGTTTGATTTACTATTTATTTTCCT
>CAYFSL010000027.1:7824-9243 GCA_964345835.1 uncultured Peptoniphilaceae bacterium
CTATTTATTTTCCTGTTTGATTTACTATTTATTTTCCTATTTAATTTACTTCATAATTTATTATACCAAAAGATATTATAGGGATAAAAAATAATCCACCCTTATCGAATATTTTACCCTTATGATACAATAAGACTCATGGAAGGATTTAAAAATGATTATTAGGAAAACGACTTTTGAAGAAAAAACATTTAACTTTATAATAGAACTTGAATCCGAAGAAAAACTATATGTTTCTTACGATTCATATGAGGCCTACCAGCTTTCGACAGGGGCTGATATTGACGACTTTCTCCTAGAAAAATTAAGGGATGAAGACCAATTTATTTTCGCTAAAAAGAAAGCCCTACACTTTATTGACTATAAGGCTAGAAGCGAATTTGAGGTTAGAAATAAACTTAGAGGCTTGGGTATAAAGAATCCTGTCATAGACCTTGTAATAGACGATTTAATTAAAAAATCTTATCTTGATGATATGCAATATGCTAATGAATTTTTGAGACAGTGCTTAGAGTTTAAGAGGTATAGCCTCCTATTAAGCAAGCAAAAACTTTTCCAAAAGGGAATCAATAGAGAAATAATTGACCAGCTTTTCTCCCAAGATACTTTGGGTGAAATTGATATGGAAAATGCCAGATATCAAGCTAGAAAAAAGTCCAGGAATAAAGATCTAGATGATAAACAAGTTTTCCAAAAGATTTATAGGTATCTCATATCAAAAGGATTTTCCTATGATACCAGTAAGCAAGTTTTGGATGAATTAAAAAATGAGAAATAATGAATCTATCTTTTACGTTTATATATTGATATGTGGGGATAATAGTTTATATACTGGATATACCAATGATCCTGTAAAGAGGCTATCCGTCCACAACAAGGGTAAGGGAGCCAAATACACAAGAAATAGGCTACCCGTAAGCTATGTATTTTTAAGAGCTTTTACAAGTAAAATATCGGCCATGAGTGCAGAAAAGAGGATTAAAAATCTTAGGAGGGCTGATAAGCTCAGGCTTATGGCTGGTGAATTTGAAAATTTTTGGAAATCTGTAAAAAGGATATAAAAAAGCTGGGATATTAGAATAAATTAAGGTGACCCCAAAAAGTTGGACTTTATACCAGAGACATTTAGAAATATTTGTCTCTGGTTTTTACGTTCTACATATTTCCCCTAGGGGAAATCGCAGCTAAGCTGCGTTTAATTCTCTATACTCAACTGGACTTAGATATCCAAGTTTTGCCTTTATTCTATCTTCATTATTTAGATATGCTTTCACCACTTTAATTTTTAATTCAGTACTGTATTTTGTCATGAAAAACTGACCTCCTCCAAGTTGGTTTTAGGTCCAACTTTTTGGGGTCAGTTCATTTATTATAGGATTTATTATAGATTTTTTATGATGAATTTTCTAAATAAACAAG
>CAYFSL010000028.1:0-7753 GCA_964345835.1 uncultured Peptoniphilaceae bacterium
ATTAAAAAATTATATAGGAGAGGTAGGTTCATCGGTCGACATGACCAGCGGCAACGGAAACGACAGCAAGCTAATTATGGAAGAAAAGAATCCACATATTCACTATGCTTTTGATGTTCAGGAGCAGGCTAAAAATAAGACTTTTGACCTTCTTAGGCAATCTGGCCTTGACCTTTCTAAGTTTAACTTCATCTTAGATAGTCATTCTAGATTAACTAGCTATGTAAAAGAAAAAATTGACCTTTTTATTTATAATCTGGGCTACCTTCCTGCTGGAGACCATGACCTAACCACCAATTCAAAAGATGTTATAGAAAGCCTAATCCAAGCTCTTTCTCTATTAAATGATAGGGGGCATATCTTGATTACCTTCTATCCAGGCCATCCTGAAGGGAAAAAAGAATCCGAAGAAGTTATCGCTTTTTTGGATGGTTTGAACCAGAAAGAATATAACGTCTTGAAATTTGACTTCATTAACCAGGTAAATAATCCCCCCTTCGTAGTTATGGTAGAAAAAAAGTAAATAAGGGGTTATCAGGATTTATGTAGAGGTCTTATTGCAAAAATCCTTCTAGAAAAAACCTGCTAACACAAATCCCGCTATAAAAAGAAAGGCTAGGTTAAGGGAGATAACCCTTTGACCCAGCCAATTTTTTATTTGTTTTTAGCCTCTTGTTTTTTCTGCATGTATTTATATCCCATAAGGCAAATAATAAGGCATATAATAACGAAAAGACTTACATATAATGGGCTTGCAAGGATTGACCCAACAAAGATTATTAAAGAGCCAATTATAGCTGCTATGGGAAGCCAAAGTCTTCTTCTATTATTTTCATTTTTAAGCAATTTAAATACCTCAATATAAAGGATTATATACATAAGATATGAAAATACTATTGAAATCTCACTTACATCCCTTCCAGAAAATAAGTTGTACTTCATCACTATAAAGTGCAGTAATCCCCAAAATAGATTTAATAGAAGTACAATCATAACTGACCTTGCCGATAACTGGGTCCTTGGATTAAGCTTAGAAATTTTCCCTTCTGGGTCAGAAATCATCCCCATTTCAGCCATGGCCTGAGGAACCCTGATAGCCCCTAGTTCTAACCCATTTACAACACCTAGGATTGAAATAATAACAATTACTAAAATAATATTACCAGCTCTCGGCCCAAATATTGAGCTTGCTGCCACAAAGATTGAGGCATCTCCTAGTCTTATAATTTCTTGACTTCCTAAAACCTTAGCTAAAGAAAAAATGTAAACTAGGTAAATTAGAAGTATAAATATAGGACTGATAATTAAGGCCTTGGTCAAATTCTTCTTGGGATTTACTACCTCTGGCCCTATCGTCATAGAGATGGTCCAACCATCAAAAATAAAGGCTATCGGTACAAGGGCTGATAGCCAGGAAAATTTAGAAAACTCCTCTATAAACCCTGGACCTTTCATAACTGCCAAGTCAACTGGTCCTGCAAAAAATATGCCATAGATTGCAATTATTATCAGTGGAAGTAGCTTTATAGCTGTAGCCAGCCTTTGTATTAAACCACCCGTCCTCCTGCTTAAACTATTTATAAATATAAATATAAGGTTGTAAAAAAAACCCAATAGAACCTGTTCTAGCAAAGTAGCTTCTACTCCAATCAGCATAAAGGTATATATAGCCCCTGCCCAGGCAACCACTACCGATATAGTTGGAAGCCAAATATATAGCTGGAACCACCCATAAGCTGTAGCTATTTTCCTAGAAATAAACCTATCATAGTAGCCTACAAGTCCCCCCTTAGAGATATGTCTTTTAGACAGGTTTGCCAGGGTCAGTGACCCAAAAATAATACATAAGGCTCCAAGCGTTAGGACTAAAAGCCCAAGTCCCAGGTTGCCATTTGTATATCCTAATATGTCATCAGCTTTAAAATATATCCCCGATCCAACCACTATCCCAACTATCATGGATATAGCAGTTGATAGACCATATATCTTCCTTTCTTCTCCAAGCTTTTTTTCTTGCATATACTTCCACCTCCCTGTATCTTTAATTATATATTGTAAATCATTTTAGCTTTTAATGCTATCAAGTATGTTATAATCTTAGGTATAAATCATTTTTGATGAATAAGAATTTAAGAAAACTATTATCAAAGGAGTAATAAATGAGAAAAAAGCTTTTATTGATTCTCAGTCTACTTGCCTTTGTCTTCATATTTTCAGCCTGCAATGCAGGGATTACTGATAAAATGTCTATCGACAAGGATTTTAGAGGAGAAAGAACTATAAATATTTCCATTGAAAAGTCAATTCTGTCTAATATAAAAGGTGGGATTCCCGCCCTTAGCAAGCTCTTAAAAGAGGAAGTCAAAGATCCTTTGACTATAGACGTTATCACTGAAACTGATAATCTTTTGGAAGTTAATATTAAGATGAAATTCGACAGCCTTCAAGACTACAAGAAAAAGGTTGCCCTACTTTATAAAAAAGGCAATATTGAGGAGGAAGCTAACATTGAATACATAGCCTCTAGCAAATCCTTTGAGGATGATATATATTTTACAGAAAATGTAACTGGTAAAAATCTGGTTAAACACCTTATAGATATTTCCATAGATAAAGGTTTAATAGCTGCTAATAAATCTGATGATATCTGGTCTAACTATGGCTATTCTTTTAACTTTAAGAACCGTGAACTCCTAAGCTCTAGCCAACCACCTTTTTTGGTCAAGGAGAAGAAATACCTGGGTCCTTCTTTATACCTTGTTACAAGCTCAAAGTCAGTATCTCCTAGTGGAGATAAGGATCTGTGGAATAGGAATTTTAACCTGATTTTTTCTAAGGAGGCAGATAAGTTTTTAGACAAGAATTGGGCAGAAAAACTCGTAGAGGATCCAGACACACTTGCCACAAAAACTAGGTCATCTATTAAGTATAATGGCGAAGACTGCATCCTTTATCAATTTCAAGTTAAGGATAGACCAATAGAGGAAATATCTTCTATAAGCGAGCAAATTATCCAATCCTCTAACAATCTTGACCTTTCTATAAAAGAAAATACCAGTAACCTTTCAATTGACTACCACTTCTATGAAAAATATAAGAGCCTGGATGATATCCAAGGCACAGCTTATGACTTTATATATTATAAAAGTCCTCTTGAATCTTCAAAGCACTTTCCTGGAAACTCCTCAGACCTAGATAATAGGAAAGATTTAATTGATATAGTTGAGACAGATAGAGAGGGGCTTGAAAACGCCTTTGACTATAGGCATTCTGAAAATGCAAGCTTTGACCAGGCCGATACCAGCCTTTATATTTATAAAAACCAGGCTTTAAAAAGGACTTTTAGTATAAAAAAGAATAAGAAGTCTAATAAGAAGGTCTTCAATAGTCTTTTGATGAAATTCCTTGATGAAAAAAAGATTAGCTATGATAACTTTGCCGATAGGATTGAATTTTCCTATGGGCCAGACAAGTTCCAAGAAGTAAATAAAATCTTTTTTACCAAAGGACCTGACATTAAACAAGAATTTAATAGTCTATTTACCGATAAGGTAACTTATGTTGATAAAGCTAGCCTCAAGGGTATCCAAGTAAGAGAAATTAACCAGGATGTCAAGCTAGGTTCAGGCCTTAAGCTTATAAAATCCGACCTAAATGCCTCCAATTCCCAGGTAAATAACCTAATAATAGTAAATGAAAATAACTTTATCCCAAGGGTATTTTACTATATTTTGCCCCTGGCTATTTTGGCATTAATCCTTGTCTGGCTTAGAAAAAATAAGGGAAAGAAAAACCCCTTTGCTAAAGACTTTATGTAACCAACTACTTTGGAAGATGAAAGGAAGTTTAAGATGACAAATTATAAGGAAGAAAAAGTTTCTAAAGATAAAACTATAGCCCTTGTTGCCCATGACGGTTTAAAAGATAGTCTTTTCAAGTGGCTGGAAGAAAATAAAGACCTATGGATTAACCATAAACTATGTGGAACAGGGACAACCGCAAGCCTGATTAAAGAGCGTTTTTCTGTTGATATTAAAGCTTTTTTAAGTGGCCCTTTAGGTGGAGACCAGCAGATAGGGTCTGCCATTGCCCAAGGAGATATTGACCTATTAATCTTTTTCTGGGACCCCCTGGAAGCCCAACCTCACGACCCTGATGTCAAGGCTCTCTTAAGAATAGCCGTCCTCTATGATGTTCCCGTAGCTATGAGTCCAAGTGCAGCAACAGCTCTACTAAAATCTCCCCTAATTGGGCAGGAATATAATAAAAAAATCCTACAAGCAAAAAGGAGCCTAGAAGAGAGGTCTAAACAATATAAGTAAGCTAGCTTATACATCTCCAAGAAATTGTCCCCTGTAAATTCTTTGTAAAAATCCTAGCTAAAAAAGAAAAAAATTAGGGAAATAATTTTTATCTGATATAATAAGGGGACTGCACAAGGAGAAAATGATGAAAAATATTATTTACTATATTTCTGTTATATTTGGAATAATCTTCCTTATATACTCGACTTATTACGTTGTAATCGCTCTTTTTTTTAGGAGGAGTGGCCGCCACTATCCAGAAACTAATAAAAATAATAGGTTTGCAATTTTATGCCCAGCTAGAAATGAGGCAAATATTATTGGAGACCTAGTCGAAACATTAAAAAACCAGGACTATCCAAATGATATGTACGACATAATAGTGGTGCCAAATAACTGCACCGACAATACCAAGGAAGTCGCTCTTGATGCTGGATCCCTGATTTTTGAACCAACTGGTATAATAAAATCAAAAGGCGAGGTCCTTAAACAAGCAGTAGACTATGTTCTAGACCAGGATAAATATGATGCTATAATCGTTTTTGATTCTGATAACCTTGTAGACCCTAACTTTATAAAAGAGATGAACAAGGCCTTAGAGGCGGGATATCCTGCTGGTACCTGCTTTAGAGATAGTAAAAATCCAACTACAAGCAGGCTTTCTTCAGCCTACTCGATCTTTTACTTTATGTTTAGCGCCTTATACAATGGAGCAAGGTCCATGCTCGGCATGAATTCATTGATTTCTGGCACTGGCTTTATGGCTTCAACCAGCCTACTAAGGGAACTTGGTGGTTGGAATACTGTTTCAATTACAGAAGATGCTGAATTTTCAACCCAGCTGTCTCTAAAAGGCAAGAAAATTGCCTATGTACCTAAGGCTATCACCTATGATGAGCAACCTGAAGACCTAAAGGATTCTCTTAACCAGAGGCTGAGGTGGTCCCTGGGGTCCCAGCAAATTTCAAGGCTATATACGGGTGACCTATTAAGAAAGACTTTAAAAAAAGAGGGGCAAAACCCTCTCGACTTCTTCATATATACCCTTGCTACCTATATGCAAATAATAGCTTTTGTACTAGGTGTTTTAGGACTAATAATAGCCGCTTTTTCGGGGGCAAGGATATTCTTCGCTGCCCTAGCTATCCTTGTAGGCAGTGCCTTTTTAAGCCAGGCCCTATTAGCAATCATAGTTCTTTGCGCTACAAAAAAACCTATTAAACCGATGTATAAGGGGATATTGACCCTATGGCTTTTCACCTTGTCTTGGGTTCCCCTGCACATTATAGCTTTATTTAAAAGGGACATGACCTGGAAGGAAATTACTCATAAGAAGGCTGAAAATTGATTCTTTAATCAAGGTTCGAAGTTGGATTATCCAATTAAATTAAGGACATAAATACGAAATTAAATAAAAAGGGATTAGCTGGTTAAGCTGGTCCAAAGTTATATAGTAGCTAACTTTGGTACCTGCACCCTCCTAATCCCTTTTCTATTCCTATTTTTCTTCCATCTTCTTATTCTTATAGTAACAATCCACGCACAGGGACTCGTAGGATATTTCCGCCTTGTCATCTATCGCTACCTGGTCACCTTCAAAAACGAATTTGCCATTAATTTTTCTTCCGTTAAAGACCGCCTTCTTCCCACAACGACAGATAGTCTTTAATTCTTCTAGACTGTGGGCTACTAGCAAAAGACGCCTAGACCCTGGAAATCCATTAGTAAGAAAGTCCGTCCTAAGACCATAGCAAATTACTGGTATATTTTTTAAGGTGGCAACTTCCATGAGTTGGTCGACCTGGTCTTCAGTTAAAAATTGGGCTTCATCCACCAAGATACAGGATATTTCTTCCCCTCCTGCTATGTCGTCAAAAAGCTCATATATATCGTCCTTGGGGTCTACAACCCAGTCCACCTTTCTAGTAACTCCCAGCCTTGAAACAAGCTTGTCATCACCCTTCGTATCTACATTGGGCTTTAAAAGTCTTACCTTCATTCCCCTTTCTTCGTAGTTGTAGGCCACCTGCATAAGGGCGGTTGACTTTCCTGAATTCATCGCCCCGTACCTAAAATATAACTTTGCCATAATCCCCCCATAAATCTTATAATCTATTAATAATCCTATCCTTAGGATCTTAAATCCATACTTAAATATTATAATTCAAATATGAGTTTTTTCCCAATAATATTATCGACCGAATAAAGGTCAGGTCTTTTTATATAATTGTTCAAGTCTGTGATATAATCTCTTTGGAGGATTTTTATGGAACAAAACGTTTTAATAGCATTTATTGTATCTGGCTTAGCTGGGCTTACAACCCTGCTTGGCACAATAATTCTTTTCTTTATGAAAGATACCAACACCAAAATTTTATCATCGGCCTTAGGCTTTTCTGCAGGAGCCATGATATTTATCTCCTTTGTCGATATAATTCCTAAGGCTACCGACCAATTACTTACAAGCTTCGATGAAAAGACTGCTTTTGGAATTGCTATAGCTTCTTTTTTTGGAGGTATCATATTGATGGCCTTGATTGATAAGTTCATACCAGAGGATTCAAACCCTCATGAGATGGCTTCAGAAGAGAAAATCCATGAAGTATATAAATCATCTGAGGAATCTTTAGATGGGGGTCTCAGCCACAGTGAAATGAATAGCTTAAAAAAGATGGGCTTTTTTACCGCCCTTGCCATGGCTATTCACAACTTCCCTGAAGGAATAGCTACCTTCATTTCAACTGTAAAAGACCCCATGCTAGGCCTTCCAATAGCTGTAGCTATTGCCATCCACAACATACCTGAGGGAATTTCAGTTGCTGTACCTATTTATTACGGGTCCGGGAGCAAGAAAGAAGCCTTTTTATACTCTTTTATATCCAGTATTGCAGAACCAATAGGCGGACTATTTGCCTACTTTGTATTTCTAAACCATGCAAATGACACCATGATTGGGGTGATCTTCGCATCTGTGGCAGGAATAATGACCTTCATATCCCTTGATGAATTACTTCCAGCGGCAGAAGAATATGGTAACCACCATTCCGCTATATATGGGACGATTCTTGGGATGGCCTTCATGGCCCTATCTTTATTCTTAATGGCAAAATAATATAAAAAATGTGACTAACCATCTGGTTATCCTAGTCGCTCTTTTAATAAGCAACTTAGGGAAATAACCTTCATGAATTAGTCACATTTTTCTTTTATTTATATCCTAGGGCCTTGCAGACAAGAGACTCCACACTGCCCTTAGCCTTTTTTTATTGCATACATTTACCAAGAAGGATTATAGACTCTTCACAAATCCTCCTTGCCAGGTCCTCATGGTCTTTAATGGAAAAGTTGACCCTTTCTTCCTTGCCTAAATGGTAGTTTTCAGATAGGTTTATGACCTTGTCTATAGCCTCTTCAGCAATAGCTTTTGCCATTTCATAGGCCAGGTCCAT
>CAYFSL010000029.1:0-7322 GCA_964345835.1 uncultured Peptoniphilaceae bacterium
AATAAATTTGACTTTAATCAAGTCTTTGATATGGTAAGGGATGATTTTAAGGAAAAAGACCTAGTAGTTGGAAACCTTGAAACTACTTGCGGGGGAAGTAAGGATTTTTTCAAGACAGAATATATGCTATTGAATACTCCGGATGAGTTCGTAGAGGCTATTTCAGCAGCCAATATAGATATGGTTGTGACAGCCAACAACCATACCCTGGACCAAAATATCAAGGGGGTTATAAGGACCTTGGACCTGCTCGACAAAAATGGATTAGACCATACGGGGACCTATAGAAACAAGGCAGAGTTTGATGAGCTTTATATAAAGGAAATCAAGGGCTGTAAAATCGCCATAGTTGCAGGAACCTACGGAACCAATGAAAGTAACATTGACTATAGGTTTAAGGAAGAAAATAGCCACCATATCGATGTGATGAGGTCGCAAGAAATAGTATTTCCAAATACCCCTGCAGGTAGGGCTAAAAAGTTAATAACCAGGATTTTTCCGCCTAGAATAATAAGATCAGTGAGAAGGATTGTTGCCAGGAGGAAGTTAAGAAAATCTGGACAGTTTTTTAGCGTATATGTCGACCAAATTAAAGACGGCGACTTTGAGGACAAATATTATAGAAGGTGGATAGAAAAAATAGAGAGGGCAAAAAACTTGGCAGATATCGTATTTGTTATGCCCCACTCAGGAGGACAATTTAATGTTGAGCCAGGTCCTTACAGCAGAGCCCTTATGGACAAGCTGTTGGCCATGGACGTCCATGTCCTTGCCAACCACCCTCACGTCATCCAAGAGATAGTGAAGAAGGATGATAAGCTGGGAGTCTACTCAATAGGGGGCTTTACCATGTCTTTATCTGGAGACTATGTCCTAAAGGAGGCTCTGCCTCAATATTCCCTTGGTATTAATTTCTACTTGGATGGTAGGAAGCTGGTTAAGACTAGCTATAGTCTATATACCCTTGTAGAAAATTCAGAGGGAGCCCTTAAGGTTTATCCTGTTCACACCCGTTATAAGGAGTTGGATGGACCCGAAAAGAAAAAGTTCGAGGAAGAAATAAGAGAGATAAATAAGAGGATAGGAACTTCCTATGAGGATATCAGGGAAGAGTATGACTTATAGTTATTTCCACTTAAATCCTAAGATAATTTTATAATTGAAAAAGGTCTTTTTAATAAGATTTACAGTAAATTATGCTGGTGATTTATTCACCAGCATTTTTGTTTACCCATAAAACCTAAGGCCACACCTTGGATTAATTTATTCAATTGTATAAAAAATAAGCAAAAGTAAAAGCTAACCCACAAGGAGTTAGCTTTTTATTTTACCAAATTAATTGGTCATTATTTTATTTGAGCCTTAATTATTTAGCTTTTTTAGCATAGTAGAAGGCATCAACTTCTTCTATCTTCATACCATGTTTGTTAGCATAGTTGATTGTTAGAACTGTGTAGATAAGAGTGATTATAGCTGCAACTATATATGAAGCTGTGAAGCTGCCTTTTGGAAGGCCTACAATCTTGTCTAGGTTAAATCCTATTTCAGCATTGAAGATGAAAGACATTACTATGAATGTGTAGAACATTCCAGGGATTAGTGAAATTAAATATTTCTTTCCATGTATCTTCAAGTAGACTGTAATCATTGACATAGCAAATATTGCTATAAATTGGTTAGTAAATGCGAAGTATCTCCAAAGAACATTAAATCCATCTGGGTTAAGTTTAGCAAATATTAAGATAGCTAAACAAGGGATGAAGATTGCAAGAGAAAGTAATATTCTCTTCTTAGGAGTTTTTTGTTCGATACCGAATTGTTCTGCAACCATTAAACGAAGTGAACGTAAAGCGGTGTCACCAGAAGTGATAGGAAGAACGATTACACCTATAATAGCAATCGTACCACCAACATTACCAAGGAAGTACTTAGATACTTCACTTACTACTAATGTACCAGGTGTGTTTGTTGCAAGACCATTGTTGAAAATAATCATTGCACCAGCAGCCCAACACATAGCTATGAAACCTTCGATAATCATCATATTGTAGAATGTCATACGACCTTCTTTTTCTGACTTAACAGTACGAGATATCAAGGTTGCTTGGGTTGCGTGGAAACCTGATAAGATACCGCAGGCTACAGTTATAAAGAAGATAGGGATTATTGGAAGCCCCTTCTTGTTTTGGCCAGCTAAGTTACTGAAATCTACATTTTCAAGTAGGTTAGGGTGCATTAAGACACCAACAAAGATACCTACAGCTGATAAGACTAAGAAAGCACCAAATATTGGGTAAATCCTACCTATAATCTTATCGATTGGGAATAAAGTTGCTATTAAGTAGTAAATAAAGATAACACCGTAAACTACCCATATGATTGAGTTTGTAGCAGATATATCTTGTTTCAAGATATCGTTAACGATTAAGTCCCCTGGTGTATAAACGAATACAGCACCAACTAGTAACATAAGAATCATTACTACTACGTTGTAGAAAGCTTTAACCTTTCCACCTAAGTACTTCCTAATAAGTAGCGGCATTTGTGCACCTGAGTTTCTCATGGAAATCATACCTGAGAAGTAGTCGTGCATTGAACCTGCAAGTACGTTACCTATAGGAATTGTAAGAAATGCTAGAGGTCCAAAAAGGATACCTTGTACAGGTCCGAAGATTGGGCCAGTACCAGCAATATTAAGTAGTTCGACAAGGGAGTTTTTCCAAGTCTTCATTTCTACGTAGTCAACGCCATCTGCTAATCTAACAGCTGGAGTTTCACGGTCATCGGGTTCAAATTCTTTTTCAATGAATCTTGAATAAAAGAATCCGCCTGCAAATAGTATTACAAGTCCGATTAAAAAAGTAGTCATATAATACCTCCTATTAATACCATCCCCGTCCGGGGTATGTAGTTTACTACAAGGGTTTAATCTTTATGATTTCGTTTGCACCCTTGCTTAAGTCTATTATATATATAGTATGACAAAAAAACAACTATTAAAAATAAAGAAAATAAAAAAAATAAAAAATTTATGTAAATAATAATCCCAAGACTTAGAATATTACATAATCATATTATTTATATTCTGAAAAATATTCTTATCATCAGGAACTTGCTGTCATAAGGCACATGACATCTAAGATATGTGGGTCCTAACAAAACAAGCCCAACAAATCGAACGGTAAAAATAGATAAATATGCATAAAAATAGAATATTTAACTTTCGTAAAATTTTATTAAATCTAGTAAACATTATTGTGAAATATCTTGCAAATGACTTAGGTTGTGATATATTTAATATATAAAGAAAAGGATATCACTCACACATGGGGGTAGAAATGATTATAGATAAGCAAAAAAGAATTACGGTTGTAACAGGGCACTTCGGCTCAGGAAAGACAGAATTTGCTATTAATTATGCAATGCATCTAGCAGATAAGTCAGATAAACAGGTAGCCGTTGTAGACCTTGATTTAATAAATATGTATTTTAGAATCAGAGAGCAAGAAAAATTACTGAAGGGTAAGGGGATTGAAGTACATAGTACCATATTCAATGTTAGCTCACTTGATATACCTGCTCTTGACCCTGCAATCGAAGGTGTAATGAGAGATAGGACTAAGAGGGTGATAATTGATGTGGGAGGAAACCCTTCTGGAGCGAGAGCTTTAGGACGATATAAGCCTACCTTAGATGAGATGGGCTATGACCAGGTCTTTGTTATTAATGCGAATAGACCAGAGTCAGATACAGCTGAAAAAGTTATCGCTTTTATTGAGGCAACCCAGGCTCAGAGTCAAACTTTTGTTACTGGTTTGATAAATACGACCCATTTATTAAAAGCAACAACTACTGAAACTATCTTAGAAGGACAAAAGTTAGTGGACGAGGTAAGCCGTTTAACTGGAATTCCAGTTATTGCTACGGTAGCAAGGAGGTCTCTGGTTGAGGAATTAACCAAAGAAAGACCAGATCTGAATATCTTCCCGCTAGATCTTTATTTTAGAGACCAGTGGATGTTATAGGAGGTTAATATGGCAAAAGGGAGAGTTGAATTTAATGAAACTTATTGCAAGGGTTGTGGAGTTTGCGTAAGTGTATGTCCAACACAAACACTAGCTCTAGCAACAGATAGGCTGAATGAAAAGGGATATAGACCAGCTGAAATGGCTCATCCAGAAAAATGTATTGGTTGTGCTAATTGTGCTATTATGTGTCCTGATTCTGTAATAACAGTTTATCGTTTGGATTAAGGAGGACAATATGGCAAAAGTATTAATGAAAGGTAATGAGGCAGTTGGAGCAGCTATGATCGCTGCTGGTTGTACTACATATTTTGGATATCCAATTACCCCTCAATCAGAAGTTCCAGAATACCTAGCAAGGGAACTTCCAAAAATAGGCGGTTCTTTTGTTCAAGCTGAATCAGAAGTAGCCGCCATTAATATGCTTTATGGGGCTGCTGGCACAGGAACAAGGGTTGCTACATCTTCATCTTCTCCAGGTATAGCATTGATGCAAGAGGGGATTTCATATATGGCTGGGGCAGAATTACCATGCGTTATTGTAAACATGATGCGTGGGGGTCCAGGACTAGGATCAATCCAACCATCTCAAACAGACTATTTCCAATCAACAAGAGGAGGCGGTAATGGGGACTATAGGTTATTATGTCTTGCTCCTGCTTCTATTCAAGAGTTAGTAGACTTGATTCAAGATGGCTTTGACCTAGCTGACAAGTATAGGAACCCAACCTTGATAGTTGCTGACGGTATGATTGGACAAATGATGGAACCAGTTGAGTTTAAGACTAGGGACCATATGGACCTTCCAGAAAAGACCTGGGCTGCAACTGGTACTGAAGGAAAGAGAAAGCCTAACATAATAAACTCTCTATACCTTTCACCTGATGAACTTGAAGAACATAATAAGCATTTAATTAAAAAATATCAAGCTATAAAGGATAATGAAGTAAGAGTAGAAGAAGTTGATATAGAAGATGCAGACCTAGTATTTGCAGCTTATGGAACAACAAGCAGAATCTGTAAGTCAGCTATGGAAATCCTTAAGGAAAAAGGATACAAGGTTGGTATTATACGTCCAATAACCCTTTGGCCATATCCATCAGAAAGTTTTAAGAAAATAAATCCTTCTTGCAAGGGTGTACTTACTGTTGAACTTAACCAAGGACAAATGATTGAAGACGTGAAGATGGCTCTTGAAGGTAGGATGCCTGTTCATTTTTACGGACGTCAAGGCGGCATGATTCCTACACCTGAAGAAATAGTGGATGCCGCATTAAAGATATTGGAGGCATAGTATGGAAAAAGTAGTATATAAAAGATCAGAAGCATTGACCCAAACTCCTACCCATTACTGTCCAGGCTGTACCCATGGTGTAATCCACAAATTAGTGGCAGAATGCTTGGAAGAATTAGGACTAACCGATAATGCAATTGGGGTAGCTCCAGTAGGATGTTCAGTGCTAGCATATAAATATTTTAATTGTGACATGTTTGAAGCAGCCCATGGTCGTGCTCCAGCGGTCGCTACAGGAATTAAGAGGTCTAGACCAGATAATTTCGTATTTACATATCAAGGAGATGGGGACCTTGCAAGTATCGGCACAGCGGAAATCGTTCATGCTGCCCACCGTGGTGAACACATCTCTACTATATTTGTTAATAACGCTATCTACGGGATGACAGGTGGACAAATGGCTCCAACTACCCTTGTTGGCCAAAAGACAACAACTTCTCCTTATGGTAGGGATGAAGCTTGGTCAGGTCAACCGATAAAGATGGCTGAATTACTTGCCACTATCCATGGGGCAGCTTTCGTTGAAAGGGTAGCAGTAAATACTCCTGCTAACGTAAGAAAGGCTAAAAAAGCCATCAAGAGATGTTTTGAAGTCCAACTAGAAGGTAAGGGATTTGGAATTGTAGAGGTTCTTTCTACCTGTCCTACAAACTGGGGCTTAACTCCTCCAAATGCCATGAAATGGCTAAACGACAATATGATTCCATACTATCCTCTTGGAAATTTAAGAAATGGGGGCGATGAATAATGACAACTCATAAGATTATCGTATCCGGATTCGGTGGACAAGGGATCATGGGAATTGGTCAATTACTTGCATATGCAGGAATGTTTGACAACAAGCATGTATCCTGGCTACCTAGTTATGGTCCAGAAATGCGTGGTGGTGTAGCCAACTGTTCAGTAATTATCTCAGATGAACCTATAGGTGCACCTAATATATCCGTTGCAACTGAAGCAATAGTAATGAACAACCCTTCTCTAGACAAGTTCCAATACTACCTAGAAAAGGATGGAACAATTTTTGTTAACTCTTCAATAGTTACTAAAGAAGCTGAAAGATCTGATATAAATGTTTTGAAGGTTCCTGCGAGTGACCTAGCCATTGAATTTGGTAACCCTATAGTTATGAATATGATTACTATAGGTGCATTTAACAAGGCTTGCCAAGTAGTATCAGACGAATCTTTAGTAAAGGCTATTGAAAAATTATATGGCAAAAAGGGTGAAGACGTAATTGCTACAAACAAGAAGGCCCTTGATTTTGGTGCTAGCAAGGTTGAAGCAGGTGGAAAATGTGAAGGATGTTCAGGAGCTAAATCTGAACCAGCTAACTATAGCGAAGAAGTAAAGGCTATAAGACAAGCCATGCTTAATGAAATAGAAGGGGCTGAATTCTACAAACTTTCAGCTGAAAAGTTCGGTAATTCTTCTACTAGAGATATCTTGTTAGGTCTTGCCAAGGAAGAAGAACTTCACTATGAATATCTAAAGGAACTAGCTGCAAAGCTTATGGGAACAGAAGAAAAATTTGAAGCTGATGACCTTCTAAAAGACGTTCCTTCTCCAGAAATATATAATTGGGACAAGGCAGACCCATCCTTGGTTAGCCTGGCTGTGAGTGTATTTTCCGTTGCTATGAATATGGAAAAAGACTCCGTTGCCTTCTATACTGAACAAAGGGATAAGGCTAGGTCTGAAGAAACAAGGAAGTTATTTGACATCCTAATTAAATGGGAACAAGTCCACCTTGACCAATTTACTAAACAATATAAGATTTACCAACAAGAGTGGTGGGATAGTCAAAACTTTGCCCCATTCTAAAAGGTCTCTTTGTTAAATAGCCCTGGAGGATTTTCCTTTACCAGTGTTACTTATAAATAAAGTGTAAATATAATTTAAATTAAATAGGTCCAGCCTCGTGATTATGAGGCTGGATTTTTATATCAAATCTCTAGCTACTAGAATTTTTTCTAGCTAAATGTGTATAATATTTTTATAAG
>CAYFSL010000030.1:0-6847 GCA_964345835.1 uncultured Peptoniphilaceae bacterium
TTATATGATACAATAAGGTGTAATTTAAATGAGATTTTAAGTATAAAAAGAGGAGGAAAAGATGAAATTAGGAATTGTAGGTTTACCCAATGTTGGTAAGTCAACACTTTTTAACGCAATAACTAAAGCTGGTGCAGAATCTGCAAATTACCCATTTACTACTATTGAGCCAAATATCGGCCTAGTAAATGTTCCAGACAAGAGATTAGAAGTTCTTGCAAGCTTTACAAAGTCAAAAAAAATTATCCCAGCAGTGATAGAGTTTTATGATATAGCAGGTCTAGTAAGAGGAGCATCAAAAGGAGAAGGTCTTGGAAATAAATTCCTAGCAAATATAAGGGAATCAGAGGCAATAGTCCAAGTCCTAAGGTGCTTTGAAGATGAAAATATAACCCACGTAGACGGAAGTGTCAACCCAAAAAGGGATGCTGAAACAATCAACCTAGAGCTTGTTTTCTCAGACTTTGAGCTAGTAGAAAAAGCCCTGGATAAATTGAGGAAAAGAGCCAAGGCCGATAAATCTTTGCAAGCTGAAGTCAGTCTTCTAGAAAGGGTCCTTGAAGTTCTTGGTCAAGGAAAGCCTGCTAGGGTCCTTGAAATGACCGATGAAGAAAAATTTATGCTTAAGTCCTACCAACTACTTACAACTAAGCCAATTATTTATGTGGCAAATGTTTCCGAAGAAGATGCTGCAAATGATGGGGCTAACAACCCCTATGTCCAAGAAGTAATTGACCTTGCCAAGGAGGAAAATGCCAAAGTTGTAGTAATTTCCGCCCAAATTGAAGCAGAAATATCTACCCTTGATGACCAAGATAGGAAAGAGTATCTAGATATGATTGGGCTAGACCAATCAGGCCTAGATAAATTAATAGTTGCCTCCTACGACCTTTTAGGCCTAATGAGCTTTCTTACTACTGGTGAAATAGAAACAAGGGCTTGGACTATCAAGAAAAATACCAAGGCAGTGGATGCTGCAGGTAAAATCCACTCAGATATTTCAAGAGGATTTATTCGTGCTGAAATTGTCTCCTATGATGACCTTGTTGAAAATGAAGGATCCATGGTCAAGGCCAAGGAAAAAGGCCTGATAAGGCTTGAAGGAAAAGACTATATTATGCAAGATGGTGATATAGTCAACTTCAGATTTAATGTTTAATTAGCCCTGAAGATATTATCGAAATAAAATTCTTGTGATCCATAGGCTTATGGTAATTACAAGTATAAAATATAAAAGCTAGTTATAAATTTAGAAGTCAAAGTCCATAATTTATAGCTAGCTTTTTAATGTTCAATATTTTTTTACTACTTATATCTAAATCCCTATATCTAGTTCCTTTATATGACTATAAGGGTAGTAGTCTACTAGTCCAAGCTAATAAGCTCTACTTCCAGACTTTCAAGGGCTTCCTGAACTAGACTGTCAATATCCAGTTTCTCTTCCTCCCTTTCAATATCATATAGTCTCGGCTTTGTAACCGGCCTATCAGGGGCGAAGAAAGAGCAGCAGTCGTCATAAGGCTCAATAGAAATATCGTAGGTCCCTATCATTTCCGCCAGGTCTATTATCTCGGTCTTGTCCATATTTATAAGGGGCCTTAAAATAGGTAGCCTAGTCGCATCATTTACGACCGAAATAGATTGAATCGTCTGGCTGGCAACCTGGCCCAGGGCCTCCCCAGTTATGAAACCATCATACCTGTCTTTTTTAGCAAGTATTTCCCCTATCCTCATCATAAATCTCCTGGCTATAACGGTCGTAAACCTCGGTCTACAATTCTTATTTATAGCCGTATAAATATTTAGGAGGTTAATATTATAAAGCCTGAACTCCCCGACATAAGTTGACATCTGTTCAGCCAACCTCAAGACCTTGTCCTTGGCCCTTTCACTTGTAAAGGGATAGGAATGAAAATGGATGGCCCCAATCTCTACCCCCCTCCTAGCTATCTCAAAGCCTGCAACAGGAGAATCTATCCCACCAGAAAGAAGGAGAAGAGCCCTTCCACCAGTTCCTAGAGGAAGTCCCCCAATACATTCAATCCTGTCGTAATATAGGTAGGCATATTTCCTAATATCTACATAAACCATCCTATCAGGATTTTTTATGTCAACCTTATAATTAGAAAAGTTCTTCAAAACAAGTCCACCAGCCTTGGCGGCAATTTCCATAGAATTATCGGGAAATGACTTGTCAGCCCTTGTAGCCTGGACCTTAAAAGTCCTTTTCTCCCTATCATCTTTTAAGATCTCTCTAATCCCCTCTTCAATAGCCTCGTAGGACTTTTCAACCGCTACACAAGGATATACATATTTTAGGCCAAACACCATCTTAATTTTATCTATAATACCATCAAAGTCTTTTTTGTCTGCATCGAAAAATAATTTGCCCTGGTCAAATATATGGTCCCCAAGGCTATAATCCCTACAAGCCTTTCTAATTTGCTTGACAGACTTGTTGACAAAAGACATCCTATTCTTTCCTTTAAGCATCAGCTCTCCCAGGCTGATTCCAATCATCCACTTCATAAGTTCACCTATCTTCCTATAATATTTCTAATTATTTCAACTTTTCCCTTTAATAATTCAACAAACCTTCTAGCTTCTTCCATATTAGAAGACCTATCGAAGGAAATCCTAATACAGCCCTTTATCTCCTCTTCACTTAGGCCTATGGCCTTAAGGACCTGACTTTCAGCTCCCTTTGAACAGGCTGACCCTGTAGATATATATACCTGGTCCATTTCCAAATAATGAAGGAGGATTTCTGCCCCTATCCCCTCTATGGAAATATTTAGTATGTAAGGTGAGTAAGATTTTTCTGGAGATACTATCTTAACACCCCTGATCTTTGAGACCTGGTCCCTTATATACTTGTTAAGGTCGTAAATATCTGAGTAGTTATTATCTAGGTCTATAGCCTTTGATAAGCCTCGGATTGAGTAAGTATTTTCTGTTCCGGGAAAAATGTCTGCCTCCTGGCCCCCTCCAAAATAAAGGGCTTTAGCCCTCCTAGCCTCCTTCATATAAAGGGCAGCAAGTCCCTTTGGTCCATTTATCTTGTGGGCTGAAATGGTGTAGGCATCGACATTAGCAAGGTCAATATCAATCTTATTAAATGCCTGGACCCCATCCGAATGAAAAAATATTCCCTTATTCCTTTCTTTAACCGCCCTGGCAAGGTCACCTATATCATTAATAGATCCCAACTCATTTTGCACATGGATTATTGATACCAAGACAGTATTATCATCAACTAGGGAGAGTAAATGGTCCTTATCTACAAAACCTTCCTTATCAAGTCTTGCAAACCTTATATCATAGCCTTCCCTATTTCTGGCGAAGTTTCTTATACTCGAATGTTCTCCCTCTGAAATGATGATATTTTTCCCATCCTGCAAAAATGAATTAAGGACAAAATTATTGGCCAGGGTTGCCGATGGGGCGAAAAATAGATCCTTGTCTGCTACCCCTAGTCTTCCAGCTATCTTTTTCCTGGCTTCCTTTATCTTTTTTTCCACCCCAAAGCCTAGGCTGTGGAGGGAGGAAGGGTTGGCATAGTCTTCTAAAAAAGACCTATTCATTTCATCAATAACTTCATCAGCCATCCTTGTTGTAGCTGCATTATCAAAATATATCATAACTTCTCCATTTATTTTCACTCTTGTCTACTTATGCTAAAATTAATAGTACTATTATATCAAAAATATATGAAAGGGATAAGATGAATATACTAGTTGACTCAATAAAAGCTAAATATTTAAAAAAAGACCAGGTCGTAATAGATATAGAAACAACTGGAGTCGATAGGATTAATTGCTATATCCAGGCCCTAGGGATTATCCAGTCCAAGGAAAAAGATAATTTTATCCAGGTCTGGGCGAGTAATCAAGAAGAGGAGAAAGATCTCCTAGTATTCTTAAGGGAAATAATAGACGAAAAAACTCTAATTAGCTATAACGGAATAAATTTTGACCTACCTTTTATCTTGGCAAGGATGCTTGCACATGACATCAACCTCCCTACAATAGCAGGCCATATTGACCTCTATAAATTCTTTGTCGACCAAAGATTTTTTATAAAAAGGGACTCTTATGCCCTTCAAGCCCTTGAAAAAGAAGCTAGCCTTGAAAGATTTGAAAGTTTTGAAATTGAGGCAGACAGGAGATTTTATGGAGATTTTATGGCTAAAGAAGCTGGTAAAATCCTAGTCCACAATAAATATGACCTTGTAAATACCGAAAGGCTTATTGGTTATATGGAAGAAAGCTATAAATCTAGACTTGTCTACCTGGCCTCTGACCCGTCCAGGTCAAACCCTATATATATTAAAAAGGTCCAGCTTAACAACAATATTTTTAGGATTCAACTTCTCGCTCAAGAGGACCTCCCCTTGGTAAGGTATGAGGACCAGGTCCACCTTTTCTCAACCAATAAGACCAATATCAGCCTTATGGTTAAGGTCTTTTATGGGCAAATATCTAAGGATGACTTGGGCTGGGTCCATATCCAGGTCCCCCCTTTTATTAAAGATAGGTCAGACTATAATCTTCCTGAAGAAATCCTCTTAATAAACCACAAAAGTCTATTTATCCTGGAAAATGTAAGGAGTCTGGTAAAAAAATACCTTGATATCCACCTTCCTAATAAATAGACTTAAGTTGAATTATTTTATTTCACAATGTTTGACAATTTAATTTTACTTAATAAAATGATTAGTTTCTTATAAGGTAGTTAAAGGCTGACAAGGCAGCTGTTGCACCTGACCCTTCAGATATTACTATCTGTTTGAAAATCTGGTCAGTACAATCCCCTGCAGCAAAAACCCCTTCTATGTTTGTGGCCCCAGCCTTGTCTACAACTAGCTCGCCAATCCTATTAGTTTCTAGCTTGTCCTTAATCCATTCATTATTAGGTATTAAACCTATTTGAACAAAGACTGCGTCTAGGTCAAGCTCGTGGGCTTGTCCACTTACCCTATCCACGTAGGATAAGCCTTCAACCTTCTTGTCCCCTTGGATTTCCTTGGTCTGAGCCGACCTAATAATTTTAACATTATCCAGGGTCTTAAGCCTTTTTTGTAGGACCTGGTCTGCATTTAATTCGTCAGCAAATTCTAGGATAAAGACCTCCCTACCAATTCCAGCAAGGTCAATAGCTGCTTCAACACCTGAGTTACCACCGCCTATAACGGCTATTTTTTTACCCTTGAATAAAGGGCCATCACAGTGGGTACAGTAAGCAACCCCCTTGTTCTTGAATTCCTCTTCCCCAGGAACCCCAAGTTGACGCCATCTCGCCCCGGTAGCTAGTACTAGGGTCTTTGACTCAAGGATTCTGCCATTTGCAAGCTCAAGCTTAAAATTCTCTTCCTTTTCAAAGCCCACTGCCTCAGCCCCTTCAATTATAGAGATATCCAGGCTCTCAAGTTGCCTTCTCATAGACTCCATATACTTAGGCCCTTCAGTATACATAGTAGATGGGATATTCTCGATTCCCAAGGTTTCTTTAACTTGTCCACCAAATTCCTCGCAAACAAGCCCTACCTTTATACCCTTTCTAGCCGCATATAAGGCTGCAGTAGCTGCCGCAGGACCTCCTCCAACCGCTATCAGGTCAAATAGACCTTCATCTACAAAATCTTGCTCGGCCTGTCCTACGAGTTTATCAAGAAGCTGGCCCAGGGTAATTCTTCCATTGTGGAATTCCTTCCCGTCCCTAAACACCGTAGGTACAGCCAATATTCCCCTATCCTCTACTAGGTCTTCAAAGCTAGACCCTTCAATCATCGTGTGGGATATTTTAGGGTTAACCACCGCCATAATATTGAGAGCCTGAACAACTTCAGGACAATTATGGCAGGTAAGGCTTACCACGGTTTCAAAGTGGATTTGCTCATCGATACTCTTAATCCTTGCTAGGTCCTCATCAGAAATCTTTGGACTTCTTCCAGATACCTGAAGAAGGGCTAGGACAAAAGACTCAAACTCATGACCAAGAGGAACTCCCGCAAAGACAACTCCTGAATGAACTCCCTCCCTCAATATTTCGAAGGATGGGACAAAAGGTCCACTGACCTCTTTTACCTTGATCCTATCAGATAGGCTTGCCACATCATCTAGAAATTCCCTAAGGTCCCTAGATGGCTTTTCTCCATCAAGACAACAAGCAAACTCAATATCCCCCTCTAAAAGAGTGAGATATTGGCTTAGCTGCTGCTTCAAGTTATTATCTAGCATAAACTAAATCTTTCCTACAAGGTCTAGTCCAGGAGTTAAAGTCTCGCCTGAGTTCTTCCATTTAGCTGGACAAACTTCACCTGGGTTTTTTCTCACATATTGAGCTGCCCTAATCTTGTCAATCAACTGTGATGCATCCCTTCCGATTCCATCAGCATTGATTTCCATTGCTTGAACAACCCCATCTGGATCTATTATGAAAGTAGCCCTTTGAGCAAGGCCGCCTTCGCCAAGAACATCAAATCCAGTTGAAATTTGGTGGCTAGGGTCTCCAATCATTGTGTATTCGATCTTTGAAATGGCTTCTGAATGGTCATGCCAAGCCTTGTGAGTGAAGTGGGTATCTGTAGATACAGAATATACATTTACTCCAAGTTCTTGTAGCTTAGAATATTGTTCTTGTAAATCTTCTAATTCAGTAGGACAAACGAAAGTAAAGTCAGCTGGGTAAAATGCAACAACACTCCAAGCCCCCTTTAAATCTTCATTTGTCACAGTAACGAACTTCTCCTCTTTCGGGTTATAAGCATCTGCCGTAAATTCTAATATTTCTTTGCCAATTAATGACATATTAATTACCTCCATAAATAAAATATTCCAGTAAATTA
>CAYFSL010000031.1:0-6332 GCA_964345835.1 uncultured Peptoniphilaceae bacterium
TTTTAATATCTTCTATTTCCTCCAGTTCTTCCTCTTTTCTCCAGGCAACATACTCCTTAAATGCTTCCACTTGATTATCAATAAAAGAATTGTAAATTTCCTTATATCTAGACATATTTTTAAGGCTTTTATAGTCGTTTTTTAGTGGTAATATAGTTTGATGATGTATTAGCAACCTGATTTAGTTCACAATCCTATATCAGTTTTTTACAAAATGATTTTTGTGGTATTTTCCCAAAGTTTGATATAATTTATTAATAAGAAAATAAAGGTTAAGGCCCCATTTTACTTGGGCTATATAAATAAAAATTAAGGGAATAATAATGAATAAGATATCATACTTTAATGTTATTGGACCTGTGATGATTGGCCCTTCAAGCTCCCATACAGCCGGTGCTGTCAGGATTGGGAGGGCTGCAAGGTCTATAGTTGAACCGGGCTACTATAAGATAAATTTTAAGCTTTACGGATCTTTTGCCTCAACCTATAAGGGGCATGGCACTGACAAGGCCCTAGTTGCTGGAAGCCTGGGCTTTAGGTCTGATGATGAAAGGATTAAGGAAGCCTTCCAGATAGCCAAGGACCAGGGGCTTGAAATCAGCTTCGAAGAGGTCAACCTAGTAAACGCCCACCCCAACACAGCTATTGTAGAGTTCTACTACAAGGATGGCCATAAAAAATGTGTTCAAGGGATTTCTACTGGTGGAGGTCAGATTGAAATAGTTAAAATAGATGGTCAAGATGTAAAGATTTACCCTGGGGACCCTACCATTATCCTCCAATATAGGGACAAGCCCGGCATCATTAGCAGGGTGACTACCATCCTTGCCCAAGCTGGCTATAATATTGAAACGATAATGAATAATCGGGATGAGGGAAGGGTGACTTTGGTAATTATTTTAGATAAGAAGTTGGATTGCAAGGTTTTTGAAGATATAAGAAAGTCGGGGGATTATGACCACTCGACCTATGTATATTTTTAGGAGTGGATATGTTTACCAGTGGAAAGGAATTATTAAGAATTTGTAAGGAAGGCAATATGACCATATCCCAGGCAGCTATTGAAGCGGAGATGGCAAACTATGGAACTTCTTTAGAAACTATATTTGAAAGAAATGAAATCATCTTAAAGGTCATGAAAGACTCTGCCACCAGGGCTACAAAAGAGGCTGTTAGGTCGGTTTCAGGTATCATTGGTGGGGATGCCAAGAAAATCTTTGACTATGCCCAGACTGATAATACCCTCCTTGATAGGAAGGTCTTGGAGCTGATGGCTATGAGTATATCAACCTCAGAGGTCAATGCCAGCATGGGAAGGATAGTAGCTGCCCCAACAGCTGGTGCTGCAGGGATAATCCCAGCAGTCCTTACTTCCGTCCAAAAAGAGAAGGGATTTTCAGATGAGGATTTAATAAGGACCCTGATGACAACTGGAGCAGTAGGTTCCATAATAATGAGAAATGCGTCTGTATCAGGAGCTGTAGGAGGTTGCCAGGCAGAAACTGGATCAGCTTCTGCAATGGCAGCAGCAGGCCTAGTTGAACTAATGGGAGGAAGCCCTGACCAAGCCTTAGATGCGACAAGCTTTGCCTTGATTCACGTACTTGGCCTTGTCTGTGATCCGATTGCAGGTCTTGTTGAATACCCTTGTTTGTTTAGGAACTCTTCAGGATCTATTAATGCCTTCATATCCGCAGAAATGGCCCTGGCTGGAGTAAAGTCCCTAGTGCCTTTTGATGAGGTTGTCAAAGCCATGAAGGAAGTTGGAGATGACATGAGTCCAGCCTTCAAGGAAACTGCCATGGGTGGAGTTGCGGCTTCAACGGTAGGAAAAGAGATAGAAAAAAGGATATTTGGAGAGAGAAAAAGATAGTTATAGACAGTAGGAAGGTTAGATAATGAATATTTGGATAAAAAATGCAACCATTCTAACGATGGATGATGCCAGGTTGGTCATGGAAGGGGCCAACCTATATATAAAGGGTAAGGAAATTTATAGGCTTGGGGAAGAACTTGAAGGCTTTGAAGCCGACAAGGTCATAGATGCCAGAGGAAAGCTAGTTATGCCAGGTTTAATAAATGCCCACACCCATATAGCCATGAGCATATTTAGAAATTATGGCAATGATGTAAGCCTTGAAAGTTGGCTTAATGACTATATTTGGCCGGCTGAGTCTGGCCTTAAAGCAGAAGATGTAAGGATTGGAAGCCTTTTATCTATTGCTGAAATGATAGAAACGGGTACAACGACCTTTGTCGACATGTATTATTTCATGGATGAAGTAGCAAAAGCTTCTAAGGAGATGGGAATAAGGGCGGTCTTGACCAGGGGGTTGACAAATCCTACTAAGGAAATCCTAGAAGGGGAGAAGGATTTCTATAAAAAATGGCATATGACAGAAGATGGTAGGCTAATGATGATGGTAGCAGCCCATGCGGTCTATACCAACGATAGGGACCACCTCCTTGAAATTGGAAAGCTATGTGACAGGCTCGACCTGGGTCTTCATATCCACCTAAATGAAAGCCAGACAGAGGTCCAAAATTCCTTAAAAGACAATGGGATGCCACCCCTTGAATACGCTGACAGCCTGGGTCTTCTTAACAATAGGACCCTGGCTGCCCATTGTGTATGGCTTAGCGATAAGGAAAGAAAAATCGCCCTTGACAGGGGGGTTAACATGGTCCATAACCCATCATCTAATATGAAGCTGGCAAGTGGCTTCATGAGGGTACAGGAACTTCTTGACCTAGGGATTAATGTCTGCCTGGGAACTGATGGGCCAGCTTCCAACAATACCCTTGATATGTTTGATGAGATGAGGCTTGCCTCCCTTATAGCCAAGGGCTACAACCTTGATCCAGAGAACCTATCAGCCCTTACCGTCTTAGAGATGGCAACGGTAAATGGGGCCAAGGCTATTGGCTTAGGTGACAAGCTAGGTAAGATAAAAGAGGGTTACCTAGCAGACCTTATCCTAGTTGACTTTGATAATATTAGGCATATACCTAGTAATGACCTTTTAGCCTCCCTAGTCTATTCAACCAATGGGCTAGACGTAGATACAACCATAGTAAATGGTGAAATAATTTATGAAAATAAGAAGCACTTAAAAATAAACGTTGACCAGCTTAAAAAAGACATAAGTAGGTCAGCGGAGAGGTTAATAAAGTAGGAAAGATATGATTGGAATAGATATTTTAGAAATAGATAAGGTTAACAGCTTAATGTCAAGGGACCGTTTCTTCGAAAGGGTCTTTACCCAGGAAGAGATGGTCTACCTTCAAGAAAAGAAGATGTCTAGGCAAACTATAGCTGGCTTATATGCAGCTAAAGAGGCAGTAGCAAAGATGTTTGGCCTTGGAATAGCTAAGGGCCTTGGCTTTAAGGATATAGAGGTCCTTCATGATGAAAACATGGCTCCCTATCTAAACCTTAAGAAAAAAATTATTAGAAAATTAATGGATAAGAGAGCTATTAAAGATGTATGTTTGAGTATCTCCCATGACGGTGACAAGGTTGTGGCGGTAGCATCAGCCAACTTATATGAAGACCAAGAAAATTCACCCGAAATTGATAAGGAAATGGCTGGTCTACTCCCTGAGAGAAATCCTTTCTATAATAAATATGACTATGGTAAGGTCCTAATAATTGGAGGTAAGCAAGGTATGGGAGGGGCAATCACCCTTGCTGCCAAGGCATCTTTAAGGTCGGGTGTTGGGATAACTTGTGTTCTCGTGCCTGATTCTATCTCCCAAAGTCTGTCATATAAGTTGACAGAAGTTATAATCCATTCACAAAAATCAGACCCTAAAGGGGAATTTAGCCCAGTAGAAAAGGACAAGTTCCTAGACTTTATCAATGGCTTTGATGCTGTGGCTATAGGTCCAGGTATGGGACAAAATCTTGCAGCAAAAAGGATGCTAGAACTTATAATTGAAAATTATGAGGGTCCCCTGGTAATAGATGCAGATGGCATTAATGTCTTGAGCAAGGAAGTGGAAATTGCAGATTTAAAGAAAAACATCTATATTACAGCCCATGAGATGGAATTTGCTAGGATTTCTGGCTATAGTGTAGAGGAAATAAGGGCCGATAGGTTAAAAAAGGCTCAGGAGTTTGTCAATGTCCACGATGTTAACCTCCTGATTAAGGGACCTAATTCTTTGATAATCAACAGGAGGGGCCACTATATCAATAAGACAGGTAATTCGGGTATGGCAACTGCAGGAAGTGGTGATAGTCTGACAGGAATCCTGGTAGGCCTTCTAGCTAGAAAGGATAGCATAGATATGCTAAGGCTAGCTGCCTACATTCACGGCCTTGCTGGCGACTACTGTAGCCAGGAAATGGGTGAGGACTCCATGCTTGCCTCAGATATAATCAACTACCTACCCAGGGCTTTTAAGGATATGAGAAAAGAGCAGGAAAATGAGTGAAAGTACAATAAATAGGTTAATTGTCGACCTGGACGCCATAAGATACAACATAGACCAGCTGAAAAAAATCTCCAAGGCACCTACGTTTTATGCGGTAGTAAAGGCCGATGCCTACGGCCTAGGGGCTGTAGAAATAATGAAGGCCATAGATGATAGGGTCGATGGCTACTGCGTATCTTCCATCGAGGAGGGAATCGAGCTTAGACAGGCTGGGACAAGAAAAGAGATCCTAAACCTGGGCTATACCCCCCTTTCATTGGTTGAAAGGGCAAGTAAAAATGCCATCTCTATAGCAATCTATGACCTGGATTATTCAAGGAAAATAGAGAAGATTTTAGCCCCCCTAGGGCTTACAATAGTCGGTCATATCAAGCTTGATACCGGACATGGCAGGCTAGGATTTAGAAAGTCGGACAAGTCACTTGACCAGATAGTGGAAATTGCTAAATTAAAAAGTATAAGGCTTGAGGGAGTTTTTTCCCACCTGGCAACAGCTGATGAGAGGGACACAAGCTTTACTAAAGAGCAAGAGGAAATCTTTGACTATATGCTAAATCATCTTGAAGATAGGGGATTAGTCTTTGCTAAAAAGCACCTGGCTAATGACGCAGGCTTCATCAAGCACAAGATCTCCTATGACTTGGTAAGGTCAGGGATCTGCATATATGGTCTTTATCCTTCTGACCTTTTGAAGGAAGAGGGGGAGGTTGACCTTAAAGAAGTCTTTGAATGGCATTCCCAGGTATCTTTTGTAAAGGAAGTTGAAAAAGGGGCTTCGATATCCTATGGCAGGACTTTTATAGCTGATAGAAAGATGAGGGTTGCCACTCTGGCTATAGGCTATGCAGATGGTTACAAGAGAGCGAACTCTAATAGGGGGTTCGTCCTTATTAGAGGGAAAAAAGCTCCAGTAATTGGAAGGGTTACCATGGACCAAACTATGGTTGATGTTACTGAAATCGATGGGGTAGAAATAGGGGATGACGTTATCCTCATCGGCAAGTCTGAGGACCTATCTATTTCAGCGGATGACCTGGCCCAATGGCAAGATACCATCAGCTATGAAATAATAACCTCCATTTCAAAAAGGGTTTCAAGGATTTATGTTGAAGGATAAATAATTGAATTGTATCTATCATTGATATATAATTATTAATGTATAAAGAAAAAATGTAGGAGAAGAGGGATGAGAGTGCGAAGAGGTGATGTTTTCTATGCAGACCTAAGTCCCGTAGTTGGTTCTGAACAGGGAGGGGTTCGGCCAGTTCTCATTATTCAGAACGACATGGGCAATAAATATAGTCCAACTATAATAATAGCAGCAATAACATCACAGACTAATAAGACCAGAATTCCTACACATGTCCAGGTAGATCCAGGTATTGGGTTGCCTAAGAATTCCGTTGTCCTACTTGAACAAGTAAGGACGATTGACAAAAAGAGGCTGAGGGATAAGGTTGGAAGATTTGATGATGCCGCTATGAGCATTGTTGATAAATCTTTAAAGATATCAGTTGGGCTAAAGTGTACATAAGAGGGATACCACTATAGGTATCCCTTTATTTTTGGTTCTATGTCAACTGTTGGGGGTGCTGATTCAATATAATCAGCATCCTCACTTATTCATAGGACTTTTTTGCTTTATTTGTTTTGGGTACCCAAAACAAGTCGATTTTTTTGTTTTTTTGCTCAACTAATAAACCTAATCATTAATTAGGCTTGTTTCCTTAAAATTTGTTTTTATCACCTATCTTACTATTAGCCTACTAGGCTATTAATAACCTTCGATTTCTTAATGTCAAAAAATTCGGACAGCCATACGAAATTCTTTTTAAAACTTTTGTCTTGCAATTACTAAGGATTGATTGGTATTTAACACCATTACAATCGCC
>CAYFSL010000032.1:0-1475 GCA_964345835.1 uncultured Peptoniphilaceae bacterium
CATACTTCTTACCACAGGCAGCCAGCAAAAATACTGCCACAAGTAGTAATGAGGTAAGTCTTGCAATTTTTTTCATTAAATCCTCCAAATTAATTTTTATAATATTATACTACGGTAAATTATTTACTCATTAAAGCACACTTTCATAACATTTTTTCATAAGTTTTATTTCTATAGTATAATTATTTTACATTAAAACTCAATTTAATAGGATTAAACCTATATAGAAAGGAAGATATATGTTTTTTGCTCAGGAAAATAATAGGGTTATCCCCAAAGAAGATACTACATTCGCCCTAAACTCAAGGGCTAAGGAAATGATTGCACAAAAAGGGAAAGATGAGGTTCTGAACGGTGTTATTGGATCCCTTTTAGATGATGATGGGAACCTTTTAATCATGGATACTGTAATTGAAGAAAATAAGAAACTAAGGGCTGAAGATTTTTTTGAGTATGCTCCCATAAAAGGTATTCCTCAATATAGGACGGCCGTCATTAAGGATTTGTTCAGGGATTATAAGCCTAAGAGATATGTTCAGGCTGTGGCAACGACTGGTGGTACAGGAACCATAAGCTCAGCTATTTCTAACTATAGCAAGAGGGGTGACCTTGTTCTCACAAGTAACTGGTACTGGGCCCCATATAACAGCCTTTGTAGTCAGCAGGAAAGAAGGCTTATTACTTTTGATTTTTTTAAGGAAAATGCTAGTTTCAATATTGAAGGAATGGTAAGAAAAATTAAGGAGCTTGCAGAAAAGCAGGAAAGCCTTTTAATTATCCTTAACACACCTTGCCACAACCCAACTGGCTATAGCCTAACTGACTTGGACTGGGACAAACTAATAAAAGCTCTTAATGGCCCAGAAATTTCGAAGACCTCTATAACTCTTCTTGTGGATGTTGCCTACCTTGAGTTTTCAGGGGACCTAGTTGAGTCAAGGAAATTTCTTTCCAAATTAGATAAATTAAATGACAATATCCTTGCCTTAATTGCCTACTCCGCATCTAAGTCCTATACCGCCTATGGGGCTAGGACTGGGGCTTTAATATGCATGGCTCCAAACGAGGAAATAGCTGAAGAATTCGTAAGAGTTACTGAATTTTCTTGTAGAAACACCTGGTCTAATGCCCCTAGAGCTGGACAAACAATAATTGCAAATATATGGGCCTGCCAAGAGAAAGTTGCAAGGGTAGATGAAGAAAGAAAGTCCTTTAGAAGCCTCCTTCAAAAAAGAGGGGAAGCCTTCGAAAAGGAAGCTAAAAAGCTGGGACTTAACGTAGTTCCATTTAAATCAGGTTTTTTCGTGTGTATAGCCTGTGATAATCCTCTTGAAACCAGCAAAAGATTGGAAGAAAAGGGAGCTTTTGTCCTTCCTTTGAAGCTAGGCATCAGGGTGTCAATAGCAGCTCTTAGTGAAGAAAAATCAATTAAAATGGCTAGACTTATAGCCGAAGCATTAAATGAATAGCTTTTA
>CAYFSL010000032.1:1575-5985 GCA_964345835.1 uncultured Peptoniphilaceae bacterium
AAGCTATTTACAAGGGCTTTGAAATTTATCTTGGTAGTCCTAAGAAGTCTCACTTCTGGACCCTACCACTTTCTTATATCGCTATAAGCATTGTTAACTTACTATTCAACATACTTGTTATGGCAATTTTTATAGGTAGTCAACTATCATATCTTTACTAGACTTTGTTGACTTAATTTAATATTAAAAAAGGATTTCTCTTAAATGAGAAATCCTTTTTGTTTTATTCAATATCTAAATTAACTAGGTCCTTTATAAGGGGGAAATTATCAGGATATAACTTGATTATATCGTTTCTCAATTTTTCAGCCCTTTCAAGCCCACCCTTGATATCTAACATATTGTTAAAAGACTCATTTAGCCTGTCAAATGACATAGGGTCATCGAGGTAAGGAAGCATGTCTTTTATCTCCATTTCGTACCTTTGCAGGAATTGGTCTGCATACTTGGTCTTCATGAAGTCCCAGATTACTGGGTTGTCCTTAAGCATAGATAGTGGATATTCTGAAAGCTTTCCATACTCTTTTTCATCAAATAAGAGTTCCATAGAGTCCGCTGATAGGTTTACCGCCTTTATCATTATTGACCTGAGATTTTTCCAATTGTCAGGGTCAGTCATATTCTTTACGTAATTGTACTGGTCTGCGGTAAGAGAATTATAGTCGGTTGCAACCTGGATTAACTTGGACATGTAATTTTGTTTTTGCCTTGTTTCCTTATAAACTCCTAAAATCTTTTCAGCAAAGCCTAAGGCGTATATGTTAGTATCGGCCTCTTTTTCATATTGCTTAAGAGTTTCTACAGCCTTGTCCATATTGCCCAAGGATAGCATCTTATCTACTGTAAGCATCTGGACTGAAAATAACTTGTTCCAGCTGGAAAATAGGTCATTAAATTCCATCATTTGATCAAAGTATGAGGCTTTTTCCTTGTCCTTGCTGTCCTTTAATAGGAGGTTGAAGGTCGCTAATGTTGAATTTAAGATTTCCTCGCTATACTGGATCGGGATTTCTGCCTGAAGTTCTTTGAGCTTGCTCAGGTTATCTTGGATGAAGTCAAAGGCATTTTCCCTATCCTTTTGACTTGTAAGAGTAATCTGTTCATCCTTATGCTTCTCCTTTGTTTGGGCGTGGCTTTCACTATTTTTTACCTCAGACTCGCCTTCTATATAATCTTTTTCACCAGTGAAAAAGTTGAAAAATCCGTTAGGGGAAAAAGTTTTATAGATACTTTCAAGCTGATCATTATATAACTTAAAGGCCTCAGCAAGGGGGTCCTTCTCATATTTTTTTATGAGTTTATCCCTGGTTATTTCGTCCTCACTACAAATTTCTATAATAAAATCCTTTAATTCTTCTTCTTTTAATTCTGAAAGAATTTCTTCTACCCTCTCCATCTTATTAGCGTCAGTCATAGTTACCTCCCTAGTATATTAATCTAGCTGGCAAATCCATCCATGCTTATCTTCTAAAATTCCCCTTTGAATTCCGGTTATTGTGTCATATAGTTTATGGGTAAGGTCGCCTACCTTGCCATCTCCTAGCTCGTAGTCCTTATCCCCAAAGGTGAATTGTCCTATAGGAGATACTACCGCTGCTGTCCCAGTTCCAAAGGCTTCGTCAACCCTTCCTTCTTTTAAGGCTTCAAGGAGCTCATCAATTGATATTCTCCTTTCTTCAACCTCGTAACCCTCTTCTCTTAGAAGCTCCAAGATACTCCTTCTAGTTATACCGCTTAGGATTGATCCAGAAAGTTCCGGGGTTACTACTACACCATCGATGACAAAAAATACATTCATAGCTCCAACTTCTTCTATGTACTTTCTCTCTACCCCATCAAGCCATAACACTTCAGTAAAGCCCTTGTCAATAGCCTTTTTTGACGCCCTCATTTGGGCCCCATAATTGCCTCCGCACTTGGCCATGCCTGTTCCACCTCTTACAGCCCTAACATCTTCATCTTCTATGAGAATCTTTACCGGTTTAAGACCATCATTACCGTAATATGGTCCACTTGGTGAAGCTATTATTAGGAATTTTACCTCCCTTGCAGGATGGACCCCTAGAAAGGCATCTACCCCAATCATTAGGGGCCTTATGTATAGGGATGAGCCTTCTTTTTTTGGAACAAATCTTTCTTCATGTTTTACAAAGGCTTTTAAATAAGCTAGGGAATCCTCAACAGCTATTGTTGGTAGAGCCAACCTTTCAGCTGATTTATTCATCCTTTCCATATTTACCTCGGGCCTAAAAAGTTGAACCCCTCCATCTTCCCTTCTAAAGGCCTTCATACCCTCAAATATTTCAGCTCCATAGTGAAGAGCTAGAGCTGCAGGGCTTAGCTCAAGGTTTGCAAAAGGTACAATCCTAGGGTCTTGCCATTTTCCATCCTTGTAGTCAACCATAAACATGTGGTCTGTAAAGGCTCTCCCGAAGTCTAGATTTTCTTCATCAAGAGGACCAGAGGGGTTATTTGTTTCAACTATTCTTATATCTACCATAATTTCTCCTCTTTCTTTTATTTACTCTTATTGTTTATCTGATCAAATATTTCCAAGGCCAATTTCTGTGGCCCATCTTTTTCCATTCCCTCTATTGATAATTGGGTATAGATCTCTCCAACAGGAACTCCCTTTTTAAATAAAGAATCGAAGACCTTATCAATAATTTGGTCTGTTTGCTCTTTTCTTTGCATAGGACCAAAAGGGTTGGCGAAGTATGATTCCGTCATTCCACTTTCCTGGGTTGTTCCCTTGGCAACCCTCTTACCAGCCTTAAAAACTTCAATAGCTTCTTCCTTGTTATCAAAGAATTTAATGGAAGATTCTCCCTCAGTTACCTGCCTGTAGTTATTGGCATAGAAAAAGAAATCCACCTCATAATTTTCAGAAATTTCTTCAAAGGTTGCTACCGGAAGAATCAACCTGGCATTTATCTTGTCCGGGTTCATAAATATAGCCCTATCTAATTGCTTGAAGGCATAACTTACATCCAGGTCATCCAGCCTTACAAAAGCCCCTGTCTCCGTTCCTGTACCTATGACTGCTCCATTCTCCCCAACCATGAAAGTACCCATGTCATCAAAGATTATGGTCATTTCCGCTATGTAGTCTTGGGCTAGGGACCTGAAAGCCTCTATGGTCTCGCTCTTACCAGCACCAGAGTCTCCCTGGATTACGATGTTAGCACTTGCTCCATTTTTCAAGACTATATTGACCATGGCCCCATGGATTGGAAGCCTTGACCTATTTAATTGAACTATATTGTGACAGGTCAAAAGCATCTTCTTCATATAACCAAAGTAGTCAAACTTTTCATTGTGGGATACTATTCCGAATACTAGGTCATTTTCGTCATCTTGGTAGAAGTTGTCAACCACTGCCCCATCTTCAAGCTCCGCCCCCATAACATAAATAATGTCGGGTTTTTTGCCTATATACTCATTTTCACAAGCCAGTTCAAAAAGATTGGCTAGACCAATCAAGTGGGTTAAAAAGTCCTTGTGGACAAAAACATAAGCAAGCAGCCTTCCAACTTTAGCTGGATAACATATAAATGAATCCCTATTAATTGTTGCATCAAATAGTGGATTATTATAAACCTCCTCGAAAAATCCAGACCTCTTGTTCTTTTTTGGATATAAGATTAGAGGGGAGTCTAGAACCATCTCCTTTACAAAGGGAATCCCTTTTAATGACATATATTCATTTGGGATTGCCCAAATTTGATGGCTTAATATTATGCCGGCATTACTACCTGCCGCTATCTGCCTATAGATATTAGGCCTTTTCATTAGTAGATGGTGGGTTATCTGCCTATACAGGTTCAGGATGAGCTTATCAAAATCATCCTTTATATTTCTAAAGTTTGAGCTGATAATTCCATTGTCCCCCTCATCATCACTAAAAATTACCAGGTATCTTTCAAGCTTTCTCCAATAGGTGTATATTTCTTCAACCAGGAAATTTAGGGCGTTCTTTTTTTCATAGACCTTCTTATATTTATCAAAAATTTCTGAAGCCTCTTTCGCATCTGTCGTGGTCAAAATCTTCATCAAGTTTATAAGTTCCTTGACCCTTTCTTCTTCAGTCAAGTCTCCTAGGACCTCGACAAGTAGCTTGTTGTTTCTCGTGTTCTCTTTTGCATATCTACATAGAAAATGGGATAAGACCTTTTCTGTTGCAGGGCTTGATAAGACCTCGCTGTAACTAGTACAGTGGCTTACAGAAAAGTTCATTATTACCTTGTCATTTTTCAAGGAAATTGCCTTTCTCATGATTCCTCCTAATATATCTGTATTAAAGGTCATAATGACCCATTTATATTTTCTATTTATTATATCACAAGAGAATGTAAAGGCTAGCAAATAAGTAGAATAATTTATATTTGATTATAATTATTAATTACTTTG
>CAYFSL010000033.1:0-3085 GCA_964345835.1 uncultured Peptoniphilaceae bacterium
AAACATGCTAATTCCTAAGCTTTTTTAGCCCCTATATCTTTTTAGATTTTCCCCCCTTATTGGTATATAATATATAGTAATTTAGATGCAAATATATGAAAGCTGGTAAATATTATGAAACTATCAAATAGAATTCTCTCAATGGACCAATCTCCAATTAGAAGGTTGATTCCCTATGCCGAAAGGGCTGAATCTAAGGGGAAAAAAGTCATCTACCTAAATATTGGCCAACCCGATATCAAAACCCCTAAAGAGTTTATTGAAGCTATAAACAGTTATGAGGTTAGCGTCTTAGAATATGCCCCCTCTAGGGGATTAAAAGAAACAATAAATACAATCCAATCCCACCTAAAAGGCTACAGCTTGGACTACGGATTAGATGAAATCCTTGTAACCAACGGAGCTAGCGAGGCAATCACCTTTGCCCTCTTGGCCATTTGTGACAAAGATGATGAAGTCTTAACCATTGAACCTTTCTATTCGAACTATTCTTCCTTTGCAAAGCTTGCGGATGCCAGACTAAAGGGCATAATGACCAAGGTTGAGAACAAATTTAGCCTTCCTCCCCTAGAGGAAATGGAAAAGTATGTTACCGATAAAACTAGGGCCATCCTTTTGTCAAACCCCGCCAATCCAACTGGAAGGGTGTACACCAAGGATGAAATCGAATCAATTATTGACTTAGCTAAAAAACATGACTTATTTATCCTAGCCGATGAGGTCTACCGTGAATTTAACTTTACAAAAAGACCCTTCATATCCTTTGGCGACTATAAGGAGGTTGACGATAGGGTAGTCCTGCTAGATTCCATATCTAAGAAGTATTCGGCTTGTGGTGCAAGGATAGGTGCTTTAGCTTCAAAAAATAAGGAATTTATAGAAAATGTATTGAAACTTTGCCAGGCTAGGCTTGCAGTTTCAACCTTAGACCAGTTTGGAGCTAGTGCCATGAGCCAAGTAGATAAGTCCTACTTGGTTGACAATGCTAAAGTATACAGGCATAGAAGAGACGTCCTGGACTCTGTCCTAAATGATATACCAGGCCTGAAATATGCTACTCCAGAAGGGGCTTTCTATACTATTGTTGACTTGCCTGTAGAAAACGCTCAAGACTTTATCATTTGGACCCTAGAAAATATTGAAATAGACAATACCACTATCCTCTTGACCCCTGCCGATTCCTTCTATACCAATCCAAAAGATGGAATCAATAAGTGCAGGCTATCCTACTGTGTAAATGATGAAAAAATAAGCCTGGCAGGAAAAATCCTGGCCAAGGCTTTAAGTGAGTATCCTGGAAGCTTAAAATAATCCCAGGACTATAAGTATTAATAAAAAGACCTAATGCTTTTTTACTAACTCCCCCATTATTATGTAGGGAAAAAACCAGTAAAATAAGGTCATTTTTCCAAAAAGTTTAACCATAAGTCCCCCTAATTATAAGTATTATATGTGTATATACCCTTAATTTGCATATTTATATGCCCTTGCTGATTTTTTCAAGATCTTTATCAGCTTGCCTTGCTCGCTGTCAAATTTATTGGGATAGACCTATAGGATTTATGAACATTATAACTTTGTACGATATGAGTTTAAAAAAATATATTTAATACTGGAGGAATAAAATGAAGATTGGGCTTATTGGCTTTGGTAAACTTGCCCAAGAAGTTGAAAAAATGCTTTTCAAACAGAAGGAAAATATTAAAAAAAGATTTGGGGAAGAAATAACCATCCAAGCTATCTTGGTAAGGGATGTAAATAGGTCAACTACAGCCCTTAATAAGACAGCCTTTTTTACAGAAAACTTTTATGACCTGCTAGAAGATCCAGATATCTCCGCCTTAGTTGACCTCACTAACTCTTGTGAAGATGCCTTTTTCTACCTTAGCGAAGGATTAAAGGCTGGAAAGCACGTAATTACAGCTAATGAATCCCTAGTATCAAAATACTTGGAAGAGCTTTTTCAACTAGCGGCTGATAATAATAAAGCCTTTCTTTATGGGGCTAGCCTTGGAGGAGCTACAAGTATTATAAAATCGATTATAGATAGCTCCAAGCTAAATGAAATCACCTATGTTAGGGGACTTTTGGATGGACCTTGCAATCTTATCTTGTCCCAGCTTGAGGATGGGGACAAGGATCTTGAAGAGGTCTTAGAGGATAATAAAGAAGTATCTACCAAGTTTGATTTAAGCGGTGGCCTTAATGGACTTAGTAGTAGAAAAAAGGCTAGTATCCTAATCAGCCTAGCCTTAGCTGGAAGGGTCAAGGAAGAAGACATCTCCTGCTTTGGAGTCAGTAATATAGATAATGACGACTTACAAATTATGAGGGAATTAGACTCTTCTATTAAAATGATAGCAGAAGGAGCTTTCAAGGATGGAAAATATTTTGCTACTGTTATGCCAACATTTATAAGCAAAAAAGACCTATTTTCCCAAATAAAAACAAGTAAAAATATAATTTCTTATGAAGGTGATAAGCTGGACCAAGTAAGCCTTATAACTGCTGATGGCTCCATAGTTTCTTCTAGTTCCGCCATAATAAGGGACCTGGTAGATGTCATGGAAGGAACTAAGCTAGCATGCAATCCGTTAACCAAGGGAAAAATTACCCTGTCTAACCAGGATATGGAAGGCTATTTCTACATTAGGCTCAATAAGAAATATGAAAGGGTCTTTGATGGACTTTATGAGGAAAAGACTGACCTTTTTGACCAGGCCTTCATCTTAACTAAAAAGATCAGATTTGGCATTATCTTGGACCTAGTGAAAGACCTAGATAGAAAGGATTTTTTCCTTGCCAGAATTATAAAAGACGAGAAATGATTTCTTTATAAAAAATTTAATAAATCAATTTTTCATAAAAATAATTATGGATATAGTCATAATTTTTAAGCAAAAAAGCGACCCTGGGACTAGACCATTAAAGCTCATTTTAACAGCTTTTATATGTCTACTCACAATCTGGTCGCTTTTTACTTTCAATTTATCTATGTCGATAAACTACCTATATCGCTGTCCATCCTCCATCTACACTCACCAATTGACCAGTTGTATAAGATGATTCATGGCTGGCAAAGTAT
>CAYFSL010000033.1:3185-5087 GCA_964345835.1 uncultured Peptoniphilaceae bacterium
AACTGACCTGGCTAAGACACTTGGAAAATTGATGCTGTCCTTAACATTTTCCAGATAGGACTTATCTGCAAATGAAAGATCTACTAGCTCTTTCTCATCATTCTCTTTTGCAGGTCACCGCTATTTCTCTCCCAAAATATCTGGTCTGTATAGCCTTGAATCTTCCTGTCCCTTTCAGCCATCTCAAGCCTTTTTTCAGCCCAGATTCCATATAAAGGGTTTTGCTCTATACCCAGATAAGCCCTATTTAATTTTTTAGCTGTAACCGAGCTTGTCCCTGATCCTAGGAAGGGGTCGAAAATTAGGTCCCCTGGATTAGAGCTGGCAAGGATGAGCTTGGCAATCAGTTTCTCAGGCTTTTGGGTTGGGTGAGCTGTATTTTCAGGCATGGACCAGTAGGGAATTGAAATATCGTCCCAAAAGTTTGAGGGAAAGGTATCCCTGAAGTTGCCCTGGGAGGTCTTTACCCAGTCTTTGGGCTTTCCAGCCTGCTTGTAAGGAGCCCTAACCTGCCTTCTTAGCTTAACATCGTCAACATTGAAAGTATAGTCCTTTGAAATGGTAGCAAACCAGATATCTTCCATGGAATTTTTCCAGTTGGTCTTTGCCCCCCTTCCCTTTTCCCGCTGCCAGGTTATCCTATTCTGGATAATAAAGTACTTCCTAAGCACCTTCTCTATGACAAGACTTGACCTCCAGTCGCAACAAACGTAGATTGAAGCCTTATCCTTAAGAAGAGGGATAGTTTTTTTTACCCAGCCTTCAGTGTACTTCTCATATTCTTCTTCTGGGCTTGACTTAAACCTGTTACCATGGTAGTTTTTCTCAAGATTATAAGGGGGGTCTGCAATTAAGAGGTCTATTGATTTTTCAGGGAGATAGTCCATAACCTCCATGCTATCACCTATTATAGTTTTGTTTTTTAAATCTTCTATCCCGATTTTTTCTTCAACTTTAATACACCTGTCCAGATATTTTTCCCCCTCCTCTAGGGAAATGTCAATGGTCTTGTTCCTTGGCGATTTCATCTTCCACCTCAATCATTTTAAATGAGGCTATCTTTCAATAGCCTCCTCTAGTAGATTTATTAATTATTATCTTACATATGGTCCTTAACACCAACTGCTACCATCCTAGCCTTTGCACGGACTTCTCCAGCAGCTTCCATTACCATATTAACTATTACCTTTCTTTCTCCTAGATCTTCCAAGCTACTTGTTACGGTAATTTCCTCATTCATTGGTAAAGGTTTCTTAAAATCAACCTCTAACCTAGCAGTAATATATCTGCCGATTACTGTGTCTTCTGTTAGTTCAAGACCCTTGTTATGGTGGTTGAACCAGGCAGCTGATGCAGTCCCGTGGCAGTCAAAGATTACCGCAATCATCCCCCCGAATAAGTTGGCAGGTACTCCACCTGTATACCTTTCTTCTGGGGTATATTTAACTATACAGGTTTCTCCATCTTCACTTGGATAGGACTTTAGGTGGATCCCTTCTTCATTCTTTGGTCCACATCCCCAGCAATGTTGAAATCTTTCACCATAGGTTTCTTGGATAGCGATTCTATTTTTTTCTGTAGCCATAGTTATTCTCCTTCTTATTTAACTTAATAAATTACTCCTTCATAACTCAACAGGTAACTTTCCAGCCACCAAAGGGTCTTTTATCCTTTTAGGAAAATGCTTGCAGAGACAAGGCATACTACCTTCTCCAACATAAAGGCCCTCTCTGCCTTATATTATATTATAAATAGAACTATAATTCGAATTTTTTCTTGGTATTCTAAATATCTTGTAAAGCTTTTCCCTACTTTCTATTTATCCCTAACTGCCTCCTGGTAGTTGTCCATGACAGTTAGAATTGTGGTAAAGCTAAAGGTTGTAACCGTTAAAAAAGTCCC
>CAYFSL010000034.1:0-4799 GCA_964345835.1 uncultured Peptoniphilaceae bacterium
AATCAAACTAATTGATTTAGAAGGCTTAACCCAGGAAGAATGTGCTGAATCCATGGAAATAGGAAGGACAACAGTACAAAGGATATACATGGAAGCTAGAAAAAAACTTGCAATCTTCTTAACAAATGGCTCTAGTCTAAAGATTGAAGGTGGCAACTATGTCCTATGCAATGAAATAGGTAAAGGGCCTGGTTGTGGTAGATGTAGAGGCAGGGGTCTGGGAAGAGGAAGAAATATGAACCATCAAAGAGGAAAAAGAGACTTATGATTATAGCTATACCAGTAGAAAAAGATGCTAAAGAAAGTTTAGTCAGTGAACATTTTGGAAGGAGTAACTACTTTTTAATTTATAATACAGATGAGCAAGAATATAAGTTTATAGAAAATTCAGCTGCAAAAAGTTCTGGAGGTGCCGGAATCAAGGCAGCCCAGATAGTTGTGGATGAAAATGCAGAAGTCTTAGTATCCCCTCAGCTAGGACAAAATGCAGCAGATGTAATAAAGGATGCAAGGATAAAAATATACAAGTCCCAAGCTGGAACTATTAAGGAGAATTTACAAGCCCTAGAAGAAAACAAATTAAAGCTTCTTAGTGAAATTCATGAGGGCTATCATGGGAATTAAGGGAAAAAAAATCGCAGTCTTAAGTGGTAAGGGTGGTACAGGTAAAACCCTAGTTTCGGTAAACTTGGCTACCCTTATTTCAGAAGCTAACTATGTAGACTGTGATATAGAAGAGCCAAATGGTTACTTATTTTTAAAACCAAAAAACATAAAAACTGAAAAGGTTACTAGAGAGGTTCCTATAATAAATCATGATAGGTGTATAGGTTGTAAAAAATGTGTAGGCTTCTGTAAGTTTAATGCCTTAGCCTATACAAAAAAACTAATAGGTTTTGAAAATGCCTGCCACTCCTGTGGTGGATGTATCCTAGTTTGTCCAGAAGAGGCACTTTCAATTAAGGGCAGGGAAATTGGTAGAATAGAAATAGGGGAAAGTAGCGGTGTAAATACTTATACAGGATTTTTAAAGATTGGAGAGCCTTCAGGGACTCCCATAATAGAAAAACTTTTGCATAGGGTATCCACTAGCCCCTTAACAAGCATTATAGATGCTCCACCTGGATCAGCCTGTACGACTATGGATAGTATTAAAGATGCTGACTATTGTATCTTGGTTGCTGAACCAACAATTTTCGGTGCCCATAACTTAGAGATGGTCTATGATTTAGTAGAGCTATTTGAAAAACCTTTTGGAGTAGTTTTAAATAAGACCCTAGATGGAGAAAATCCATCCAAGGACTTATGCTTAGAAAAAGATATTAAGATCCTCTTAGAAATCCCCTTCGATGAAGAATTAGGTAGAATTAATTCTAAGGGCCATATCCTAATAAATGAAAGCAAAAAGTATAAAGAAATGTTTGGTGTCTTGCTGAATAAAATTACTAAGGAGGTGGGGAGATGAAGGAACTCTTGATCCTTAGTGGTAAGGGTGGTACTGGTAAAACTACCATAGCTGGTGCCTTTATAAAACTAGCCCGGGCTCAAGCTTTTGCTGACTGTGATGTGGATGCTCCCAACCTCCACTTAAGTATGGAACTCAAAGATGAAGCCAAAGTAAAAGATTTTTATGGTATGGACAAAGCCTATATAAACCAAGATAAGTGTATTTCCTGTGGAATCTGTAAAGAAAATTGTAAGTTTAAGGCTATTGACTATGATAAAGATAAAAATAAATATACTATTAATCCTTATGGATGTGAAGGTTGTTCAGTTTGCCAACTAGTTTGTCCAGAAGATGCTATAAGTATGGAAAAGAATGTAACTGGTCAGTTGATCCTCTATGATAAGAACCAAATATTTTCAACAGCAAAATTAAAAATGGGCAGTGGCAACTCCGGGCTTTTAGTTTCTGAAGTAAGAAAACAAGTAAAGTCTACTGATAGAGATATAGAATTTGCCATCATAGATGGTTCGCCTGGAATAGGTTGCCCTGTTATAGCATCAATTACAGGAGTAGATATGATTTTACTAGTAGCAGAACCAACTATATCTGGGGTTAGTGACCTAATGAGAATCATAGATACAGCCAATCATTTTAAGGTGCCCATGGCACTTACTATAAACAAATATGATATAAATGATGATTTCTCCAAGAAAATCGAAGCTATGTGTAGGGAAAAAGAAATAGATTTTGTGGGGAAGATCCCCTACGATAAAAAAGCAGTTGAAGCTGTTAATAATGGATTTACAATTAGTGATATAGATTGTCAAGCGGGAAAAAGCATTAAGAAAGTTTTTGATAAAACTATGAATTTGTTTTTAAAGAATAAAGAAAATGAATAAGGGGTGTCACGAATGGAAGAATGCGATAACAATTGCTCTGCCTGTAGTCTAGATTGTGATGACAGTACAGAGGAAATTGATTTTAGAGAAAACCTTAATGAACATAGCGAGGTGAAAAAAGTTATAGGGGTAGTTAGTGGTAAAGGTGGGGTAGGAAAATCCCTAGTAACCTCCTTATTAGCTGTTGCTATGAATAGACGAGGATACAAGACTGCAATTTTAGATGCAGATATAACAGGGCCCTCTATTCCCAAAAGTTTTGGAATTGAGGGAAAGGCTGTAGGTAATAAACTAGGACTTCTTCCTAGAAAGAGTAGAACAAACATTGATATAATGTCAATCAATTTACTACTAGACAATGTAACAGACCCAGTAGTATGGAGAGGACCTATAATTGCAGGGGCTGTCAAGCAATTTTGGACAGATGTAATATGGGAAGATATTGATTATATGTTTATAGACCTACCTCCAGGAACAGGGGATGTTCCCCTTACGGTTTTCCAATCAATTGCTATTGATGGAATAGTTATAGTAACTTCTCCTCAAGAGTTGGTTAGCATGATTGTAGCTAAGGCTGTAAATATGGCTAAACTTATGAAGGTTCCTATTCTAGGAATTGTAGAGAATATGTCTTATTTTGAGTGTCCAGACAATAAGAAGAAATATAATATTTTTGGAGATAGTAAACTTGAATCAATAAGCAAGGAATTTAAGATAGACACCTTTGACAAACTGCCTATAGATCCAAGCATAGCAAGGTTATGTGACAGGGGTGAAATAGAAGAAATAAACATACTAGGCAATGAATTTTTAAACAATCTGTGCAATAAACTGGAAAAGAATATGGAGGGATAAGATTTGAAAATAGCAGTAGCAAGTGAAAATAAAATGGTAAGTCAACATTTTGGTCACTGTGAGACCTTTGAAATCTTTAACACAAAAAGTGGAGAGATTATTAGTGAGGAATCATTGGAAAACCCTGGTCATAAACCAGGATTTTTACCAAAGTTTTTAAATGAAAATGGAGTAAATATAATTATATCTGGTGGCATGGGGCAGGCAGCAGTGGATATCTTCAATGAAAATAATATTGAGGTTATAGTAGGAGCTAAGGGTTCAGCCAAAGACTTAGCAAAAGCTTATCTAAAGGGAGAACTAGAAACAACTGGCTCTATTTGCCACGAGCATAGCCATTAATTTTATTGAATAAGCAGAATTAATATCCAGAGGTTTAGAACTCATTTAATGTCCCTATTTACAGAACAATTAAGAAGAGGCTTTGATATTAGGATATATATCCTATAAGAGAGATAAAAAAAAGGATGAGTGATTATGAGAAAAATTTTATATTATGGAATGAGTGGAGAAAAAATGTGCTTTCAACATGTTTTATTGAATGCATTAGATTTACATGAAGCAGGAGAAGTAGTAAAGATAATCTTTGAAGGGGCTTCAGTTAAACTAGTTCCACAATTTGAAGAGGAAAATAACCCCCTATATAATAAGGCAAAGAAAGCTGAGATAATTGCAGGAATCTGCCTAGCGTGTTCTAAAGCTCTTGAAGTATATGATGATAACTTAAAAACAGAACTTCCCATGCTGGATGATATGAATGGTCATGCAGGGATGAAAAAATACTTAGACAATGGATACGAAGTTATAAGCATGTAGTAACTACTTAAGAAAAGGAGAGGAACCTCCTTTTTTGGGGATATTTCTAATTTGAATCAAAGATTTACAGATTGCAAGTAGTAGGAGAAAGGAATATAATTGCCTTATAAAGGGGAATAAGAAATGATTTCAAAAGATGGGGTAATATTAGAGGTAGTTGAAAAACATCCAGGTATGGAAGATATATTTAGAAACTATTATGATATAGCAGGTAAGTGTACTATGTGTCATAACTTATTCGACACATTAGAAGAATTCGCAAATATATATAATATAGACTTGGATGTTCTTATTACTAAACTTAATAGAGCAAAACAGAAATAAAATAGAGCTCATCGGACTCCTTCTATTTTAGAATTAATAGTATGTCGATTGAAGTTTGTGTTTAATTTAAGCAAAAAGGATTATTCATATTTAGAATAATCCTTTTTAGTTTGAGAGGCATGTTGCCGATCTAGTGGTTTGAAAGAAAACCTATCACCTAGCTAATGGGGAAATGAGTTGTAGGGGAGGGCTTTTTTGGTGAAAATAGGGTCTGAAATAAGTTGAAGCGATGGTTTCACCTTAAAATCTCCTAGACTATGTGGTGAACTTTATTCTATATGAGAATAAATGGGATAAAATTATAGCTAATAATCATCAGTTCTTAGGAATTAATAATGCAATAGATACCTTCAAAGACAGAAAAAATCTGTATGATAAACTAGGAGTCTCTTGGCATACTACAGGTTCCGGCAAGACATTGACCTCTTTCAAGGCTGCTAGACTAGCTTCTCAGCTTC
>CAYFSL010000035.1:0-4303 GCA_964345835.1 uncultured Peptoniphilaceae bacterium
GCCTATTTTCAATTTAGAAACGCATTATTTATCGTCCTACTAAAGTATAGCCCTCAGCCTACAAATTAAAAAAATAAAATGTCTGGAACAGGATGGTTAAAATAAAAAAAGAGGCCAGAATTTTCTGACCCCATAAATTTATTATTTTTATTGTGAAATAATCACCGACTAATCGTAAGCTAAATTGCCTAGTTATACCTTATCAAAGTCTATAACCTTGCTTAGCCTATCATTAATAGTTACTATTAAAAATGCGTAAATAGGTACTGAAAAGGCTTGTTTGGTCAAGGCCTTAATCGCATCAACAGCAAATACCCTACCATATAGAAGTTGTGAAAAAAATGGCACCATCAGCACTGATGTGACCACTTGCCCAACAATGGTACCTATAAGGACCATGACAAAGCTATACTTTGGATACCTCTGGCCTAATGTCCTTGTTACAAGGACAGGGATTAACCCGGTCAAGGCTGAAGTTAGGCAAAAAATGATGTTGAATTGGAGAGCAGATGGCCTTACTAAAAATCCTAGCAAGTCGGCTAGTCCACCAACTATGAAGCCTGAAAGAGGTCCTAGAAGGTATCCCGACATGATTATTGGGAAGCCTCCAAAGCTTATTGACCCTACCCTAACTGTGTTGATTACAACTGAAAGAGCAATAAAGACAGCCATATAGGTAATCTTATTGGTTGAAAACTTTCTCTTCTTCTCTTCTTTTAGGCTTTCTCCAATATGACCACATAATAGACCTAAAATTAATCCAAAAAGTAAAATTACCCATAAATAAGAGTCCAAGAAGCCATTATATGCTTGTTCCTTTTTTAAGAAAGCCTCTAACTTGTCACCTTTTAACTTGGACACAACAGGATAATACTTTCTTAGGAAGTATCCTACAAGTGGTATGACTATACCAGAAACAGCTCCAACTCTTAAGTTGGAAAAAAGTCCTATTAAAACGATGGCTAGAAATGCAAAAATCAAGCCAATGTAGATAACAGGCTTACCATCAAATCTCATGGCAACTATGCCAAGTCCTGCGAGAATTAGACAGATAATCCAATTTCTCAATGATATTTTGTTGTTCATATATCCCCCTTTGATCTACTTAAGGGACCTTAAGCAGTGAACGCAGCCACTTATCGCACCTTAGTTTCGTATTGGGGCAACGTCCCATCCCCAATCACTTAACGCAAGTGGCCTACCCAGTATATTTAGGGAGCTAATCTCCCTATTGCTTTATAGTAACATCAAATTAACTTTATTGCTATAGGGAAGATGAGGATAGTAATAATCCCAGTTAAAACAATACAAAGACTTGCAATAGTTCCTTCTTTTTCACCGACCTCCATGGCTTTTGAAGTACCCGCCACGTGAGAGGTAACCCCCATGGCAACCCCGAAGGCTACGGAATCATCTACCTTAAAAAATTTCAATATAGATGGTCCAAATACTGCCCCACCTGTTCCTGCAATTATTACGGAAAATGCGGTTATAGAGGAAATTCCGCCGAACTCATCCACTAGGGGAATCGCCATACCAGAGGTAACAGACTTAGGTAAGATTGACTCGATTAACTCCCTCTCCAAGCCGAAAAGTCTGCCCAGAATTATTACAGATCCTAGGGACACAAGAGATCCGACAAGGGCTCCTGAGAATATCGCTAGGGCATTTTCCTTAAGTAGCTTTATATTCTTGTGAAGGGGTACGGCTAAGGCAACAGTTGAAACGACTAGCAGAAGTTCAAGGATTGATCCCCCCTTTTGATAGTAGGCAAGCGGAATGTCAAGTGATATAATCACCAGGATAATCCCTGCCGTACCGATAAGTAAAGGGTTTGTAAGAGGATGACCCGTCTTCTTGTTAATGTAACTTGTAACTATGTAGAAGAATAGGGTTAAAAAAATTCCAAAATATGCATTATCTAGCATTTTTCAACCTCCTTATATACTTTACCGTCAAACCTGTTGCAACCATAGTCAATATAAAAGAAATACCTATAACGACTAATAACCTAAGTCCATGGACCTTCAATATGTCAAAGCTATTTACAACCTTAACACAAGTTGGCATAAGAAATAGGGGCATCAGACTGATGAGTTTTGATGCACTTGGCTCCATATCCTCTATCTTGATAATCTTAAAGGTTAAGAGTAAAAAGACAATTACTAATCCATATACCATATCTGGGATTGGTAAATTCGTAGTCACCTTAATAAAGGCTCCCGCTAATAATGAAAAAAATAAAATTAAAAATGATTTAAGCATCTAAGTCATTTTCCTCCTTTAAAATATTCTTAAATCCATCGTTCTTATTTATAATTCCGTAAGTAACAACCGTATAGAAAAACCCATTTTTAAATATGTGGTCCTTTCTAATGCCCTCAAATTTCATCGAAGCTTTTTGCATAACCCTTCCAGAAGCTGGATTATGAATAAAATGCTCCGAACAAAGCTTGTGAAAGCCTTTTTTTTCAAAGGCATACTTGATAAGCCCCTCCAAGGCTTCACTGGCGTATCCCTGCCCCCAGTAATCTCTTCCAAACCAGTAGCCAACATCCCCCTTCAAATTCATCTTGTCATTTGAAAGGCTGATACAGCCAATAACCCGATCCTCTTCCTTAAGAATGACTGCAAACTCATAAAGCCTATCCTTTATAAAGTTCTCATTATGGTAGGAAATCCATTCTCTGGCATGGGCTTCAGTATAGGGATAGGGCAAATAAAGGAGGTTATCAATAAGCTCTTTGTCATTACAAAGGTAGGCCACCCTACCTGCATCCTTATAGGTAAACCTACGAAAGTATAGTCTTTCTGTCTCGAAATATCTTTTCATCTTACCTCCAATCTTTATGCTTGCTGAAATTATCGAAGTTATTTTAAAATCTTTTACCTCTTGAATAAATAAGAAAAAAAGCTATCCTTTAGGTTAGACAAGAAGTCGAAAATAGAATCCTTTAGAATTTTAGAATCCTTATCGCTTATATTTGAATACGAGTCTTTTAACATCATTAAACCGCTAATTTTTTTATCTACCAGCTCTTTTACATTATCCGCTCCAGTGTATTCAAAAAGCTTATAGGTCGAAAGTATCAAATCCTTCCTACTATCCCTATCAAGGGTTTGTAGCCATTTATCGATAGAATTTTTTGTAATCTTAGAAATGGCTTCCGTCTCTGGTATAAGTTCAAAGCTATTATCCTTTATTGACCAGTTATAAGGGTAGTGTTGGTCTATAATTGCCCCTTTCCCCTTGACAACCTCAATCTTTCCTAGGTTGTTAAGCAGGAGGCCAACTACGGATTTTTTCGGTATATAGAGATATACTTTGTGACTAATATCCCTATAATCATCTCTTTGGAAGAACTCATCTAAAAAGCCTGGTCCATCTAGGTCGTAGATTTTTTCTATCCTATCTTGAATTTCTTTATCAACCGTACTAGCTGCAAAAGCTACCAGGTTACCCCCTTTAGAATGACCAGCTAGAAGGATAGTATCCTCATATTTTTCTGCAATCTTTATCAGATAATCCCTCCCAGTTCTTTGGGCCGGCACCTCTTCTTCAAAGGAGAAGGAAAAACTTTCTACCCAGCCAGTAAAGCTTGCATCAGTGCCCCTAAAAATAATTAATTTTCTCTTATCCCCAAGGCTGATAACGCAGGCTGTAATTTGACCCTCACTTTCAATATCCTCACACTCAAGGACATCAGAAATCTTTAAGTCCATATATCTTTCACTTTTAGAAAGAAGGCCCATTAGCCTTACATCGTTTTTAGGAACCCAGGTAATTTCTGCCATCTTATCTACTATTTTGGGATCAGCCAGGTCCCTTATATAAAAGGGGTCTCCAAGGATATCTGAAGCATATTTAATATCTGAATAAACTAATTGTGACAAAATTAGGCTATCTACCTCATTAAAGTCCAAATCATCAAAAGTCCTCTTCCCATTCTTTTCAATGTAATCAAATATATTATTCATATAAACCTACCAAATATTTATTGTTAAATTTAAGCAAATCTTGTCTGAAAAATTATACATAAGACTTAAATTAATAGTAAAATGTCTTAAATATATATTATATTAAAAATATAGTAAAACTGGCAAACATTTTTACTTTAAATACTATATTATGCTTGCCAATCCTTATAAAGTAGATAATATTTATGAAAAAAGAGGTAATTATGAAAAATAAAGTAAATTATTTAAGCTTCCTAAAGGATGTCTTCCTCTGTTCCCTGGCTTCCTATGGGGGACCAGAGGCCCACTACGGGATCTTTTCCTCCTACCTAGTAGAGAAAAAGGG
>CAYFSL010000036.1:0-4296 GCA_964345835.1 uncultured Peptoniphilaceae bacterium
TATGGATGAAATAGTATCATCTATAGTAAAGCACTTGCCATGGTAGGTCCTTCCCCCATCAAACTCTAAGATATTTACCCCAGTCTTTAATGTCCTTTTCTTCCTATACTTGTAGTCAGTTGCCCCAAAGGTATTGGAATTGTTGGCAATAGAATTTGTAAGCATAGTTACCCTGGGATTAGCCTGACAAATTTCCTTAAGCCTTTCTTCCATCCTCTTATTGGCAATTATATATGGAGTATGGAAATATACTTCTTTTTTAGCCGACTTCATCAAGTCAGTTATTTGGTAAAATACATAAGGCTCCTTACCATAGGGACTGGTAGGATTAGTCAACAAGCTTATTCTATCAACACCTATAGTCATATTTTCTAGTTGAATTATAAAGTCAGACGGTGAAAAGTTTTTATCAAAAGAAGCCTGTATCAGATCTAAATCCTTTTTAGCTTCCTTATAAGCTCCTCTTTCCTTATGCTTCCTTGTGACCTTGGCTTTTACAGAATATTTTTGATCCCAAATATGGTCAAAATATTTAGCCAGTCTAAAGGCTGAACTTTCTTTATCTTTATTAGGACTAACAACCAATATATCCCAGTCTATCTTCTGGTCTTTCCCCTCAGTCCCCAGGTATTCATCTGCAATATTTCTCCCTCCCAGGGTATAAATCTTCTTATCTACAAGAAGGTATTTATCATGCATTCTCCCATTTATAGTCCAAGGCTCTAAAGGCTTTATAGGGTTATAGTATTTAAGTTCTATATTAGGACTGTCCGATAAGACCTGAAAAATCCCCTGCTTTTTTATCATAATTAAATCTGAAAGTCCATCAACAAGGATTCTTACCTTAACCCCCCTTTCTCCAGCTTCAACTAGACCTGCAGCAAGCTTTCTTCCCGCTTGGCCATCAAGAAAGTAGAAGCTGGCTAGGTCAATGCTTTCTTCTGCTGACCTTATCAAATTAATCTTGTAATTGTAGGATTCCTTATTGTCATCGATTATTAAGGCTTTTTCTTTCCTCGAATATTCTTTTGCAAGCTCCTTCTCATTTTCAAGCCTGGCTATCGCATCTTTAGACATATCCTTATGCTTGATAAAGGGCAGGACTGCCCCCACTAGAAAATAAATAGCAAAGATGACAAGTAATAGTCCTATAGTTTTTCTAACCGTAATAAATCCCTCCCTTTATTTTGCTAATATATGTTTCCGTATATTTGCTGATATATTTAAGTAATCTTCCAGCCCATATGCTATGACTGGCCTGTATATCAATGAGCAACCCCAAATTCAATTTAAGGTCCAATTTTCAGATATAAATGGAGTCTTATTAAACAAGAGCTTTAAGGGGATAGTCGCCTTAACAGATTTACAGAGACTAATAAAGGGCCAGGTAGAAATCCTCTACCTTCCAAGAGATACAGATATCTTTGTGATTAAATTTATTGATGGAAAATAGAATAACTAAAATCCCCTCCTAAAAAGGTGGGGATTCTTTTTCTAGCCAGCTAATTTTTATAAAGTCCTTGTCGTTATTTTGCTCATTTCTGTATGAGTCTTTAGAAGAAGCCTTGTAAATTTCTAAAAATTCTTTGAATAGATCCATGGTTTTTCCTTTTATAGGGATTTTATATATTTCAAGACCTCGATGTCAGCTTCCAGCCAATCTAAGCTGTCTAGGTCTCTCATATCGAGCCACTTTCCATCAGCATGTTCAAGTAGCTGAATGTTACCTGAGCTTATTTCACATAGGTAGACATGCATTGTGAGCTTGAAGCTGGGGTAGGTGTGGGTGACGGTGCATAAGAAGTCATCGACCTTAATAGATACGTTTAGCTCTTCTTTTATCTCCCTTATAAGGGCTTGTTCCTTTGTTTCTCCTTCTTCAATTTTCCCTCCGGGAAATTCCCACTGCCCCTTGAACTCTCCATAGGCTCTTTGACTTGTAAATATCTTGCCATCATCCCTAATTACTGCAGCAACTACTTCAATTTTTTTCAATTTATTCTCCTATTTCAATTATATAGTTATATAAGTCTTCTCTTATTGCTTTATCCAATTTATAGTTGATTTCAACCGCTGTCTTTCTTGTATCTGCCATGGTAAACTCTTTATATTCGCCAGTTGGAAAGATTTTTCCAAGGTAGTAAAATTCCTTTGATGTCTTGTCATCCTTATTTTTCCTTACAAATAGGTGCATATCAACTCCCAATTCTTCTGAGTTTAGGGCGGTCTTGACATCATCAGAGTCCGCTGTCCTTCCCGACTTTGATATAGCTATCAATGAGTCATTGCCCAAAAACCTATCCTCATATTTAATGGTATCAGAAATGTCATCGTCCTTATGGTAGTTGATAAATACTGGGTAGGTTTTAGTGAATTTATCATATTTATATCCCCCAATATTTAAAGCAACCTCATTTTTATCCCAATTCAAAAGCCTGCATACATCATAGTAGGTGTACTTTGAATATAGTTGAAAGCTGGTATCTTCATAGTGGTTGGAGTAGTATTTTTCATACTTATATAGGCCGTAATCAACTAATTCCATAACTTGGTCCTTAAAGTTCTTATCTTCTAGCATTTTCCTAAAGCTTTTTGAGATTAAATACTTGCCCTTATATTTTTCAATTAAAATACATGGGGCAAATTTCTTTTTTGCAACCCCAGTCTCAAAGTCTCCACTTAAAATATTAATGAGGTTATTTTCAACTTTTGAGTCATACTTTAATCCATAGGAAGATTTAAGTGCATTTCCAACCAGGTCAAGGACTTGGTCTTTTCCCTCTAGCAGGTATTTTATAGCTAGAAGCTCATGGGGTCTTTTGGCGTTAGCAAACTTTGTGGAAATGAATGTAAGCATAAGTTCCTGGTCCTTGGTAAATTTAACTGAATATTCCTTCTCATATTTAGATAGGAAGGCATGGTAGGAACCAAGCGTACTTTTATCAAAAATTAGCTGGATGTCTATTGAGCCATGGGTTTCAAAGTCCATGATTGATGGGATTTTGCCCAGCTTCATCCTTAATTCATTATAGTTGTCCTTGATTAATCTTATCTCGCTAAAGTTGGCATTATCTATCGACTTGTAAATCCTCTCCTTTGAAATCTTGTCAAAGGAAATGCTTGAGCAGCCTGGAATCATCCTATTTCCCTGCATTAGGACCTTCCTAATATTATCCTTATTGTAGCTTCTGTCGCCATAAAGGGCCATGGGAATCATATAGTTGTTGTCATAATTACCTATAAAATCGATTATCACGACATATTCCTTGTCTTTGTATTTCCTTAATCCCCTACCAAGTTGTTGGATAAAAATTGTGGGCGATTCTGTTGGCCTTAGCATAACTATCTGGTTAACTTCCGGAATATCTACACCTTCGTTAAATATATCTACGGTGAAGATGTAGTCAAGTCGGTCATAATTTTTATCATTTACTAGCCTATCGACAAGGTCAAACCTTCTTTCAATCGAGTCTGCCCCTGTTAGGTAGGCCGTATTATACCCCCTATTATTGAACTGGTCAGACAGGATAGCTGCCTCTTCAATAGTGCTACAAAAGACAAGCCCCTTTACCCTGCTTCCTGAAAACCCATAATATTCTATTTGTTCGATAATATAGTCTGCTTTTGCGGTGTTTTCAAGTCTTGAGAAATACCTTAGTTTGGGTGAAGTATCTTCTCCTCTTGCCTTGGTCCTATATTCTTCGACAGCATTGGCCGCTAAAATCTCCTTGTTCAAGGACTCTTCTTTTGACAGGGCTTCCTTAAAATCAGATATGCCAAAATAGTGAAAGGTACATAAAAGGTCATCTTCTAGAGCATCTTTTAAGGTAATCTCATGAGCTATATTGTTGTCAAAAAGCTTGAATATGTCGAAGCCATCGCTTCTATAAGGACTTGCTGTAGCCCCCAGCCATAGACCTGGTGTAAAATAATCCATTATCCTCTTATAGCTTTCAGCCCCTGCCCTATGGACTTCATCGACTATTATGATATCAAAGTGGTCTTTTTCAAAGGCCCTAAGATATTCGTCCTTAGATATTGTCTGCATGGTTGAAAAGATAAAGTCTCTATCAATTTCCTTATTAGTTCCAGACAGAAGACCCATAGTTATCCGCCTATCAAAAACCCTCTCAAAACTTGATTTTGCCTGGGAAGCTATTTGCTCCCTATGGACAATAAAAAGAATCCTCTTAGCCTTAAGCTCCCTCACCGCAAAGGCTGTGGCATAAGTTTTTCCTGTTCCGGTGGCAAGAAAAAAATGTCCAGATTATTTGATCTGCCCCTTTGAAATTTATT
>CAYFSL010000037.1:0-4224 GCA_964345835.1 uncultured Peptoniphilaceae bacterium
TATGCTCCAAGGCTTGCAGCTGGTCTATCTAAAGGATACACAACTAGTGACCTAAATTTCAGGGAATTACCTAATGGCAAGATCATTGGAAAAGTTAAGAAGGGTGAAGCTGTAAAGGGCTATAAGCTTAACGAAAACTCTGGATGGACAATGATTAGAAAAGATGGTAAAGAAGGCTATATATTTAGTAAATATATTAGCAGTAAACCAGTTAAATAATATTTTTTACAAATCAGAATATAACTTATAGGGGGTGCGAATATCGCATCCTCTTTTTTTGGTTAAATACAATATTTTGTCATTAATATATAAATAGATACAATATATAGTAGAAAAACATATAAATACGCCTATACCTAACCCATCTTTTAGTGTATAATCAATAGGGTTATTATAATGAGAGGAGATGATTTATATAGTGATTATTTTGGCTGGTATGATAGGTGCAGGAAAGACATCCTATACTGAAAAGATTTCTGAGGCTTTGGGGACAGACGCCTTTTTTGAACCTGTTGACGAAAACCCTATTTTAGATAAATACTATGAAGACCAAGAAAGGTATGGTTTTTCATTGCAAATATATTTCTTAAACAAGAGATTTAGGTTGATTAAAGAGGCTTATCACAGGGATAACAACGTCTTGGATAGGTCGATTTATGAAGACGCCCTTTTTACTAAAATTAATCTTGATAATGGCAATATAAGTATAGAAGAGTATGAGATTTACTTGGACCTCTTGGATAATATGATGCAAGAGATTGAGGGATTGCCTAAAAAGGCCCCAGACCTTCTTGTATATCTAGATGGGTCATTTGAGAAAATCCTATCCAACATAAAGAGAAGGGGGAGGGTTTATGAGCAACCCACCGAGGAAAATGGCTTGATGGATTATTATAAGCAATTACATGAAGAATATAAGGGGTGGTATGACTCCTATAATTATAGTCCGAAGATATCAATAGATATTGATAGGTACAATATAATTGATAATGAAGAAGATTGGAAGGAAGTATATAATCTAATAACTAAGAAACTAGATGAGTTAAAAGACTAATTTATGGGAAGATTTATTTTTCCTAAGATAGATATTTTTTAAGTAGTTATTTTCTTAATATGAAAGCTAGGGTAAAGAAGTAATTTATTCTTATCCCTAGCTTTTGTTATCATATTTTATTTATTTTGACTATAGCTGCTATTAGATAATTGTTTTTTGTAATTACCTAAAGCTATTTGCCCATGCTAAGTATATTTTGCCATCCTTCCAGAACCTATAGTAGTTTCCAACCTTTAGGCCAAGGATGCTTTCGCCTGGGTTTATGGTGTACTGGTAGACATAGTCTTGGTCTCTTGCATTAACCCTTTCTTTTGCGTATAACCTGGTATGGTTACCAGAGACTATAGCAAACTTAGGAATTCTTGCGGAAGAACCATTGTAATCGAAGTAGAAATAATTGCCTCCGACTACACCATGTACATAAGAGGCTATCTTGAATCTGCCTAATATTTTAGATCCAGTATAGTCATATATATTTACACCTTGATTGGTAAAAGCCTCTAGCTTATTTTGCTTTTTACTTGTTAAAGTTTTGTAGACAAATCTTACGCCTCCATTTTCATAGAACCTATACCAATCTCCCATAAGAACTGCATTTATCTGTTTTCCTGGAGGGTAAACATCTATAACCTTGTTTTGAGAATTTCTTATATTCGATAGAGAAGTGATATACAAGTTTTCTCTAATTCCATAGGTCAAAAGTGAACTATATACATATACAGACTTTCCGTTTAATGTGAAGTACAGTTTGTTACCCCTTTGAACGCCAGTTACTGACCTTCCCTTTTCAAAGACTCTGGCAACCTGGTCATTAGATGCATACCTGATATTACTTGCTCCTGAAATGAAGGCTTCGGCAGATATTTGACTGCTGGTTACAGTAGTATGGTACATATAGGCTGTATCACCCTTGTATGTGATTTTATAGTAGTTACCTATCCTAGTGCCTTTGACTAACTGCCCCTTGTAAAGGCTACCAACTATATTGGAAGCTGAGCTAGTATTCATAGATGATCTTACATTTGATTTACCCCTTACATAAAGCTCTGATCCAGTAGTTGGAATTGAAGGAGTTTTAGGCTTATCTTCCTTATCTGTTGTATTTGGTTTATTATTTTCTTCTGTTACCGGATTACTGACCTCAGGTTTATCATCTATTTGAACCTTTGCCTTGTTGACGTAGGTCAATCCAACACTTTTAACATATCCAGAAATAGAGTCAAACCTAGAACCAGCACTTGCAGAGTTAGGAAGCTTGACTTCTTGGAAGCCTAGTTTCTTAGCGTTAGGATTATCTATTGCTATTAGAATTTGGTTTCTATGTTGGTAGTTAGATGAAACACTAAGGTTATGAGACCTTGTATTAGATCCTGTCTTGCTAACTTTTATTATTCCGCTAGTTGTTGATGGTCCCTTATATAGGTTTAGGGTATAGTCATCTTTTACCCTTGCTAATTGATAGCTATTGTAGTCTTCAAACCCATTCATTTGGTCAACCCTGTAGGCGATTGAAGCTATAATCTTTCCCCAATCACTGGACGATGCATATTTTACATTGAGGCCCGCAGCCTTGTTGCCTAGAAAAGTCCCATTATGCTTCCAACTAGTAGTGTTTGTATAACCCTTAAGGTTGATTTCCATCATCTCGTGAACTGCTTGTTGTGCTGATTTAAAAGCATCAGCAGAAAGATACGGGCTAGAATCATAAGCCTTCCATCCAAATAAGTTGTTTTTCTCTAAAGCGATTTTAGATGTCCCAGAAGCGGATTCAACAACCGCTAGCGAGAAGGTTAGAAGGGCATTTGTGTCCGTTTTATTTTGCCCATCAATAAAGGCATAGCCTAGGTTTTTCATAGCTGAGGCTTTTGAGCCAACCCTATTAGCTATGAATTTATTTAATATTGGAGCTGTAACCTTTGATTTGGATTCAAAAGGTAGGTATTGGTAGTAATTAAAGTAGGGAGTAGAATTGGCCCTTGAAGTCATGTAAATATCATTGTAAAAATAATTTCCGTCTACTGAATAATAGGTCCTTCCAGACTTCATCCAGTCAGGGGCAATCCCAATTGCAGAATAGTAGCTTGTGTTAAAAGCCCTATTTTGTAATTCCATATATCCATTTTTATTAACTGCCCTATATAAGTCAACATTCAGGGTTTTACTCGTGTAATTTGAATATTGGACTGGGATAGAGTTTTCTATAAGGACTGTCGGAATAATGTCTAGTTTATTTAATTCAACATATCCAGTACAGCCACCTAGGCTAAGGTTAACATAACTCTTTCCGTTAATATTTTTTACAAAATTATACTTTCCAACAGACCCTGATGATACGTAGGTAAGTGGATTAAGTGAAGAGTTTAGGATATTAGTAGTAGTACTTAAGTTGCTACTATTGCTTGACCCATGTAAAGGCCATACAACCACATAGGCATTGTTGCTTGCTACTATCTTCATAGGTGAGAGGCTATTTTTTTGGACTACTATCATATTGATAAACTTACCGTTTGAATCTCTGCTAGGAAGCTCAAGCATCCTTTGATTGGCAGTATTTAAGTCGTTATATGCCCCAAGGTTTGTGTATACGGGTTTGCCATTAACAAGCTGAATTTTTTGTATTACATACTTTCCGTTTTGGTAGGGGGCACTTGTAGATGATACAGACCTAGCTTCTCCGATAGAAGTAGTAGATAGACTAGCTTGTCCAGACCTTCTTGCACTTAAAAGCGATGATCTTGTAACATTAAGGGAAGTGCTTGTATCTGAATCTTCTTCTGGTCCCTCATATACCCCGCTTCCTTTTTTATTTATTAAACTTTCTTCTTGCTCAATTAATTCCCTAGGAACACCTCTTGAGATCTGTCTAGAATCTCCCTCGGCTTTAACCAAGCCCGATATGAAAAATGAAAGGAAAAATCCTATTATTGCTAAAAAAATAAAAGCAAATTTCTTTTTACTTTTAAGATTATTCATGTATTCCCCCTAGTAGTTATATTTACACAGCTAATACTGTTATTTGTAAGGGAAATAATATCATAATTATAAGAAATAATATATGGTTAAGGGGATTTGTAACCCTTTTGTGGTAGGATATATTACAAAAAGGTTACAAGTTACGGTAAGACGAAGATATCGAGCTTTAGAGTCTTTGATAAAATGTGTATAATGAC
>CAYFSL010000038.1:0-3601 GCA_964345835.1 uncultured Peptoniphilaceae bacterium
ATTTGTAGAAACTTTAGATAAAATGTCTAACGGCGAATATACAAATTTTCAAAAGAAAAGACTATTTTTGGACTTCCTATGGACTAGGTTAACCCGAAAAACCTACTTAGTAGATTATCTACAATATGAGTTTTTTAAGAGGAATAACTTAAGTAGAAAGTCCTTTATGGAGTATAACAAGCTTCATAAATTAATAGACCAGGTAAACAACAAAGAAAAAGAAGAAATATTCAATTCAAAAGTTTTGTTCAATGAAACTTTTAAGGATTACCTAAATAGAGATTGGCTTGAAATCCAAGATACAAGTCTAGAAGAATTTAAAAAATTTGCTAGCTCTCACGACAAGATAATCATTAAACCCGAAGAAGGGTCTTTTGGAATTGGAATTGAAATATTTGAGACTAAAGATTTAAACGTGGAAGACCTTTACAATAGGATTAAGGATGATAAATACCTAGTTGAGGCTGTAGTAAAGCAACATGAAGACCTGAAAGCCTTTAACGAATCCACCCTAAATACCCTAAGGATGGTTACAATGGTAGACTCCAAGGGAGTTGCCCATGTCCAAGATGCAATACTTAGGATAGGAAGAAAGGGCAAACATTCTGATAACTTCCATAATCAGGGGCTTGCCTGTCTTGTAGATATTAATGAAGGGATTGTTTATACAATAGCTAAGGATAAAGACTATAATAGATATCTTAAGCATCCAGATTCCCAAAAGCTAATCACAGGATTCAAGCTTCCAGTATGGGACAAGGTAATAGCAAAATGCAAAGAATTAGCCCTAGTCGTTCCTGATGTAAGGTATGTTGGCTGGGATATAGCTATTGACGAAAATGGTGAGATTGTCTGCATAGAAGGAAATTATAGTGCCGACCCAGACGCATCTCAAGCAATTGACCAAATTGGTAAATATGAGAAATACTCTAAGTTAATTTAAGGGGGACATATGAAAACTATCGGCTTATTAATATCACATAAAAATGGTGAAAAGAGGAGGGCTTTACTTCCTGAAGATATTTCAAAGATAAATCACCCAGAGAACTTATATTTTGAAAAGGGATATGGTGAATCATTAAATATATCAGACCAAGAATACATCGATATGGGTGCTAACATTGTATCCAGAGAGGAAGCTTTACAAAAAGATATCTTAGTAGATGTAAAGGTTGGAGATTGTGACTATGTATCAGATCTTGAAAAAGGAAAAATCCTATTTGGATGGGCCCACGCAGTTCAATCCATTGACTTTACAACTGAAGTCCTTAAAGGAAAGCATACTGTCTATGCCTGGGAAGACCTATATGAAGATGGAAGATACATTTTCTATAAAAATAGGGAAATAGCAGGGGAAGCATCAATGCTACATGCTATCCCTTATATGGGATTTATGCCTCATGAGGCAAGCTTTGCAATAATTGGTAATGGACAAACTGCAAAAGGGGTCCAAAGAATCCTTTATGGACTTGGGGCAAAACAAGTTGATGTCTACGGAAGAAAACTAGAAAAATTATTCAAGAAAGAGATGTTTAACTATGATGTAATAGTCAACTGTGTCCTATGGGATACAAACAGGACTGACAGATTAATTTACAGGGAAGACCTTAAGAAATTCAAAAAAGGCTCTGTAATCGTGGATGTAAGTATAGATCCAGAGATGGAAATAGAAACATCAGTACCTACAACTATCGAAGACCCAGTTTATGAAGTAGATGGAGTAATCCACTACGCTGTAAACAATAGTCCTGCAATGTTTAGTAAGACTGTTTCAAGGGTTTTATCTCCAAGGATAGCAGACCTTCTAAACCAACTAGCTGAAGATAAGCCAAGCGACATGTTAAGAGATGCACTAATAATTGATAAGGGAGAAATAGTATTTGAAGATATAAGGACCTTTAGAGAGTCTAGAGGAATCCCTACACAATACTAAAAACAGATATGATAAGTTTTGTAAATGACTACAGTGTAATAGCTAGCCCAGAGGTTATGGACTTAATGGTAAAGTATAACGGCGAAATGAATACTCCATATTCATCCGACTACCATTCCCAAAGGGCTAAGGAATTAGTACTAAAAAAAATAAAAAAGGATGATGCCTTCGTCCAAATATTTTCTGGCGGTACCCAAACAAATCTTATAGCAGCGGCAGCCTTCTTAAGACCTCACGAGGCTATTATAGGAGTTAAGACAGCCCATATAATGGTTCATGAAACAGGGGCTATAGAGGCCACAGGTCATAAGTGCATCGAGGTCGAAGGAAAAGACGGAAAAATAAGACCGGAAGATATAGACCTTGTCTGTGGACCACATAACTGGGACCATGCAGGTATACTAACAGTTAAGCCGAGAATGGTATTTATTAGCCAGACGACAGAATTAGGTTCCGTATATTCAGCAAAAGAACTTAGGGCTTTGAGAGAGACCTGCGACAAGTATAACTTGCTTCTTTACTGTGATGGGGCTAGGCTTGCTTCAGCCCTTGATTGCTCTGATGTTGACCTAGCCTTATTAGCAGACCTATGTGACGCCTTCTATATTGGTGGAGCAAAAAATGGGGCTATGTTTGGGGAAATGATGATAGTAACCAACGAACAACTAACTGAAGACCTAAGGTATATAGCTAAACAGAGGGGCGGGATGCTTGCTAAGGGATTTACCTTGGCAATCCAATTCGAAGCCCTTTTGACAAATGACCTATATGAAAAAAATGGTAGGCATGCAAATAGGATGGCAGACATCCTTAGAGAGGGACTTGCTAAACTAGGAATTGAAATGACTGTATATAGCCCATCAAACCAGATATTTGCTAGCTTTCCTAATCATATTTTGGATAGATTAAAGTCTGAATTTGTTTGGGAGACAATAAGCACACCAGATGAAGATAATACAGAGATTAGACTAGTTACTAGTTGGTATACAAAAGAAGAAGATTGTAGGTATTTCGTAAAAAAATTATTGGAATACTCTTCAACAAAAGAATAGGTAAAGTCATGACAAAAGAAGTTAATAACAAGGTTGCCCTGAAATCAGGCATATGGTATGTGGTTGGGGACGTCTTATTTAGAACTATAGGCTTTCTAACCATGCCCATATTTACAAGGGTCCTTTCTAAGGCTGAGTTCGGGCAATTTAACAATATAACGAGCTGGGGTTTAATTCTATTTCTAATAGTATCCCTAGACCTAAACTCTTCAATCATCAGGGCCAAGGTTGACTATGAGGATGAATTAAGTTCATTCTCTTCGTCTATATTAGTTCTGTCTACAGTTACAAATATATTATTTTATGTAATTGTAAGGCTTAATGTAGGGTTTTTCTCAGAGTTATTTGCAATAGATGCCAAGTATTTTGACATACTATTTCCATATTTCTTATTCTTGGAGGCTTATTATATATTTGTAACCTACGAGAGGGCCAACTACCGCTACAAGACCTTTACCCTATCAACAGGTCTAGTGGTAATCCTGGTAAATGCCTTATCAATCCTATTAGTATTTACCATGGACGACAAGTTGACAGCAAGAGTTCTAGGCTTTCACTTACCTTATATTCTGGTAGGTGCCTTTATGTATTTTGCCATATTGAAGAGGGATAGGAA
>CAYFSL010000039.1:0-3512 GCA_964345835.1 uncultured Peptoniphilaceae bacterium
ATTGCTTTTGTCATATATTACCTCTAATTAATTTTATAATTCTAAATGAGTCTTAATTGAAAATTATTTCCCTTTTTAGGAAACTATTAAATTACATATACCCATTATAGCATTAGACCCTAGGATAGGGATAAATTATGCAACAAAAATAGCTAGTGGTCATTACTCTTCTCTCCAAGTAATGACCACTAGCTCTTGTTAGAAATTTCCATATAGTCTCCTTTTTAGAAATATTCTGCCGATTAATCAATTTAACAAAGTCTTCACTTTCACTTCACGATAATCAATATTCCATAATCCGATATGGCTGGTAGTCCTACCATCCATAAATCCAAGATGCTTTCCGCTTATTTTAAATCGAGTCATAGTGCTGGTCGATCGCTTCGCAGTAGCCTTCTTCTTTCCTATTGAACAATTGACTAATCTACCATCAAAAACATCTCCATCCTATATCCTCTTGAACCCCTGGTTCCTAATAACTTCTATTATAGTTCATGAAAACATTTTCTTTTGGTATCTTTATTGTACCCTAGGTCAATAAAATCTGTCAAGGGTAAATCTCATTTGAAAGCCCTATTTTATCTAATTCTTTAATTATTTTAATAGATGAATTATCGTTCAATAGTTTTTGTTGGAATTGGGAAAGCGATATCCCTATTTGCGTGATATAAACCCTCCGAGTTTGGACGATGGTCATACTAAAGTAAACCAACAAAAAATGCCAGGTCCTTTCCAGGCTCTGGCAAATATATCTATAATATAATCTTTCTTGTAAATTAATGGCTCTTATAGGCCTGCTACATATTTCTTGGCATCGGGACCTACATAAACATCATTTCCTTCGATGATTATTGGTCTTTTTACAAGCATAGGGTCCTTGCCTAAAAGTTGGTACTTTTCTTCAATTGACATGCCTTCTAGCTTATCTTTAAGGTTCATTTCCCTATAGGACTTGCCAGAAGTATTGAAAAATTTCTTAATATCTAGGCCTGAAACTGAGTGCCATTCCTTAATTTCTTGGGCTGATGGACTTACCTTGTCTATTTCTCTGTAGTTGTAGTCAATTCCCTTTTCTTTTAACTCTTTTTCAACTCCATTACAAGAATTACATTGCTTGTATCCTATTACTAACATCTTTCCCCCTCTAAATATATTTGTTTAATTAATATAACATCTCTTCACTTATAATATATAATATCATAAATTATTAAGATGGTCTAATTTAGCTAACTCTCATGAATTGGATTGCAATAGGTTAGGGATTAGGACTTTCTCTATTAAAAGTATCTGATGCGCAAGTATTTGCATAAATAAAAAACCTAACCTGCTGAGCTGGTATCCAGCTAGTTGGAGGGACAGGTTAGGCCTTAGGTTCACTTTATATTAAATTTACTATTTAATAAATTGGATTGGCTCGTTAAGGATCTTAGTCTTAGCTCCCTTGTATTCGATTTCTTTTACAAGACCTCTTTCCTTAATCCCTTCATCTTCTATCAGGGCTTCCCTAGCAGATAGGACTGGCTCTACACAGATGTCAGCCTTTGTCATAAGGTCAACCCACTCGTCCCTGTCCTTTGTTAGGAAAAGTTCCTTTAGGTAGTCTTTTTGCTCCTTCCAATTTTCAGTAAATGGTCCATCTTCAATCCATTCTTCCTTGCCTACAATTTTTGCAAGGCTAGCAAAGAACTTTGGTTCAAGGGAGGCCACAGCCATGTACTTACCGTCTTTTGTCTTGTAGTAATCATAGATTGATGCTCCTGTAACCCAGTCATCCTCTCTCTTTGGTTCTGAGTCCCCCGCAAGAAAGGCCGTTCCCCTCATGGCATGAAGAGGTATTAAGCTGTCAAGCATTGCTACGTCTACATGGCAACCTTCTCCAGTTACAGTCCTATTATTAACAGCCGCAAGTAAGCCGATAACCGCATTGTGGGCCGCTATCATATCTGATGGTTGGTAGGCCTGGTGGGTTGGTCCACTTTCGTGGGTTCCAGAATAGTCAGCAAGTCCTGAAAGGGCGATTGCATTAAGGTCATGGGTGGCCTTTTTACTCCTTAATCCCTTTTGGCCAAATCCTGTGATACTTACAAAAATAATATCTTCCTTTATCTTCTTTAAGTCTTCATAGGAAAGTCCAAGCTTAGCCATAATTCCAGGTCTATTGGTTTCTATAATAATGTCATAACCTTCTTCTTGGATAAGCCTTTTAACCTCTTTAACTCCTTCTTCTTTCTTAAGGTCAAGGTAAAGGACATCCTTCTTCTTGTAGTTAAGCCAGGCATCCATTGACCTTATACCTTCAGCAATTTCAGGTGAGTTCTCAAGGACAAGGTCGACCTTGTTTGGGGCAGCAATCTTGATTACATTTGCTCCAAGTTCAGTCAACCTCCAGCTTGCAAAGGGTCCTGGAAGTAGGGTACTAAAGTCCAATATCTTCAAATTTTCTAACATTTTTGCCTCCTTACTCTTCTTTCCTTGTATAGATAACCAAAAAATATCAAGGCAAACATTTTCCTGCTTATGTATTATCTTGTAGAAAAACCTTTTTTAATAAACTAATTTTTTCTAATATTACTTGCCTGCAATATCCATAAAAATTCAATAATATTATAGATCCAAAACCATCGGGAACGAGTTTGTCAAGATGATTTTTGTAAGTTTTCTAAATTCAAATATTTATCCGCTGAAAAATCTCCCAACATCTCGTGTCTGCATATTTCTTGAAACACCGTATTCAAAGGCTTCTTCGCACTTTCCGATTGCTTCACATTGACAATAAAAGTTGTTTTGCCTATTCGTGTTGTATAAGATAAAGTATTCTCTTTCATATAATCATTTTCTCCTTTTCATAAATTGATTGTGGGGCATTCCGTTTGGAACACCCCACAAATACAGCCTGTTTCATCGGAACATATCAAGAAGTCATTAAGTCGTGAGTATAATGGAAAAGGTTATCTTTCCATACCTCGCTTGCTCCTTCGTGCCTTGATACGCTCCTGTCTTTCTTTTTCCCTTGCTTCTTTTTCGGCTCGTTCCTGTGCTTCCTTAAAAGAAAAAAGTTGCTTCACTTTTTCGGTAAAAAGTTTGGCAACTTCGGGGAAATGTTCCAACGCTTCAAGAAAAGGTCTGCACTTTTCTTTCAGTTCGTTGTATTTGGTTTTCATTCGTTCCAATGCGTTTGCACTGTCCATATACTTCTGTCGGTAAAAATTTGCACTCTGCTCAAATTTTTTGATTTCCGCACGACTGGTAATACCCTCTTTGGCAAGGGCAGTCAGTTGAGAATAATCCTCTTTAGAGATTGCCATTTTACCTGTGATTGTTTTCTGCCCCATACTGTCAATCTCGTTTAAGGTTTTGGAGATATGACGGGCAGGCTCATACTTGACCTGTTCCTTTTGAATACGCTTCTGCAACTTCTCCAATCGCTCTTTGTCCTGTTGGATTTGATATTGCAGGGAAGTCAAATGCTCTGCTGTACTTCCGTATTCGCCACGCTGAAAGCCTTTGAACCC
>CAYFSL010000040.1:0-3447 GCA_964345835.1 uncultured Peptoniphilaceae bacterium
AGTTCCTTTATTTAAGATCTTGGAGAAAAACAAGCAATTCCTTAACGTCATAGGTTCTTATGAGGACGCTGAATATATGAATAGGAAATATTAGAGTAAGAATGTCAGAAAACTAAAATATTAGGAATTAGACTGGATTTCCTTCCTAGTTACAGCTTTTATTAGCCAATAGCTTTGAAGTATATTCAGTCTTTTTATTTGCCACAAAATAACTAGACAATCCGATAATATAAATTACATCGGTAGCCATTTATGCTATACTAATTCAGAGGTGAAAGATGAAAAATCTAGTTGAAATATATAAATTTTTAAGAGAAAAAAACTTACTATCTATTGAAGATAATATAAATACAGACATTTTAGTAAAAGACATAACATATGACTCTAGAGAAGTACTTCCAGGCTCTCTATTTTTTTGTAAGGGAAAAGAATTTAAGAAAGACTATTTAGTAAAAGCCCTTGAAAAAGGAGCAGTAGCCTATGTTTCTGAAGTCGACTACAAGCTTGATGCCAAGGCGATAATTGTCAAAGATATTAGAAAAACTATGATAGAGCTAGCAGCCTTCTTTTTCGACTACCCTGATAAAAAGATAAAAATAGTTGGTGTGACTGGGACAAAGGGAAAGACCACTACTGTTAAATTTCTCAAGTCAATCTTCGACCATTATTTAGAAGTCAATGGTAAAAAGCCATGCGGGATTATTTCTACAGTCGACACCTATGATGGGGTCTCTTCCTACGAGTCGAGTCTTACCACGCCCGAAGCGATACCCCTTTACAAGAATATTAATAATGCCGTTAAGTCTGGCCTTGAATATCTAATAATAGAGGTCTCATCCCAGGCCTTAAAGTATGACAGGGTTACCAATGTCCACTTTGATATAGGGGTCTTTTTAAACTTTGGAGAAGACCATGTAGGTGAATATGAACACCCGACCATAGAGGACTATTTCCAGTCCAAGCTTAAATTGGCAGACTTGTCAGACCTATTCATATTTAATTCCAAGATGGAAAGACATGACCTGGTTAAAAGACACCTAGATGAAGAAAATATAAGCTATAAGACCTTTTCCTTGGATGATCCAAATGATGATATTTACGCAGAGGACATAGATTTTATTAAAATGGAGTCAGCCTTTACTTCCTGCTACTCTGGACAAAAAGAAGAGTACCACTTATATTTCCCAGGGGACTATAATGTTGAAAATGCTCTTGCCTCTATCCTTGTATCCAAGCTATTAGGCCTTGACTATAAGTCAATCTGTCAGGGGCTAGCACAAGCCAAGGTTGAAGGAAGAAGTATTGTCCTTAGTACGGCTGATGAAGAAATCACTTGCTGGGTCAACTACGCCCACAATGGTCTAAGCTTTCAAAAATCATATGACACAATAAAACAATCCTATCCTGGATATAAGATTATTTCCATTTTTGGAACTCCTGGGGACAGGGCAAGGGTCAGGATGGTAGACATGTGTAATATAGCATCTAAGGAATCGGATAAGATTTATATCGTCCCTGATGACCCTGGGTCAGAAGAATTTAGGGACCTAGCTAAGAAAATGGTCGAAATAATAAAGGACTATGACATAGATTATGAAATTTATGATACTAGAGCTGATGGGATAAAGGCTGCAATTGAAGCTTGCAAGGACAAGTCCATCCTCTTTATCGCTGGTAAAGGAGATGAGAATTATTCTAAGGTTAAGGGTAAGTTAGTAGAAATTGAAGATGACGTATCCGCTTGTAAAAGGCTTATCAATGACTATGACAAAAAGCATGCAATTAGTTAGGATAGTTTTTTGTAGCTAATTTCTAATAAGTCTTTTATAGAATATTTTAAGAAACATAAAAGGAGTCAGATTTTAAAATCTAACTCCTCTTTTAATTCCTTTTTTACTTCAAAATAAAACATATTTTTCTTATCTACTAGCCACTGTGGACCAAGTAATTTAGTAAAAACTCACCCTATAATTATCAGATTCCTTAGATAGGTCTTCAAATAAGTCGATAATTTTATTCCCATAGTCACCTAGGTTTTTTTCCAAATATTTACTATTAGTAAACCTTATATCTAAATACTCTCTTTCAGTTAAAAGGTCCCAAAGGGCGTCCAGGTTGTCCCCATAATAGTCGTCAAGGTCTAAAATTCTTTTTATAGTCCTATGGAAGGTCTTTTCACTGTCTATATACTTGCAATCTATCTTTACTTTATCATTTATTATCATCTAGCTACCTCCTGCTTTTCAAAGGTCTTATAGTGGTCGTCTGTGTAAAATATCAGCCCATCATTAGAGTAAATCAGCCTTTCAGCCTTCCTCCTGCCCCCCTTATAGTTGACATCGGCCTCAAAATACTTTCTCCCCTTCTTATTTGGGAGCTTTCCCTCCCTATTTCCAAACCTATCTCCACCGATAACCCCCCTATCTGTGACATCCCAGAGGTTACCCTCAGATGGGACCCAACCAAGGTCTCTTGCCTCTCTCTTAGTTAGGTAATTTTTAGGGAGTTTATTATAGGTCTTTAAGTATTCTACAAGGTCCTCTTTGCTATAGTAGCTCTTATCTTCCTCTATGCTAACCTTAGGCTTACTAGTTGAGGTCCTGGTATCTTTGTCTTTTTTATACTTGTCCCCCGACTTATTTAAGTCTAGTTTTTGACTTGGTCCCTTGTCTAAATTACTATCTGTAGCCTTTCCACAGGCAGAAAGGGAAAGTAATATAGCAAAGAAGAAAACTAGCAACTTATTTATTGTTTTTCTCATAATCTCTCCTCATATTTCTTATAGGTCCATATTTATAACAAGCATAAATGAACCCTTTATCTAAATTTTTCTTCCTAGATATTATATCCTAATCTCAAAGATTTTTCTGCCTAGCCTAGATAAATAGGTCCTATAATAGGAAATATAAAAGGTAAAAGATTTTTCACTTTTAATAAAAAGACTAGTTAAAATACACGATTTGAGAAAATTATCGCTTAATAAATGCTAGATTGAATAAAATCCCCCTTTATGCTATAATAATTGTTCCTGGGGATGACATGGCTTCGACAGGGATTTGGAAAAAGGATAAGCGTGTCGTTGGGCAGACAACGTAAAAAAGGCACTTAAATTAAACGCAGAAGACAATTTTGCATTAGCTGCCTAGTAAGGCGGCCGGCTACTTAGGTAGACCCGTAATACCTAACTAGTCTCAACCATGTCGGGGAACTGTTTTTAGCAAAGCTTTGAGCTATTAACCGAATTATGAAGCTACCATGGGTCCATATTTGTTATTTGATTAGGGCTTATGGGAATTAAAATCAAATGACTACACACGTAGAAGGTCCTTCGGAAGGGTTTCTGGACCGGGGTTCGACCCCCCGCATCTCCACCATAAGACGAACTGTCGAATTTTTTTATAAAGAACAAGTTCGGCATTAAAATCAGGATAAAAGATTGGCTTTAAG
>CAYFSL010000041.1:0-3216 GCA_964345835.1 uncultured Peptoniphilaceae bacterium
TAACGCTGATGGTACTTAGCTGGCAACGGCTTGGGAGAGTAGGTAGTCGCCAAATTGCTAGACTATGTTTATTATTAAATATAGTCTATATTCCTAGGTAGCTCAATGGTGGAGCACCCGGCTGTTAACCGGTAGGTTGTGGGTTCGAGTCCCACCCTGGGAGCCAATAATGCCGGGGTGGCGGAACTGGCAGACGCACAGGACTTAAAATCCTGCGAAGGTTAAACTTCGTACCGGTTCGATTCCGGTCCTCGGCACCATATTGGACGCCTAATTTAATAGCGCGGGATGGAGCAGCTTGGTAGCTCGTCGGGCTCATAACCCGGAGGTCGTAGGTTCAAATCCTGCTCCCGCAACCACAAAACTTTTGGGAACGTTGAAATTTCAACGTTCCTTTGCTTTATTCTGATTTTAAAGTTACCTTTAAATGGTAACTTTTTTATTTTGAGTAACGATTAGTAACAAAACACGTATAAATATATTAAAACACTAAATATTTAAAGATTTTAACGCTTTCTCAATTGTATATTTCTCTTTAGAATTATACGGGTGAAAAACTATTTCTAATTATATAAAAGGAAGACTATCAAAGGATAATCTTCCTTAAATCTTCTATAGTTTGACAATAGTGGTCTGCTTCTTTCATCATATAGTTTTTAATTTCTGCTATATCATGAGCCCATCCTGCTGCGGCAAAGCTTATATTTGCCCGGTCTGCCATAAGTTTTCCAGGCTTTAGGTCATCGACCATCAAGATATCTTTCCTTTCGAAAGCATGATTTTTGATGATATCTTCGATTGGCCAAGGGTTAGGCTTTCTTTTTTCTTCCTCATACTCCCAACCGTAGACTTTTTCAGGGACAGGGAGATTATGAAAGCTGTAATGCCTAAGAATATCTTTTTCGGTAGAGTGGGATACTACAAAGATTTTTCCTCCAAGGTTAATATAGTCCCATAGGAGGTCCTTCATACTGGGAAATAGGCTAGGATTGTGGTTGCTTATGAACTTTCTCCAATGGTCTTCCTGATAGGCCATCTCATCAGGACTAAATTTTAGGATATCCTGACACATAGATATGAAGCCAGGGTCGAAATTAAGTTTGAAGAAGTCATCCAGGCTTAGGTCTAGCCCTGGTCTTATCTCTTCTAAAACCTCTGAAAAAGATAGGTAGTTTACAGTTCTTGTACTATCTACAACTGTATCATCGTGGTCTAGGATTAAGCATTTATATCTCATTTGTCCTCCTGATTATTTTATTAATTTATTTATGAGTTTTTTAAAAGCTTTTCCTCTTAATTAACTTAATTAAGGGGAATTTTATATTTAACATATTTATATCTTTTCTCATCTATAGTGGAGATTAGTTTAGAGCAGCTAAGTAATCTTAGAAGTTTTTAATCTCATCAACCAGGTTTTTTACCGCCTCATGGAGGATAAGGGCGTCCATACTATAGGTTATTGACTGGAAGCCTTGGTCTATGCGTGATTTTGCGGTTTGTAAATCTGGAACATAGATAAATGAGAAGATCTTTGCCTCTTTGCAGGCTTTTAATATGCGGTCTATGGCCTTTATAAATTCGGGGTGGGAAAATTGACCTGCAATCCCCATAGAGACAGATAGGTCAAAAGGGCCCACGAATATTCCATCTAGTCCTTTAATCTGGGATATGGCTTCAATGTCTTCTAGACATTCTCTTGTTTCACATTGGGCTAACAGTAGCTGATTACTATTTGCCAGGTCAAAGTAGCCTTGTAGTCCATCCTTCATATAGTCCTGGGTCCAATAATGGCTTCCAGGGCTTGGGGCAACTCCTCTATTACCTAGTGGAGGGTACTTTCCGTAGGAGACAATTTTCTCAACTTCTTCCCTGCTCTTAATGTCAGGTATGATAAGACCCATGGCACCGATATCGAGCATCTTTAAGATTGAGTTTCTTTCCCCATCCTTGACCCTGACAAGGGGAGTAGTCTGGGTGAGCTTGCAAGCCCTTATAAGTTCTTGGGTGCTTTCTACATCCGCTGCCCCATGCTCTGTATCGATGACTAGGTAGTCCATTCCAGCGTAAGCTTCAAGTTCTAGGGCGTTAGGAGAGATAAGTTCGTGAAAGGTCCCTAGAGTGACATCTCCCTTTAAGATTTTTTCTTTTAATTGGTTTCTAAATTCAATATTAGGCATTCTCTTCTCCTTAAAAGTATTATTCACATTAAAAATTAATTCATTTCCATCATAATTTTCCTTAATTATGAAGTCATAATAATGGTACACTTTTGGCAAATCATAGTCAAAAATATAATATGATTAATTTCATTCGTTTCATCTATTATTTTATATATTATAAATGGATCTACAGTATATCAAGATACTTCCTTTACATCGACCAGGGGGAAATATAAAATGAAATTAGCTGACTGAATGTTATATAGGGGGTAAGACAAGATTATGTTATTTAACAAGGAAAGACAGGAACTAATAAAATATGGAAAAAGGTTGGTTGATGCTGACTTAACTAAGGGGACTGGAGGAAACCTAAGTGTATATGATCCAGAGAGTGGTCTGATGGCGATTACCCCAAGTGGGATGGATTTCTACGAGACTAAAGCTGAAGATATTGTAGTAATGAAACTAGATGGGACTATTATTGAGGGGGATAAGAAGCCTTCTAGCGAGTGGTATATGCATGCCATCCAATATGAAAGAAGAGATGATTTAAGGGCGGTAATCCATGGACATACCACTTATGCAACTGTAATTGCTGTACTTAGGGAAAAAATCCCAGCCTCCCATTATATGATTGCCCTTGCCGGCAAAGATGTAAGGTGTGCAGATTATGCTAGCTTTGGGACAAGAGAATTGGCTATAAATGCTTATGAAGCTATGAAAGATAGGTATGCAGTCCTCCTTGCCAATCACGGGATTTTAGCTGGGAGCTACAGCCTGGCAAATGCCTTTAACATATTAGAAGAAGTAGAGTATTGTGCAAAAATCTACTATATGGCAAGGGCTATTGGAAATCCCGTTATTTTAGAAGATAAGGAGATGGACCTAATGATTGAAAAGTTTAGGGACTATGGACAGGTCAAGTAAGAAATCTAGGCTATCAAACAATTTAATATGAGCTAAACGGCTAAATTAATAACTTAACAATTCTAACTTTTATAAAACATTATACGCTATTTTCCTAGAAAAGCTAATAAATTACCCAATAAATAGAATA
>CAYFSL010000042.1:0-3150 GCA_964345835.1 uncultured Peptoniphilaceae bacterium
CTTACATATTTATTTACAATGTTTCTAAAATCATCCCAATATTGCATTTCTTCTTCTATTTCGTCTGCTATTTCTTCAAATGTAGCTCTATCATAATCTCCATTTTCTTTTAATTCTCTAATTCTTTCTAAAATACTCATATGTCACCTCACAAAAAAATAAAGGTAGGCTTTTACACCTACCTAATTAATTACTTAACTCTTTCTTTCCTTAATGATTTAAGTGTAAAGAATATTCCAATTAATGATATTAAACCAATTCCTGAGAATAGTACCATATTACTTTCTACATTTGTTGGAGGAATAACGATTGCATCATCAAGAATATCAATTGTGATTAAATCAACACCTAATAGGGCATCATACAAGACTCCAACAATAGCTCCAGCCTGGATCGATACTTCTACTGATTTTTTTATGTATTCATCTTCCTTCCCACCTTTTAGCAAACTCTTTAGCCGCTTTTCTCTGTTCTCTTTGTGTCAGCACTGTTATACCTCGCTCATCTAGCATTTTATATTTTTACAATCTTATATCTTATACAATAAATCTCAACTAAATCTAGATCTCCCCAGTCATATTAAAGATTATTATACGAAATCTATCCCCACTAAAAAAGGAGCCAGATCCACGTCCAGCTCCTCTCATCTTCCCCATAAACAAATCTAGCCTTCCTTGTCCAAATATTTTCCATATGTCCTATCAATCCCTATAGCTCCAAGGGGGGCGGTTAGAAGGATTGAGACCACCGCTATGGATAGGATTAAATTTCCACTCCCTAGTCCCGCTAGTAAGGGGACTGAGCCAATGGCCGCCTGGACGGTAGCCTTTGGGAGGTAGGCAATCACGCAGAAGGCCCTCTCCTTTTTATTGAAGTCCCTTCTTCTAATCGATAGTAAGACCCCGATTGACCTAAAGACTATGGCTAGTAAAATGATTAGGACTGCTTCTTTTCCATAGTCAAGGGTGTAGCTAATGTCAACTGCTGCCCCCACTAGGACAAAGAGCAAAAGCTCGGCAGACAGCCATATTTTCCCGAACTTCTCCGATAACCTTTCTGAAACAAGGTCATTAGTCTTTAATCTAATAGCACTTGCCATGCTCATTACTGCTAGGAGGCCTGATAAGGGCAGGATGTCAGCCAGGATTTCTTCTAGGGATACCAAGAGAAAGGCAAAGCCTAGCAGGATGATTATCTTTATGCTATTTCTTATATGGCGCCCCCTTTTATATGAAAATTCAAAGAGTAGATAGAGGCCGTAGCCCACTAAGGCTCCCAGTCCTAAGCCAAGTAAAATGGATATTGGTACATTTATAAGCCTTGAAAGGTTTAGGCTTCCAGATAGGCTGGCATTTAGGAAGGTGGTAAATAATATTATAGTGAAGATATCATCACAGGAAGCTCCCGCCATAATCATTTGAGGAATGGATTTTTTCCTCCCATATCCCCTCTCTATTAAGTCAACCATCCTAGGAACGACAACTGCTGGCGAAACTGCCGCAAGGACCGCACCCAGGACAGCGGCGTCTATCCTATTGATTCCAAATATGATCGGAGCAAATATCAGGTAGCCCAGGATTTCAAAGCTTGCTGGTAGGAAGGCTAAAAGTATGGATGAGGTCCCCGCCCTTTTTAAGTCGGCAAGGTCTAGGGACAAGCCCGCTTTTAAGAGGATAACCACCAGGGCTATTTTCCTTAGGTCAGCAGAAATATTAAGGATGCTGGGATCTAAAAGATTAAGCATATTTGGCCCTAAAATAATTCCTGTCAAAAGCATCCCTATAATACGTGGAAGCTTTAATCTCTCAAATATGGCAGCCATTGCTAGCCCTAATAAAATGATAAAAGATAAAGATAAAATCATAAAATCTCCTTAAACACTAGTGAAATACCTCCTGTAAGCCAGCAGGTCCAAAAGCTTTCAAAAATCAAAAAAAGCCGAAACTTCCCCGATTTACAATCGTAGAAGTCATCAGCCTATAGCGGTTCTGGTCATCCATGGGAGAACTTCATTCCCAATTATTTTATATGATTATATCATTTATAGGACACCCTATCAAATTGCATAAAAGCTATTATTTTATAATTTATTGGCAAAAGCGGGTATATAGAAAATATCAATTATGATAAATAGAGAAATAAAAGTTAGGAGGCAGTATGAAACCCTATTTTATAGACGACAATGAAAAGATAGTATGGCAGGGTAAGCCTAGTAAGCTGATGTATTTGTTTAATGAATTTAGCATATTAGCCTTTATCTTCCTTGCCTTTTGGGCTTTCTTAGTAATATCCATCGGGCGTAACTTTATAGCAATTTCTAGTGAGAGTACAAGCTTGGGCTTTAACCCAGGAAGCTTTTTCCCAGGGTCCTTTGACGCATTTAGCCTAATCCCATACATCTTCCCAGTGATAATAGTATTCATCTTTGTTATCTATCCCCTAAAGAGACTTATAGAGTCCTTTAAGGTAACCTACTATGTTACCGACCTTAGGGTCTATATAGAGTCTGGCATTATTGGAAAAGACATACAAAATATTGAATACAAGGAAATTAACAAGCTAAATGTAAATGTTGACCTTTTAGGTAAAATCCTAAACAGGGGGACCATCTCCCTTACTCCAGACCACAGCTACCGCAGTGGTGGCAATACTTATACCATCAAGAGAATCAAGCTAATTGGAGTGGAAGACCCCTACAACCTTTACAAGCTGATAAAGAAAAATGCCCTTGACGTTTCAAGCGACCAACAATACCCTAACGCCTACCGTCCAGATAAAAACACTGGCTACAATACCAGGTTGGACAGGGAGGATTAGTAAGGATTGGATTAAGGAAAATGAAGAAATGGTTCTTCGGAATAAACTGATTTAGTTAATGGTTGTGGAGAAAGTCATAAGCAGGACTTGCTATGGATAAATAATAGAATAATTTAAAACTAGTTGCCCCCTACGGTTGTAGGGGGTTTATGTATGTTTTAGTTGTTTTTTAACTGTTGATAGTCCGATAATATAAATAGTTTTAGGCCTATATGGAATTACATAACTCTCAAACTTGATTAAAGGTATCTTTATATCACTTATTGTTCTAGACCTATCTAAAATAGTCTTTCTCGCTTTTAGCTTTCATAGATAAAGAATGAGATAGCTTTG
>CAYFSL010000043.1:0-2828 GCA_964345835.1 uncultured Peptoniphilaceae bacterium
CTCTTGAGGCTTTTGAGGCTTTTGAACTATTACTTTCTCCCTAGTCATCAATGAATGCCAGACGAACTTATATTTGCCATTTTCGGCATATCTATAATAATCTCCGACCCTTTCACCATAAATTGATTGACCTTTAGCTAGGAGACCTATTTTTTTACCGTTAATGTCTCTAACATTAACATCTCCTTTTGCATAATACGTGTCCATTTGCTTATAGTCTGTGTATTTTGAATAAACCTTAGCTAAGGAACCATTATAAAGTATATAGGTGTAGTCTGTCCCCACGATTCCAGTTTTACTTTGCCCTTTTTTTAGGTAGCCAATTTTATTTTCATCGCTTATACTTCTAACATTTAAGCCTGAACTTGTATAAAATTCTCCAGGAATTGCACTACTTGTTAGTAAAGTATGGTAGATTTTTTTTACCTTTCCACCCTCTTCAAAGAAATAGTAATTGCCAGACTTATAAGCTATTATATTTTCTCCCCTGTATTTAACATCAATTACTTTTCCTGTACGAATATCTCTAACGTTAGATGTTCCAGTAACATAAAGGCTTCTTAGTCCATTCTTCCTTCCGCCTACAGAGACGGCTGGGTCGAGCTTATATGTTCCGATATTTAAGGTTGACCTATACATCTTTGCCCTTTTTCCCATATAGTTAAAATATATGAATTTATCATCGCAAACACCATTAATATGTCCACCCTTCTTTATCTGACCAATAACCTGTCCACTTATATTTCTTACATTTGTCGTTCCCTTTACATAAGCTGTTCCTTCAAGTGGATAGGCGGTAACAAGGGACTTGTGGACCCTTCTTTTTACTCCATTTTCATAGAATTCAAAATAAGTACCATTATAATAGCCTCTAATCCTATCTCCCCTATATTTTTTACCTACTATATGTCCTTTTAGGTTTCTGATATTAGAAGAATTATTAATATAAGCTACTTGATCAGCCGCTCTTGCATAAGTTGGAAAAGCAAGGGCTGTTAAGATAAAAAACATCAAAATCGCAAATATTGTTAATAAATTTTTACTCTTTTTAATTCCCATAAAATCTCCATTTCTATATATGTACTAGCATTAATATAAAATACTAAAAAAATAAATCCTGTAGATAATTATATAAAATATAAAAAGTATCTACAAGATTATTTAAAGTTTAATAAGAATTAGACAAAAATAGTTACAAAAAAGTTACATTCATTCGTGTAAGGCTAGATAAACTTCTCCATTATTAGTAGGTCCCTAAATTTACCTTTAATAAATCTTTCCTCCTTATACAATCCAACTTTTTCAAAGCCTAATTTTTCCCAATATTTATATGCCTTATCATTGTCTTCGACAACAAAAAGTTTAATTTTTCTCTGATGAAGGTAGTCTCTGGCATAATCCTCTATAATCTGGTAGGCTATTTTCCCATACCCCCTACCATGAAGATTCTTTTCTCCTATATAAATCCCAACTTCACAATTTTGATTAATATAGTTTATTGAGTACAAGCCAATCATACCAATTGCTTTATCTTCAGCCTCGATAATAAATCGCTTGTTATTGGGAGTCATTTCTATTAATTTATCAATCCAACCAGCCTGTTGGTCAATAGAAATTGGACTAAATCCACCTCCAAGGAACATAAAAGTTTCCTCGTCATTTTTCCATTGATTTAACTTACTTAGGTCCTCTCTTACAAGTGGTCTTAATTGAACTCCATCTTTTGAAAGCATATTGCCTCCTATTTATATATATTTTTTGAAGCAAAAACCCTGCCCACAGTCCCAAAAATGATTTTTAGGTCAAGTAGGAGGTTGAATTTTTCTACATACTCTATATCAACTACAAATCTTTCATCCCATGTCTTGCTATTTCTGTACCTTACTTGGGCAAGACCAGTTATTCCAGGTCTCATCTCAAATCTTTTTATAGCCCAATCAGGATAATTTTCTATCCCTTTATATGGGTGGTAAGTCACTGGAGGCCTAGGTCCTACTAGACTCATGTCTCCAATAAAGACATTTATAAGCTGTGGAAGTTCATCTATGGAATACTTTCTCAAGAATCTCCCAATCCTAGTAATCCTTGGGTCACCTTCAGTTTTAATTGACAGGCCATCCCCTATGTGTTCAGCATTTACAACCATTGTCCTAAATTTGAAAATTCTAAAAGTCTTTCCCCTATAGCCCAACCTTTCTTGCCTAAAAAATATTGGTCCTTTCGAGTCAACCTTTATCCATATTGAAAATATCAATAGTATTGGACTTAATATGATTAAAAATATCCCACTAAATAATATGTCAAAAAATCTCTTAAAAAACTTATTCATATCCCTACTTTATTCTTTTCTTCTTGAATTGCTCCCACAAATAGTCTTCCTCTTCTTTAGAGACAAAGCCAGACTTGTGGTCCCTCAATATTGACCCTTGAACCTCATCTTCTTCCCGGTCTCTTTTCGCCAGCAACTGGTCGAAGTCCCCAATTCTCCTAGCTGGAACTCCTGCATAAATCCCTCCAGCTGCCAGGTCCTTTGTAACTACACTTCCAGAAGCGATTACACAATTTGAGCCTATATCAACCCCATACATAATCCTGCTTCCATTACCAATAAAGACATTATCACCAATATTTATACAACCAATTTTTTCAGTATATTTTCTACCCCTATCAAGACCATTTAGCATATAGTGGATGACATCATGGGTTATGAAAGTAACATCACTTGCAATCCACACATTGTTGCCAATAGATATAAGATTAGAGTATAGGGGAATCTTAAAAGAATTGATCATGACCCTATCCCCTACACTCTTAAAGTATCCTTTTTT
>CAYFSL010000044.1:0-2679 GCA_964345835.1 uncultured Peptoniphilaceae bacterium
TTAGCAAGATCAACAGCCTTTTGGGCTAAAATTAATGTTGGATCAATGCAATTATATCTTAAATTATACCTATTAAAGAAGATTGGAAGCTCAGTACATCCTAATATAAAAGCATCCACTTGCTCCTCTTTAATTATCCTATCCAATTCATCTGTAAAAAAACTGACGTCATTAGGAAAATCATTTTTCTTAACGATATCGTAAATAACCCTAGTTAGGTATTCCTCCATTTTAGTATCTAGCTTATAATAAGATATTTTTTCCTTATCTAATTTATCAGTATAAATACCACTTTTTATTGTACCCTCTGTTCCCAAGACACACAGTTTTTTTATGGCATTTTCCTTAATAAAGTCAACAGTTAAGTCAATCATATTAAGCAGTTGCACACCTAGACTTTTTTGAATTTCTTCATAGAAATAGAAGGATGTATTACATGGCAAACATAGGAAATCTGCCCCCATCTGCTCCAAAACCTTACCAGTCGAGATAATATCATCAACTGGACTTATACCACCATAAAGAATTGCCTGGGTCCTGTCCGGGATTTGGGGATTGTTATATATCAATATAGGAATATTCTCCTGGTCGCTCTTAGCTCCTGTTAGGTCAACTACCTTTTTAAAGAAGTCGACAGTAGCTAGAGGTCCCAAGCCTCCAATAACACCAATCTTTTTCATAATTACCTCATGTATTTTGGATAATATTTTATAGTAGATAACTTTCTCCTTAGTGAAAGGAGCCACCTTTTAATATTAGACCTGTGTGCATAATCAAGGCCAAAATTAGATTTGCCTTCCTTCAGTAATATTTTAACCTTATCTTTAAGACTATCAGGGCAATATTTTTTCAGTACACTTTTTGCAGTGAGATACCAAATATGTTCATCTACATGATTATAGTAATTAACTTCTTTACCATAAACCATATCATCTACTAGGTAGGTTACAAAATTATTCCCCGCATAGGTCATATATAATGAAGACCTACCCTGCCTTAGATTAATTTCAAATACCTTGTATATCCCATCCCTTGAGTCAAATTTAAAATCAAAGTTAGCATAGCCTCTATAATCAATCTTTTCTAAAAAATCCTTAACTTCCTTTACAAGCTCAGGATAGTCACCTGAAATCAGGGCATTATAATTGCCTATATCATTAGGAAGGCACTCATCAAGGGCTGTTTGGGCTGCATGAGTCATAGTGACCCTTCCCTTACTATCAACGTAGGCATTTACCACAAACATAGCATCTGACCCTCCAGGTATAAAATCTTGAATTATCATGTAATCATCGTAGCCATTACTATAAGCTAAATCTAAAATCCTATTAAGTTGATCAAGATTATCGACCTTATAAGCCTTTTTATATCCCTCAAACTTAACCTTTAGCCATTTAAAACTATCATTGGGCTTACATATAACTGGAAATTCAAAGGGCAAAGTAAAACTATCCTTATTGTCCTTAGAAATAACAAAAGTCTTAGGATATGACAAACCATACTTTTCACATATCTCGTAAAAGTCCTTTTTATTCTCAAGGCTATTTCTTAGGTCAAGGTCGATATAGTTCATTAAATATAAGTCATTAAGCTTATCTTTATTTTCAGTTATTAGACCAGTATAATAATCTGAACAAGAAATTAGTAAAAGCTTCTTATCTTTATGTTGTTGAGCAAAACTTCTCAACTCCTTAACAAAGACTTCGCTAGTATCAAAGTCTTCAAATACATGTACATCTAAATAATCCAAATCATTCGTATACATTTGCCTTCTCATACCTAAAGCCACACTCTTTATTCCATATGCTTTGTTAAAAGAAGATGCAACACCATATACATTCCAATCAGTACCTAAAATTACTGGCAAAAAATCTTTAGTCATTATTCACTCCTTAATTTCATTACTACATCAAATTATTATACCATACATAATATAATGACTCTATAAAATAAATAAAAAACACCCCCTGCACGCTAGCCTTGCTAGGAGGTGAAATCTATGAAACTAGACCTAATCAATCTTAATAATTCTATTAAAGCGGTCCAAATAACGATTATCATGGGTTACAACAATTATGGTTTTTCCTTTACGGTTTAGGTCAAATAATATATCCATGACCTTATCAGAATTTTCATCGTCGAGATTACCAGTTGGTTCGTCCGCAAAGATGACAGAGCAAGGTTTTACTAGAACTCTAGCCAAGGCGACCCTTTGCTGCTCTCCCCCAGATAGGAATATATTTTTCTATTATACATTCCAGTTAGTCCAACTTCTTTAAGAGCTCCCCTAATCGAATCTTTTTCGTCTTTTATTTTTTTATTATATTTACAAGCCACAAGTACATTATGATAGACATTTTCATTGTCTATTAGGGCATAGTTTTGAAATAAATAGGCAATCTCATTTCTTATTATGGATTCAGAGTTTTTGCTGTTTACTTTACAAGCTTTTTCATTCCACAAAACTTCTCCACTATATGGAGCTTCAATCAAGCTAATAATATTTAAAAGGGTTGATTTACCACTTCCCGATCTTCCTATTATGGCAACCGACTCCCCTTCATCTATTTTAATATTGAAATCTTTAAAAAGCATTTTGTTCCCAAAAGATTTGTTAATATTTCTTAATTCTATCACATTAACCCCCTAAAACACTTGGAACTTCTAGTTTCTTATAAT
>CAYFSL010000045.1:0-2591 GCA_964345835.1 uncultured Peptoniphilaceae bacterium
AAGGCTATTCATCAAATGTATTATATCTGCCTACATAAAAAACTGACCGATTAGCTTTCTTAAAAGAAACATGTCGGTCAACTCTTGTTCAGCCCGATTTGAGAGCTTATTTACTTGTTATTTAAAATCTCTTTTCTGCTATTATATCTATTTCAGCAATATCCTTATCTTCTATCTGAAAAGTATAGGTGTTCGATTGGATTACTATGGCATAGCCTCGAGCAAGCTTTACCCCCTCCATAAATCTGCCCCTTAAGAAATTGCCATTTTCAAGCCTTACCTTAAGGATATTGCCTTGGTACTTTTTAATGTCATCTTCAACTATTTTCATATTTCCTCCTATAAAAAATCAAATATTCCCCTCTAGTATATCGAATAATAGGTTTTTTTTCACTTGCCAGGACCTTATAATTACCCTTTATTTTTATCCGAGCAAGATATTGATTTAAGCAGACAATACTTTCAAAAATCCTAACCAAGCTTATATAAAAGTCTGACCTTAATACATAAATCCATCAGACAAGCTCTAGCCTATACAGGTCTTCAACCCCTATTCTAGTCCCATCTTCAAAAACTAGGGTCTTATTTATCTGGTCAATTTTTACCAGCCTCCCCTTGTAGTCCTTATAGCTTCCTCCGTCTTTTTTTGAATCCGCAACAAAGTAGCTTATAAATACCTCTGGCCTTGTTTCTAAGATGGCCCTTATCCTTTGAAGCTCATAGTCAAGAAGGCACTTAGCATTTTCATCTAATATTATCTTTTCATCAGTCCTTCTTGCGACCTCATCTACTGCCTCCTTGTGACCGGTAAGGGCAGCAAAGGGGGCAAATTGTCCTGCCCTCTTAGCCATGGACATCTTAGGATAGCTATTAAAGACTGGTCTTTCGAGGTCAATTATATCCTTGTAATCATGTATCTCCTTAGTCATATCAAGCCTTGTGACCTCCTATGGAATCATTTCTAATCCTTGTTGTAGCAGCCTCTTCAAAGTTCATCCCCTTTAATATAGCATTTTTCCCAAATCTCCTTTTTATCTCAAGGGTAGCCTCTTGAAGCCTTTTCTCTTTATCAAAATCTATCCCTTCCTGTTTTATGTCATAACTATAAGCTTCAACCTGGTCAAACAGGGATAGTTGCTCTTCATCTCTAGAATCTTTATCGCAATCGTTAAGAATAAAGTTGGCAGATATATTAAACCTCCTTATTGTGAGGGACCTATTAGCATGATGGTCATACCACTCCAAAAGCATTTTCCTAATTAAAATACCCGAGTTTGTCCTTTGAGGAAGATTTACCGTACCAGAACTTTTCTTAGGTAAAAGCCTTCCGTAGCTGTCTTTTACTAGCTCTCCCTTGTAGTTTCTATCTACGTTTTCAACATCATAGCCGATAGTCAAGACCAGCTGACTCGTTGTTAAGTCCTTGGCAAAAAGGTCCAAGGAAAGCTTGTCGGCCATTTCCTTTAAGATAAGCCTGCCCTCCTCAAAGCTATAGGGCCTTGTAAGAACCTGTCCTGATGCTAGACTTTCATGGTCGGGTCTGTAGCTTTTAATATCCTTTATGGTTACTGGCTCATAGCCCCAGGCGTGATCAATTAAAAGCTCGGCATTGACCCCGAAAATCTTGTATAAAAGGTCCTCATTATAAAAGTCTTCGGGCCTTCCAACAGAGCACTTGGCTATATCCCCCATAGTGTAAATACCAACCTTGGCTAATCTCTTAGCATAGCCTTTTCCAACCCTCCAAAAATCGGTTATAGGCTTATGCCCCCACATATACTTCCTGTACTTTTTTTCATCAAGATGGGCAATTCTCACTCCGTCTTCGTCAGCCCTTATATGCTTGGCTCCTATGTCCATAGCCACCTTGCAGAGGTATAGGTTGTCTCCAATACCTGCGGTTGCAGTAATACCTGTTGATTTGTAGACATCCTGGATTATGGTTTTGGCAAGCTCTCTTGCAGTCATCTTGTAGGTTTTCAAATATTTTGTTACATCCATGAATACCTCATCAATGGAATAAATGTGCATATCCTCTTTTGAAATATATTTCAAGTATATATCTACAATTTTTGTACTATATTCTATGTAAAATGACATTCTTGGGGGAGCAATTATATAGTCAAGCTCAAGCGATGGATCTTTCTTTAATTCATCATCAGTAAAAGAGCTTCCACTAAACTCTCTTGTTCCTAATATTTTCTTTCTATCTTCATTTACCTTTTTAACTCTTTGAATGACCTCATATAGCCTGGCCCTGCCAGATATTCCATAGGCCTTTAAGCTGGGGCTTACCGCCAGGCAGATAGTTTTTTCCGTCTTCTTATCATCCGCTACAACCAAATTGGTATTAAGAGGGTCAAGCCCCCTTTCCATGCACTCTACAGAAGCATAAAAAGACTTAAGGTCAATAGCAATATATGTTTTTTTATCCATAAGCCCTCCAATACTTGTCAGTAACAATTTACGTTAGTACGTATATTATACCATATATTTTCTTTCTATGGCATGTAAAATCTATCCTACAAAATTATGGCAATAAAATCCAACATAAAAAGAAGGACGAGATTATCTCATCCTTCTCTTGTTTT
>CAYFSL010000046.1:0-2570 GCA_964345835.1 uncultured Peptoniphilaceae bacterium
ACGCCACCTGCAACTCCCTTAAATCCTCTTATATCAGACCCTGTTGACCTAACCTTACCAAAATACATTCCCATGCCGCCACCATGCTTTGATACCTGAGCAAAGTTATCAATTGACCTGTAAATACCAGTTAATGAATCAGGCACGGTGTCGATAAAGCATGAAGAAAGTTGGTGGAAGGGCTTTCTAGCATTACTCATAGTTGGCGTAGCCATAGTAACCTTTAATTGTGAAAGGATATCGTAAAGTTTCTTAGCAAAATCCAACTTATTATCTTTTTCTGGTATAGCTAAATGCATGGCAATTCCCATAAACATCTCTTGAACTTTTTCAAGTATTTGCCCTTCACTATTGCGGATAAGATATCTCTTTACAATAAGATCAAGGCCGGAATAGTTGAATAACTTATCCCTTTCATAAACCATGTATGCTTCTAGTTCTTCAAGCTCTTCATCTGAATAGTTTTCAACCATATACTTGCCATAAAGGCCCTTATCAGTAAGTATTTTAAGCTTATCTTTGAAATCTTTGATTCCAAGCTTACTCGCATTAGCCTCAACTTCAAGATCTGTCTCATAAATTAAAAATCTAGCTGAAATATATTCCCAATCAGGGGATTCCTTGCTTGTCAGTTCTGCGGCCGCCTTAATCAGAGCAGAGAGATATTGTCCCTGGTTCATGCCTGGCTTTAAGAATGAAAACCACTTCAAGTACAGTTGGTCCAAGTCATAATGAGTCCTATCAAAATCCGTTTGAATGTCCCTAATAATATCAATTACATTCTCATCAGTAATATATTCTTCAAACTTCTCTATGACCTTTCTGTTCATTGTATGTTGAGCCCTGTAAAGGATGTAGGCCTTAACAACCTCATATTCCTTGTTTTCTATCAAGGTTATCTCAACTAGGTCTTGAATCTCCTCAACGCTTACTAAGTGGTTAGAAGGAAATTTATCTAATATCATCTTTTCAATTGACTCTGCCATAGACTCAATATGCCCCTCAGCAGGCTCTTTTCCAAGAGATATAAAAGCCTTTAAGATCGCATTAACTATCTTACTTCTATCGAAGTCAACCCTTCTTCCGTCTCTTTTTTTAATCTGCATATATCTATAACCCCTTATCTAAATTCTTATATAATATTGATAAGAATACCACTTTATCTTGTTAAGGTCAAAATTATAAAACACAATATATTGTGTTACCCCCATGTCAAATCCTGCCAAATAAATATTTTTACATATTAAAAAAAGAGAAATAGGCAAATTCCTAAATCTCTTTTTGAAAAATACATTATCCAGCTAATATATTCATATAGTTATTTTTTTATTTTAATTCTAAAAAATTAAATCCATTTAATATTTAGAATTCTTGCTAACTTCCTACCTATCTATTTTCTCTTGCCTTTTTCTGGCTTCTTTATAGGAAAAAACACAACCACAATAGTCCTGCCTATACATATCGTACTCCTGAGTAAGTTCAACAGACCTCTTGAAGCCATTTTTCTTCTTAAAATCCGAATATAAGTACTTAATTTTAAATTCCTCTTCAAGTTCCTTTCCTATTTGGTTTAATACTTGTGAATCCTTATGTGGACTTATTGATAGAGTTGTAGTAAAGTAGTCAAATCCTTTTTCTTTAGCTATTCTTGCAGCTTCTCTTAGCCTCATATCGAAACATATATGGCACCTCTTTCCCCCTTCTTTTTCACCCTCATAACCTCTTACAAGCCTATAGTATTCATCTGGTCTATAGTCAGCCCTAATAAAGCTAATAGGGTATTTAACATCAAGTTTTTCTATAAGCTTCTCTTGTTCATTTTCCCTAAAAAAATACTCCTCCTTAGGATAGATATTAGGATTGTAATAAAGCAGACCAATCTCAAAATAATTAGAAAGATACTCTAAAACATAGGTTGAACAGGGCCCGCAACATGAATGAAGTAAAAGTCTAGGCACATAATCTAATTTTTCTATCTCTTTTATAGTCTTATCCAGTTCTAACTGGTAATTAATCTTCATAAGCTCTCCTGTGTACTTTTATTTTCCCTTATTATATAATGAAGCTAAGTAAAATGAAAAGCAATATCAATATTTCCCATGTTTGCTGGGATAATTAGAAGACTATTGCAGTCATATTACAATAATGAAATATGGAGGAAGAATGAAAAAAAATAAAATTACAATTTTATCATTAATATTAGCCATATCTTTAACTTTAAGCTCATGTTCACTATTTTCCGATAAGTCCAATGGTCCTGATAACAAGGCCAATGTTACAAATGAGGAAGAAAACAATAAAGGAACAAGCCTTGAAAATGGCAAAGAAATTAATAATGAAGATAAGGATCCTAGCGACAAACCACAAGGTCCTGATGACAAAATAGAAGCTGAAGAAAAAGAAAAGGCTGAAGAAGAAAAGAAAAAGGCCGAAGAGGAAAAGAAAAAAGCCGAGGAGGAAAAGAAAAAAGCCGAAGAGGAAAAGAAAAAGGCCGAAGAGGAAAAGAAAAAGGCCGAAGAGGAAAAGAAAAAGGCCGAAGAAGAAAAGAAAAAAGCTGAGGAAGAAAAGAA
>CAYFSL010000047.1:0-1935 GCA_964345835.1 uncultured Peptoniphilaceae bacterium
TTAGTTTGTATATTATGAGTACTTATGATAGTATAATTATAAATAACTTGTTAATTAAATTAATGACACATATTTTATACTTTATAAACTTATTATTACGTAAAAAGGTGAAAGTATGAAAAAAAGATAAGAAATTTGTTGTCTTAGATACTTTAATTTATAAAAATATTGGAGTAATTTATGTTAGCTTTTGAAATTAAAAAACTTTCTATATTTATACTAACAATTTTATTAATATTTAATAGTGGAGCGAATGTATTTGCAGAAGCTGATAATAAAGCTGTAACTTGGGATGAAGAAATTATTTATATGGTTTTGACAGACAGGTTTTATGATGGGGATGAATCTAATAATAATCCTCATAAAATCGATGGATCTTATGATAAAAATCATTTAGAAGCCTACCATGGTGGTGACTTTAGAGGAATCATTGAAAAAATTGATTACCTAAAAGAATTAGGAATTACGACTTTATGGATTACTCCTATAGTTAAAAATATCGAAGCTAACATGATGGAAGGTGATAATGGTAAGCAATATGGATACCATGGTTACTGGGCGGAAGATTTTACTAAGCTGGATCCTCACCTAGGTAATGAAAATGATTTGAAAGAATTAATTGATCTTTTACATGAAAACAATATTAAGCTAATGGTAGATGTAGTCTTAAACCATTCTGGTTATGGAACAAAAAATCAAGGACCTTTTGTAGGCATGCATAGGGATGAAAGTGGAACTGGAGATCTAGAATCTGAACTTGCTGGTCTACCAGATTTTAAAACTGAAGATAAGCAAGTAAGAGACAAGATTATTAAATGGCAAGTTGACTGGTTGAAAAAATTAGAAACTGATAAGGGAAATAGCATTGACTATTTCAGGGTAGATACAGTTAAACATGTAGACCAACAAACTTGGATAGATTTTAAATCTGCAGTTTTAGAAGAAGATAAAGATTTTAAAATGATTGGTGAAAATTATGGTGCTTCTGTATTTAATCATGGTGGATATTTAAGTCCTGAAATGATGGACTCTCTATTAGATTTTGAATTTAAGGATATAGCTAAAAATTATGTAAATGGCAGAATAGAAGATTCAGAGAAAGCACTTATTAGAAGAAACCAAGCAATAAGTGAAGAAAAGCAAATGGGTCAATTTTTATCATCCCATGATGAACATGGTTTCTTGAAAATGAAACTTGGTGGGGATGTAGACAAATTTTTACCTGCAGTATCCTTGCAAATGACAGCCAAAGGCCAACCAGTAATCTATTATGGAGAAGAAATTGGAATGTCTGGTCAAAAAGATGATTTTAGTAAGGGAATATTTAGCGAGAATAGGGCGGATTTTGAATGGGAAAAAGTAAAGAACAACCCTATTTTAGACCATTACAAAAAATTGATAGCTATAAGAAATACTTATGCACATATATTTGCAAAAGGTGACAGGAAGACCTTATATGCAGATAAGAAAGTATCTGTATTCTCTAGGTCTTATGATGGTAAAGATATATATGTTGCTTTAAATACAAGTGACCAAGACCAAGAAGTGACATTTGCTATTGATGATAAAGATATCAATTTAATAGATATCTATGGCAATAAAAAAATTAATAAGAAGGATAATGAAATCACAGTGAAAATCCCGGCGAATAAAAAAGCTGGTACGGTGATTATGGCGGCAGATGATGATATAGCTGCAAGCTTAAAGACCAGTGATAATTCTATAATAGGTCAATATAAATTACAGATATTGATAGTTATAGTTTTGATGGCTATTTTAATTGCTTTCTCTATATGGAAAAATAAGAAAAAATAATAATTTTTGATGGATCTTAGTTTAAGTTAGGGTCCGTTTTTTTTGTCAAAACACCTAATATTTTTATACTTAATATGTGTTCAAAGATAACACTATTAAATAAAAGGACTGAGAGGTAAT
>CAYFSL010000048.1:0-1873 GCA_964345835.1 uncultured Peptoniphilaceae bacterium
CAGTTGCTACAGGTAGAGTAGAAAGAGGTATCGTTAAGGTTGGAGATACTGTACAAATCGTTGGACTTGTTGAAAAGCCATCTGACGTAGTTGTTACAGGGGTAGAAATGTTTAGAAAGCAACTAGAACAAGGTCAAGCTGGAGATAACGTCGGTGCACTTCTAAGAGGTGTTACAAGAAATGATATCGAAAGAGGACAAGTTCTTGCTAAACCAGGTACAATCCACCCACACACAAAGTTTGAAGGTGAAGTTTACGTATTAACTAAAGAAGAAGGTGGAAGACATACTCCATTCTTCTCAGGATATAGACCACAATTCTACTTCAGAACTACTGACGTAACTGGAGATATCCAATTAGCTGAAGGCGTTGAAATGGTTATGCCTGGAGATAACGCTACATTTACAATCACTCTTATCAGCCCAATCGCTATCGAAGAAGGTTTAAGATTTGCGATCAGAGAAGGTGGTAGAACAGTAGCATCTGGCGTTGTATCAAAGGTTATTGAATAATTTTTGATAAATCAGAATACTAAAATTATAGACGGCTAGCCCAACCAGGGCTGGTCGTTTTTATATCCCAATAAATACAATCATTTTTAGCAAAAGTTAGCTAAATACAAGCTTAAACCAGCCTATAAGCCTTAAGTATTATTGATATATTAGGGCAAATATTATATAATTGATGTGATAATTATTGATAAAATATTTGTATTTTATAAGAATGCTACATAGTCGAATAACTTAAACTATACATAAATATTTATATAGGATGTCTTTATAGATTTCTGTTGGTGGCAATAAAGCTATAAAAGCCATCTTATTTTTTTGATTATAAGTAAACATATGGAGGCTAGGATGAAGAATATTTTACTTCTTAGTGTGGGTACTAGGAATAAAATTGTTGAATATTTTAAGACTTGTTTGTCTGACAAAGGTAAAGGGAAGCTAGGTAGGCTTGTTGTAACCGATATGAGTAATCTAGCACCGGCTATTTATGAAGCCGATAAGAACTATCTTGTACCGAGGATAGATGATCCTGAGTATATAGATATAATTTTAGACATTTGCGAGAAGGAAGAAATTTCTGGCCTCACATCCTTGATTGACCCTGAGCTTTCCTTAATATCTAAGAATATCGAGAGATTTAAGGAGAAAGGGGTAAGTTTTATCGGGTCTGCCTACGATATTTGCGAGCTGTCCCTTGATAAATACGAGATGTATCTTTGGTTGAAGGACCATGGCTACAAGTGTGCAAAGTCCTATATGGACAAGGAAGAATTCTATAAGGACCTGGATGAAAATAGGGCAAAATTCCCAGTATTTGTTAAACCTGCAAAGGGTAGTGCTAGTATTGCTATTTCTAAAGTTTATGATAGGGAGACAGTTGACTTATTATTTAGCCAGGATTCTTCCTTAATGATCCAAGAGTTTTTGGATGGTCAAGAAATAGGGGCCGATGTCTATATCGATATGGTTAGCGGAGAGCCAGTATCCATATTTACAAAGAAGAAGCTTAAAATGAGGGCTGGAGAAACAGATAAGTCAGTGTCCTTCAAGGACCAGAAGTTATTTGACCTTATAGAAAAGTTCGTCAAAGAAATGGGCTACATGGGTCAAATAGATATAGACGTCTTTGATGTTGATGGGGATTACTATATATCAGAGGTTAATCCAAGGTTTGGCGGAGGTTATCCTCATGCTTATGAATGTGGTTGTGACCATATGCAACTGATACTAAACAACTTAAATGGTATAGCAAATGATAGACAAATAGGCAACTATAAAGAGGGTGTCTATATGATGAAATATAATGAAATAATGGTGAGGGAATTTGAATGAGAAGTGGTTTAAGGAAGAAATTAGATGACCTA
>CAYFSL010000049.1:0-1846 GCA_964345835.1 uncultured Peptoniphilaceae bacterium
TGCCTCCACAATAATACCATTATCAAAATACCCCAGTTGTTTGCACATAGTATTATAAAGTCTATATGCTTGAGCAACTTCAATGGCAATCTCCTTTTCAATTTGAGAGTAAGCATACTCTGCCTGTTGATGCTGAAACTGGGCCACTTTAAGATCAGAGTTTTTCGAATTTGAAAATTTCAAAGGAATAGACACCCCTACCGAGACTGGAGTATGAGCAGGTGTGGGCGCTATCTCATTATGTGCATAAGTGTTGTGCCCCACTTTAAAGCTCAATCCTAAGTCTATCTTTCTATTAGCCCGTTCAAGGTTTACTATCTTTTTTGCAACATCCACGTTTTGCAACGCTGCCATCAAATCGCCCCTATTATTTTGAGCAGTAATTATCAAGTCGCTCAACACAAAAGATCTATCAAGGCTCTCAAAGCCACCCTCAGGTTTCAAGATAGTATCATTAATGTTCTTGTTTACAAACTTGTCAAGAAACATCAACCCATTTATCCACTCTGTTTCAGCCTCCATCACATCAATAAGCATGGTTCGGGCTTCAAGCTTGCTTTGTCGTGCTGTCAGTTCCGATATTTCACCTTGCAAATATCTCACACTATCAGTCTTTGCAATCTTATTCATATTGCCATAAGCCTCTAGTTTGGTTTTATATAAATTTTCGTTGCGAAGCGCAGATAAAAACTCAAGTGTGGCATCAGCTCTCAAATTTCGATAGTAGTTCTCTAAAATACTAACCGACAAATCACTTTCGCTTTTTGCTAGCTCCACTCTTGCCCTTCTTTTTCCACCCAGTTCAAGAGTCCAATCCAATGATGCCTCAAACTCATATCCCATCTGCTTACTTCGCTCGCCATTGTCGGTACCCTCAATCGTTAGCTCTGGATCAGGAATAGCACCCGCCGTTCTTATGTTAGCCTTAGATATATCTACATTGAGTTTCTCAGCTGCATACTCAATATTATTCTCAATAATTAAATTCAAATATTGGCTATAGGTTATTGGCTCATCCACATACCCCTCTACAACCTGCCCATAAGAAATCACAGCAACAAATGAAGTCACTAAAACTAATAACATTTTTTCATAATCATTACTTCTTCTTTTTATAAACCTCTTTTCAACTAAATAGCATAAATAAAAGCATAATACAAACATACGCCGAACATTACCTACAAAAACTATGCCAAGCGATGTAGATAACTACTTCGAAATCACTTCAAAATGAAAACTAACCTCGTGTAAAATAATAAATGCAAAAGTACACAACTTAGTATAGCAGCACAAATGAATTACAATTGTTAATGGATAGTTTTTTAAAAACAGACTTCAAAAAAAGTACACCTCTATTTATATTTTATGTACAATTGCATATTCTCCTTTCTTGCTACAGTTCACTCTTAGTCAATCAATAGCAGAACAAAAACTACGATATATAAAAGGAACTTAAAGCCTACGGCATAATAAAAAAGAGTATTATTCTAAAACAAAACTATGAGATTGGAAAACCAAAAGTGGTTTCGCACCCCAAACCCTCTTATCTAAAAACCCATGTGTGGTTTGGGTCATCAAAAATCCTAGCTCCTAAAATAAAATACTGTTTTAATCCAAAACAGTTCATAGGGGCAAAAAAAGATGTGGGTTTTCGTCCCAAACTTTTTTATTTGAAAAACACGATGTGGGTTTTGTCATAAAAATTCCTGGATTATAAAACCATATGTTTTTTTGATCCAAAAAAACTCTTAGACGCAAAAAAACATTTGGTTTTCATCATAAAAGTTTCTGTATCGTAAAAAAATAGTTTTTTCATATCACAGAACTCGTGATTAGTGGGAATGTA
>CAYFSL010000050.1:0-1519 GCA_964345835.1 uncultured Peptoniphilaceae bacterium
TGTATAATCTAGGTAATACATTGGATATAGGTAGACATGAAGTTGTCTTTGCCACCTTCCCCCCTTTTCAAGATACTTGTTGCCGTCATAGTCTAGATGAGGTAGGTACTTGTGTTCAAGCTCTCTATACTTAGCCCTTCTCTCCTCGGCTGTGGCCTTTGGATTCTCGTAAGCCCACTCTTGGAACTCATCGATACTTGCTCCATATGGAAGAAATTGAATAGATCCAACAACATGAGAATAGTAATATTTTTCTGTTGCATCTCCAAAGAAAGCTTCCATCCATGGGTGGGTAAAGTATTCCATGCTCATCGAATGGGTTTCTGCTATTTCCATGGCTCCCATGGCATTTTCAGGTGGATAAACATCCCTAGTTACATAGCCTTGGAAGGCATGGCCAGCCTCATGGGTAAGGACATCCACATCGGCAGAAGTTTGATTGAAGTTAGAAAAGATAATTGGCATCTTGCTAACTGGTAGGCTTGTCATATAGCCACCTGCAGCCTTTCCTTCCTTAGTTGTAAGGTCCATCATCTCGTAGTCAACCATCTTATCAAAAAATTCCCCTGTCTGGTCTGATAACTCCCTATACATCTTTTGAGCAGCAGGCACAAGGACATCTTCACCACCAACAGGCATTGGGTTTCCTGACTTAAACATGAATGGAAGGTCGTAGTATTTCATCTTGTCGATTCCAATCCTCTTGGCTTGCTCCTCATAAAGCTTTGTAGCAAGGGGAACTATATACTTAACAATTTGCTCTCTATATTTTCTAGCATCATTCTTGTCCCAGTCAATCCTTCCCATAGACCTATAGGCAACCTGGTCATAGGATTCAAAGCCTAATTCTTTGGCAATCTTGTCCCTGATAGCAACAAGGTCGTCATAGATTTTGTCAAATTCTTCTTGGTGGGAAGCCATCCAATCATTGACAAGTTGACTAGCCTCTTTTCTGACTTCCCTATCAGCTGATTGGGCAAAAAATGACATCTGTGATAAATTTCTATCCTCTCCCTTAAATGGGATCTTAGCAGAAGCAATCAGCTTTTGGTATTTACTGGTCAAGGAGGCTTCCTTTATCCTATCTTCAACTATAGAAGGCTTAAAGATATCTTTTTCAAGTTCGTCTTTCTTAGTGATGCTAGTCCCAAAGGCTTCTTCAAAGTCTTTTCTAAATTTCGAAGCAAGTCTAACCTTTGACAACCTATTTGTCACCTCTTGAAACCTTGGATTAAACTCATCGCATAGCTTGTTTTCTTCCTCATAAAAGCTATCCCTGGTGTCTATCGTATGCCTTACATAGGCTAATGTAGACATCTCAATATACTCGTTATATAGGTCGTAGAAGTCCTTTAGGTATTTAAAGAAATCTTCCTTAGTTTCCGCTTGCTCTATTTCTGTTACCAGTGAATTGGCCCTGTCAAAAACCTGGTCAAAATCTGGCCTCTTATATTCTATTTCTGAAAATTTCATCTCTACCTCCTGTGTTATATATAATCTTTTACAGTTATAAATTATA
>CAYFSL010000051.1:0-1312 GCA_964345835.1 uncultured Peptoniphilaceae bacterium
TCCTTGTAGTTCAAAAGTTTAAGGATGTTGATGAAGTAATCGACCTTGCTAATGATTCAATCTATGGCTTAGGAGGAGCAGTATTTACCAAGGATATCAATAAGGCCTTCAAGGTTGCAAACTCTGTAAGGACTGGACGTATGTGGGTTAATACTTATAACCAACTACCAGCAGGCGCCCCATTCGGTGGTTACAAAAAATCTGGTATCGGCCGTGAAACCCATAAGATGATGATAGATGCCTATTCTGAAACAAAGAATATCTTCATCGACCTTAAAGATGACGTAAGTGGTTTCTATAACTAATAATTTAAATATAGAATTTTGACTACAAAGGCGAATCCAGACCTATTGAATCCTGGATTCGCCTTTTTAATTGGTAGGTTTTCTATCTCCAGCTTTTTCTTATAAGCAAGTATCAATCTAGCTTATATATCCTTAATTCCAATAATTTTATTCACAAAAAAAGTGTTATAGATTGAATCTAGTCAGTCTACAACACTAAGCTATTTATATTCGAACTTATTTTTCCCTTATTTTTTCTTCCCCTATCTTATGCTTTTGAGTTTGTTCTTTCTCAAGCTTTTTTATTTGTTCCTTTTCAAGCTTTCTAATCCTATTTCTTTCCTTCTTAACCTCAATATTTACACCTATAAATATAGCCACTACAAAAACTAATAGCCAAATCTGCCACAAGTTACTTGTAGCCTGGCTTGCATTGGAATTGATTGATAGTTCAAATAAATAACCCAAGGCAAATCCTAGGATGTATCCAGAAGCTGTAAATGCAGGAGTAATATTTTTCCCCACCATAATGGAAACAACAATAATTGCTGCCCCAGCTATATTTAGATACAAGGGCCACTGGATCATGCCATGTAGATCAAATAATGGATACCTAATAATCAGGTATGCAAACTCTAAGACTAGCAAAGAAATTAATGCTTTTACCCTATTGTTCATATTTTCCTCCTAATAAGTTAAATTTAAACCATATAAAATTTAACTATAATACTGTATCTAATATTGTAATCCAAAATTATAATTTTTCAAAAAGTCTTTATGAATTTTAATATACACTTAATTCAAAAGTTAAAACCAGGGTTATTGTTATCCCTGGTCCTAAAATTATCAATTAAATAAAACATGCTTTTATCTAGCTAAGGTCTCTTATTCAACCTCTGTAAATCCCATTTGTTTTAGGGCTTTCTCTGTTTGTGTGAAACTCCATTTCTCTCAAGTTTGTAAGTCTTTGATTCATACTTCTTACCACAGGCAGCCAGCAAAAATACTGCCACAAGTAGTAATGAGGT
>CAYFSL010000052.1:0-1202 GCA_964345835.1 uncultured Peptoniphilaceae bacterium
TTAGGTCACTAGTTGTGTATCCTTTAGATAGACCAGCTGCAAGCCTTGGAGCATAAACATATCCTTCTTGACCATAATAATCAACCTTTATCCATGAAGGTTTATTCTTATCTATTGTTCCTGTGACTTCCATAGAATCTGGTAGAACCTTTATTACATTATCTGCAACCTTAGGCTCTTTCCTTAAATTCATCGCAGATATTAAATAGCCTGACTTAGTTACAGGCTTTTCTTGGAATAATGGTTTATATACATATGAATAATTACCATTGTGTTTAACAAGTAGCCAGTTAGGAGCGGAATTGAAGTAAACTCCTTCTACATAAGCTCCCTTATTTAATACCTTAGCAATTTCTCCATTTGCTGACTTCCTCATGTTTACATCACTAGATGCATATCCCTTAGCAAGTCCATCCCCAACTAGAGGAGCATATACAAAGCCCTTTTGACCATTGTGGTCAATTTCAATATAGTTAGGTTGGTCAGGATATCTTAAACCCTTTACTTCGCTAAGAGCTGGTAGTACACCTATGATTTCTCCACCAACTTCAGATCTAATGTTTAGATCTGTTCCTGCATATCCTTTAACTTCTTTTGGTAGGTCTTTATTGACGATCTTTATCCTTCCATCAGCTTCATATGTGAAAGGACCATCCTTACTTAAATCTTTTAGGTAGTCAGCAAAGATTTCAAGCATAGATCCATGTAATTGAACTTGTTCAGATCCCTCAAACATTGTGTAACCGTCGCCACCTACTGCCATAAAGTCATTTGTAGCAAGGGTGTAATCCTTATCTAATTCAATAGGCTTTCCAGCAATCTTCACATCACCTACTGTTGTTTTCTTGTTTTCTACAGTTATTGTATATTCAAGACCAGCAACTTGTGGGAAGGCTCCACTAGTTTCTGGATAGTCTCCTGCCCCATGCTTAAGAGCATCAACTATAGCTTGTCCTTTTACCTTAATAACTGTTACTAGGTTACCAAATGGAAGCACTTCGAAAGCTTCTCCCATTGTTAGATACCTAAAAATTCCTAGACCATTTGAGTAATTTATCAGACCTAAATAAATTAAGGAACTAGTATAAAAAGTAATAATGCCTTAGTATTTGTTTTTTGTCCTAATCTTCTTAAAATACTGGTCTTAAAACATGCTAATTCCTAAGCTTTTTTAGCCCCTATATCTTTTTAGATTTTCCCCC
>CAYFSL010000053.1:0-1200 GCA_964345835.1 uncultured Peptoniphilaceae bacterium
TAATGGTGAGGGAATTTGAATGAGAAGTGGTTTAAGGAAGAAATTAGATGACCTATATTCATGGATTGAAAACACTTATAGGGCTAAAGCCAGGGTTAAACAAGTAAAAAATACTTTGAAGACCATGGACGGTGGCAATAAAAAGAATGACGATAGATATGGAGATTATAAGGAATATTGGGCTAAATATGGTAAAAAACCTAAGAAGATTTGGCTTAGATTATACGCCAAGGATAGCGAAGACTTCGACCCGAGGTATGTTCCCGATGAATATTGGTTTGGAGAAATTCTACCATACTTTTGTAACATGAGTTTTAGAAGACCTTATGAAGATAAAAACTTTCATGACAAGATGTTTCCATATTTTAAGAGACCTGAAACAGTTGCAAAGTGTATGGCAGGTTTATACTACGATAAAGATGGAAAAGAAATTGATAGAGACAAGGTTATAAGTGAAATTATGAAGGTAGATACCGCCATAATCAAACCTTCAGTAGACAGTGGTATGGGAAGACTTATTCAGTTCTTTGATAAAGATAAGGATGATAGGTCTAGCCTAGAGAAGAAATTAGAAGGTGTTGGACAAAACTTCATTGTTCAAAAGTTTTTACACCAACATGAAAAAATGAATTCACTAAATAGTAAGTCATTGAACACAGTCAGAGTGATTTCTTTCTTATTCAAAGGACAGGTTCACATCTTATCAGTAATATGTAGGATGGGATCAGGAGAATCAAGGATAGACAATGTCTCAGCAGGAGGGCTTCAAATAACAGTTAATAAAGATGGAAGCTTCCAAAAATTGGCATCAGACAAGAAAAGACATAAGTTTGATAGGCATCCGGATTCTGGTATTGAATTTGAAGGATTTAAAATCCCTTCATTTGACAGACTTATTGAATGTGTTAAGGAGGGGGCGAGAAATCAACCCCACTTTAAGATAATTGGATGGGATTTTGCGGTAGATGCCGAAGGTGATCCAGTTTTTATAGAGTACAATGTAATGCCGGGATCAAATCAAATGACTGGGGGACCAACATTTGGAGATCTTACTGAAGAGGTCCTTCAAGAGGTATATATCGATAAGAACTTCAAGGATGCACAAAACTAGGAGCAGATATGGTAATAAAAGAAAGATACAAAGAATTTGTAGAAACTTTAGATAAAATGTCTAACGGCGAATATACAAATTTTCAAAAG
>CAYFSL010000054.1:0-1045 GCA_964345835.1 uncultured Peptoniphilaceae bacterium
TCTGCCAGCTATTTTTTATTTAACCTTTATTAAATTGAAGTGGTTTGCTATCATTTCTACCAGCCCCTTTACAAGTCTATCCCTATTTTCAATTAAGGACTTTGAATCCTGGTAGTTTGTGTGGAATACAAATTCTATCAGATATTTTTCTTCAGCTGAATTTCCTCTGAAAACTCCCCAGTAATCTGTCCTTCCTGGGCTTGGATTTTTTAAGATAGAATTGTCGTAAGTCCTATATTTAACCCCTCTATTTGGGGTGTTAAGTGTATCTGAAATATATTCTGCCATTTCTTTTGGAAATTGTGTTTCCTTATTATTCATGGATCCATATATTTCTACCCCTCTAGTATTTTTACCAGCCGCATTTGTATGCAGGGATATAAATATATTGGCCCCATTCCCAATCTCTGCCCTTTTACTTAGTATTGGGTCATCTGAGGATAGGTTTCTAGTATTTATAGTCTCTAACCCCATGTACTTTGAAGCCTCTTTCATAAATATTTGACTCATCTCATAATTTTGATCCCCTTCATTAAAGATTACCCCACCTCGATTGTGGTCTATTCCCTCTCCATGACCAGGATCTAGAACCATCTTTATTATCTCTGTTATTTCAGAATCTTTACCATCATTATTTGAACCAAACACCCTACTTGAGTGAACAAGCCTTCCATGTCCACCTTCGAAGAATAGATAATAGCTACTATTATACCTGTAAGCCTTAATTTCTTTTTTAGTCTTGGTATTGTATAAATATTTTAAATCTAAGTCTCTAATGTTAGTTCCTGCTTTTATTGTCCTAGCTTCATGTTTAGCAGGACTTGCCTTGCTTTTTAAAATCTTTAGGTCCCTTCCCTCATGATTAAAATGTAGGTAGGATCCCTTTGCCTTTGCACTCACAATTATAGAAGTTTCTGTTGTCTTATACAATCTTCCATTAGATTCATTTAATAGACTGTTGCCTTTACCAATAATGTAATCATTAAAAGTCTCTTGAGGCTTTTGAGGCTTTTGAACTATTACTTTCTCCCTAGTCATCAATGAA